>CP075528.1:2444164-2749685 GCA_025808875.1 Enhydrobacter sp. | reverse complement strand
CGACACGCGCTTCCTCGGCGTCCTCCGTCATGCCGTTGCCGAGCTTGCGCGGAGCCGGCGCGACGTCACCGTCCGCCTGCTGGTCGGCCAGTATCCGCCGGCCAACGTCGATGCCCGGCGGGTGTTCGACGAACTGGCTCCGCGAGAAATGGGGCGCCTGGTGCTGAGCGTCGCCGCGATGCGCTCCTGCCTGGTGTTCGAGGGCTGCGACAGCTACTCGTGGAATCACGCGAAGATCGTCGCGGTCGACGGTCGCGACGTGCTGTCGGGCGGCCACAATCTATGGTCGGCCGACTATCTCGTCGGCAATCCGGTGCACGATCTCTCGATGAGGATGCGCGGCCCCGCGGCCGCCAGCGCGGCCCGCTACATCGAGGCGCTGTGGCGCTACGTCTGCGCCAACCTCGATCGCAAGCCCACCATTTCGGTGGTCGGCAGCAACGTCTCGGGCTGCGTGCCGTCGCCGCGCCTTCGCCCGTCGCCCGCCGTCGGCCCGCTGCAAGTGCTTGCCGTGGCGCGCCTGGGCGCGGGCATCACGCGGGATTTCGCCAACCAGAGCGAGCTCGCACGCGACCTCGCGCTCGGGGCGGCGCGCGGCAACATCCGGATCGTGCAGCAGGATCTCGGCTTCAACATGGGCCGGGCCGACACGCTTTTCCCGGAGACGGCGCTCGAGCGGCTGGTCGACTTCCTGTTCCACAACGACGGCGACATCCACATCGTGCTCTCGAACTACGGTGCGGTCGGCAACACCGGCAGCATCTACAATAACGGCGTCCGCCTCGAAGTCGTGGCGCGACGGCTGCGCGAGCTGGTGTCGCGGCGCTTCGAGGCGCTCGATCCGCTGTGGCGATACCAGATTCGCCGCGGCCCCGATCCGGTCAACGCCATGCTGTGCCAGCGCGTGCACCTGGCGTCGTTCCGCTTCGGACCGGAGAACCAATGGCCCGACGGGCAGCAGATCGCCAACCACGCCAAGTTCTGGATGGTCGACGATCGGCTCTTCTATATCGGCTCGGACAACATGTACCCGGTGAACCTGCAGGAGTTCGGCTACATCATCGACGACCGCAAGGCGGCGCAGGAGATCGTCGAGGACTACTGGACGCCGCTCTGGCACTGGTCGAGCCGCGCCGCGGTGTCGGGCCGCGGCGTCGACAGATGCATTTTCCGGGAGGTGCTGCGTTAGCTAGCCGTTGGCCGGCTCGACCGGCTCGACCACGCCTTCCGCCGCCTCGATCACCTCGCCGGCATCGAGACAGAGATCCTCGCGATTGCGCATGGCCATGATCTGCACGCCGGTGCGCAGCCTGCCGTGGCTGCCCACCGGCACAGCGAGGCCGGGCAGGCCGAGCAGCGGGGCGATCAGGGCCGGGCGCATCGAATCGAGCACCTCGCGCTGGCCCTCGAGGGTGATGTCGGCGACCTGGCGTGGCGGCAGGTCGGCGAGCGTCGGCAGGATCACCAGCGGCCACTGCTGCATGAAGCTCATCCATCGGAACAGCATGCCCTCGCGCTCGGCGAGCGCGGCGACGTAGGTCGCGAGATCGACCGGCTTGTGCAAGGCGAGCCAGTGGCCCATCGCGGCGATGCCGTCGGGATCGCCCATCTTCTGCATCTGCGGCCACAACCCGCCGAACACGTCGGTGACGCAGATCATGTGCCAGAGCGCGACGCAGCGCTCGAGCTCGGGCGGCTGGATCTCCTCGACGACGTAGCCGGTGCCCCTGAGATGCTTCCCGGCGGCGCGCACGGCCGCGGCCTGCGCCGGATGGGTCTTGCTGCCGGGGAACTCGGGCACGATCGCCACCTTGATCGGGCGCGCCGGCGGCGGGCCCTGCATCGGCACGTCGTTCCAGCGCCAGTCGCGGCGATCGCCGCGCGCCATCACCTCGAGCGCCAGCCGGGCATCGCGCACGCTGCGCGTATGCGGCCCCTGCACGGCCATCAGGATGGCGCCGATCGGACGGCCGGCGTTGGCCGCCGTCGGATTGAAGGACGGGATGCGCGCGAAGCCGGTGCGCAGCCCGACGACGCCGTTGCAATAGGCGGGAATGCGCACAGAGCCACCGATGTCGTTGCCGTGGGCGATCGCGCCGATGCCGGTCGCGGTGGCCGCGCCCGCGCCGCCGCTCGAGCCGCCGGGCGTCACCGCGGGATCGCGCGGGTTGAGCGTGCGGCCGTGCAGGGCGTTGTCGCTGAAGATGCGCATCGAGAAGGCCGGCGCATTGGTGCGGCCGACGACGATCGCGCCGGCGTGCTTGAGGTTGGCGACGACCGGGCTGTCTTCCTGGGCGATCAGGTCCTTGAGCGGAGCGACGCCGTTGTCGGTCGGCAGGCCGACCTGGTCGACGTTGATCTTGGTCGTGACCGGCACGCCGTGCAGCGGCGGCAGGGCGTGGCCGCGCGCGCGGGCGGCATCGGCCGTCTCGGCCAGGGCGCGCGCCTCCTCGTGCAACGGCCGCACGACGGCGTTGATCGACGGATTGACCCGGTCGAGCCGCGCCAGCACCGAATCGACGGCTTCGCGCGCCGAGGCCTGGCCGGTGCGAATGAGGCGGGCGAGGTCGGTCGCGTCATACTGCCAAAGTTCCATGATGTCTCCGTTCAGGCCGGTTTGGTTTCGCAGCCGAAGACCAGCATGTTGCCGTCCGGATCGGCAACATTGAAATCCCTGAGGCCATAATCGCGATCTCCCGGCGCAACGACGATCGTCGCGCCGCGACGGACGAGGTCCGCGTGCACCGAGTCGACGTCGTCGACGAAGATCACGACGCCGCCCTGCCCCGGCTGGCGCGGCGGCTGGGTATGCGAGGTGGCAATGAGATGGAGCGACACCCCGCCCGAGCACAGGCCGACATAGAAGGTGGGGGTGCCGTACTCGAAGGCGACGGCGAAGCCGAGCTTGTCGCGATAGTAGGCGAGGCTGTCGCCGACGTTCTCGACCGTGAGGACGGTCGTGCTGCCGCGCATCATTGGTGTCTCCCGGAAAGCGCGATTGCAGACTAGCATGGTAGGCTCGCCGCCTCGGCAGGAGGTTCCATCGCATGTGGCACGATCGACGGCTGCTCGACCTGTTCGGCATCGAGCATGCCATCCTGCAGGCGCCGATGGCGGGAATCAGTTCGCCGCAGATGGCGGTGGCCGTTTCCGAGGCGGGCGGGCTGGGCGCCGTCGCCGGTGCGATGCTGACGCCCGACACCCTGCGCGGTGAACTGCAGCTCGTGAAGCAGGGTACCGGGCGTCCCTTCAACGTCAATTTCTTCGTTCATCGGCAGCCGGCCTTCGATGCCGGCGTCGATGCCGGCTGGCGCCGGCGACTGGCGGCCTACTACCGCGAATTCGGCCTCGCCGCGGATGCCGGTGCCGACGGCCCGGTGCGGGCGCCGTTCAGCGCGGCGATGTGCGACGTGGTGCTCGAGTTCAAGCCGAGGGTGGTCAGCTTCCATTTCGGCCTGCCCGACGGCGCGCTGATGAAGCGGCTTCGGGATGCCGGCATTCTCGTGATCAGCTCGGCGACGACGGTCGAGGAGGCGCGCTGGCTGGAGGGCCGCGGCGTCGACGCGGTGATCGCCCAGGGCAACGAGGCCGGCGGCCATCGCGGCATGTTCCTCGCCGACGACATCGCGCGCCAGCCCGGCACCATGGCGCTGGTGCCGCAGGTCGTCGATGCGGTGAGGGTGCCGGTGATCGCGGCGGGCGGCATCGGCGACGGGCGCGGGATCGTGGCGGCGCTCGCCCTCGGCGCGGCCGGCGTGCAGATCGGAACCGCCTTCATGCTCTCGCCCGAGGCCAGGACGTCGTCGCTGCATCGTGCGGCGCTGAGGCAGGCCGACGACGGCAGCACGACGCTCACCAACGTCTTCACCGGCCGGCCGGCGCGCGGCATCGTCAACCGCTACGTTCGCGAGATCGGGCCGATGAGCGCCGACGCACCGCCGTTTCCGCTGGCAGCGGGCGCTTCGCAACCGCTGCGGACGGCGGCCGAGGCGAAGGGATCGGCCGAGTTCACGTCGCTGTGGAGCGGGCAGGCGCCGACGCTGGCGCGCGAGATGCCGGCCGCCGCGCTGGTCGGCAGGCTCGTCGAGGAAACGGCGGCGGCCCTCAGTCGCGTGACGGGATGACGACCTCGAGCAGCCGATCGACGAAGCCGTGCGTGATCGGGGCGTGGCCCATCAGCAGGCGGTAGAAGAGCGGTCCGAAGATGAGGTCGAGCGTGAGCTCAGTGTCGACGAGAGCGTCGATCTGGCCGTCGGCCGCGCTGCGTTCGAGCAGCAGGCGCGCGGCGTCGCGATTGCGGGCGATGAACTCGTTGCGGAAGGCCTTGGCGAGTTCGGTCTCGGATTGCGCCGCGGCGACCATGGCGGCGATGCTGCGCCCAGTCGGCGCGGCAAAGGCATCGGCGACCGCATGAAGCTGGGCACGCAACGCGGCGCGCGGCGAGCGGCCGGCGCGGCCCGCCGCCGGCGCATCGGACGCCTCGAGGAACGCCGCCATCGCCACCGCCGGCGCGTTCGGCCAGTAGCGGTAGATCGTCGGCCGGCTGACGCCCGCCTTGCCGGCGATGGCCTCGATGGTGACGGCGGTGAGCCCGCCGCGCTCCAGAAGGCCGCGGGCGGCGGCGAGGATGGTGGCTCGGATGCGCGGATCGCGCGGCCGGCCGCGGATCGGCGGGGAGGGGGCTTGACGGGGCATCTATTTACGTTACAATACGTAACGTAATATAACACAGGTGATGCCATGAGCGCAAAGAGCACGGACGGCCAGACCCTGCGCGCCCACATGACGGTCCACGACGCCAAGGCCGCGATCGCGTTCTACGGCAAGGCGTTCGGCGCGACCGAACTGTTCCGCCTCACCGAGCCTTCGGGTCGCGTGGGCCACGCCGAGATCAGGATCGGCGACAGCGTGCTGATGCTGAACGACGAGTATCCGGACTTCGGGGCCAGGAGCCCGGCCGCCACGGGCGGCTCGCCGGTCGCCTTCTACATCCAGGTCGCGGACGCGGACAAAGCGGTCGACCGCGCGATCAAGGCGGGCGCGACGCTCGTGCGCCCCGTCGCGGACCAGTTCTACGGCGACCGATCCGGCATGGTCGCCTGTCCCTTCGGCTATCGCTGGTCGCTGTCGGTGACCAAGGAGGTCGTCGACCCCGCCGAGATGCAGAAACGCTGGACGAAGATGCTGTCGAGCGCCTAACCGGCGTTCTCCTCGATCCACTCGGCGTAGGCGCCGAGGATGTGGGAGAACGAGAAGGCGTGGATCGCCGGCAGTTCGTAGGAGTGCAGTTCGCGGATGGCGCGCTCGATGGCGCCGTAGCTCGCTTCCGTGGTCTTGAGGAGGATGCGGTACTCCTTGCCGCTCTCGACCGAGCCCTTCCAGGAATAGACGCTTTCTATCCGGGAGATCTGCGCGCAGGCGGCGAGCTTGGCGTCGACCAGAGCGTGCGCCATGGCGCGCGCCTCCTTCTTGCTGCCGACCGTGGTGACGACGGCGATGGCGGTCATGCGGTCCTCATCTAGAATATCGAGAAGTACTCTCTCTGCTCCCAGTCGTCGGCCCCCGCGGAGAAGCGGTCGATCTCGGCCCGCTTCAGCTTGAGATAGTAGTCGACGAAGAAATCGCCGAAACCGGCGCGCAGCACCTTGTTCTTGTCGAGCGCCGCGAGCGCCTCGCCGAGCGAGCGCGGCAGTGGGGGCGCCTCGGCCTCGTAGGGCGTGTCGGCCGAGGGGCCCGGATCGGCCCTGGTCCGCAGGCCATCGAGGCCGCACACGACCTGGCTCGCCATGTAGAGATAGGGATTGGCCGCCGGCTCGCCGACCCGGTTCTCGAGATGCGTGGCGGGATCGCCCGGACCGCCCAGCACCCGCACCATGACGCCGCGGTTCTCGCGCGCCCAGATCGCGCGGTCGGGCGCCAGCATGAACGGCTGGTATCGCCCGTAGCCGTTCAGCGTCGGCGTGCTGAACGCCGCCGACGCCTGAGCGTGCGCCAGCAACCCCGCCATCCAGTGCATGCCGGCGGCCGACAACGGCTCGCCGGGATCGGTGAAGGCGTTGGCGCCGGTCTTGCGGTCCTTGAGCGACTGGTGCAGGTGCCAGCCGCTCGACATGACGTTTGGAATCTTCGGCCGGCACATGAAGGTGGCGTGGTAGCCGTTGCGCTGCGCCACCTGCTTGGTGGCGCTGCGGAACAGCACCATGGCGTCGGCCGGGTCGAGGCCCGTGCCGGCGCGGAAGGTGAACTCGACCTGGCTCGGGCCGAACTCCACCTCGAGCGAGCGCAGCGGCAGGCCCAGCCCGGCGATGTTGGCGCGCAGAATCTCGAGGATCGGATCCATCTCGTCGTAGCGCTGCTCCGTCAGGTACTGGTAGCCCTGATTGAGCAGCGACACGTCGGGCGGCGGACCGGGTTGGCCGGGCTGGCCGGTGTCCTCGAGCGCCAGCCGGGTCTTCTCGAGCTTGAACAGGTGGAACTCGACTTCCAGGCCGGCGACGAAGTCGTAGCCGGCCTCGGCGAGCGAGGCGAGCGCGCGGCGATGGAGATGACGCGTGTCGAGCGGCACCGGCCTGCCGTCGGCAAAGAAGATGTCGCACAGCATCCATCCCGTGTGCGGCGCCCAGGGAAGCACGCGGAACGTCGCCGGATCGGGCAGCATCGCGACGTCGGCGGCGCCCTCCCATTCCTTGCCGCCGAACGCGCCGCCCTGGCCCCACACGGGGAACACCGTTCGATGCGCGGTGTCCTTCATCAGCATGGTGGCGCTGAAGCCGACGCCACTCTTCATGACGCCGGCGATCTCGCCCGCGACATAGGTCTTGCCGCGCAGGATGCCGTGCTGGTCGGCGAAGGACAGGCGCACGACCGTGAGCTCGCCGGCCTGGATGCGGCGCTCGACCTCGCGCGCGGCGGCCTTGCGGTCGTCGCTCCACAGACCCGCCTTCTCGACGAGAGTCATTCGGATCAGGCCACCAGGGGCGAGGGTGTATTGGCCGCCCAGCTCGAGCCGCCGCGGCGCTTGGCGTCGAATTCCTTCCAGTAGGTCTGCCAGCCTTCGGTCGGTCCCATGCCGTCGACCGTGACGGGCCCGCGGATCCTCGAGGCCCGCGCCGGGTCGAGCCACATCGGCGGCTTCTCGCCGCGATCGACCTGGCCGATCGCCGACAGCAGCATGCGGCGATAGGCGATGATCGCCTTGTCGCTGTAGCCGAGATGCTCGCGCGTGCGGTCCTGGATGCGGCCCTGGCTCTCGATCGCCCACTGGTCGTGCACGTTGATGTCGAAACCCATGCCCGTGTAGGTCTGGGCCTTCTGTTCGGCGACGTTGTAGCCGTAGTTGTTGTGGCGGCCGATGCGCGGCCGGTAATCCGGCAACTCGTAGAGTTGCAGCCGCTGCTCGCGCATCTGCCGGTGATCGACCGGCTTCCCGAACGACGTGAAGATCGCGTACCAGTAGCAGGAGGTGTCGTCGATCGGCACGTGCCACTGGGTGATCGTCATCTCCGTGCTCATCGGGATCACGAAGGCGTAGGGGAAGACGAGATTGGTCACGCGCACATGCGTGTGCTTCTCGCTGATCTTGCGCAGGGTGAACAGGCGCAGGCCGTAGTCGGTGCCCTCGACGTCGATGGTCGGCCGCCCGTACTCGCGCATCATGCGCGTCATCGGGATGTTCGAATCGGCCGAATTGGCGCGGAACTGCCGGCCGTAGGCGTCGCCCGACGGATCCTCGTCCTCGTAGAAGCGGTGCAGGTAGGAGGCGTGCGCCGGATCGATGCCGACCTCCAGCGCCTGCAGCCAGTTGCAGTCGATCAAACCCTTGAAGGCGAAGGCGTGGGTCGAGGGCGCGAGGAAGCAGTCGAAGTCGGGGAAGGCCGGCGCTTCCCCTTTGCCCAGATAGGCGAAGACGATGCCGTTCTTGACCACCACCGGATAGGAATGCTGGCGCACCCGCTGACAGAGCACGCTGCCGTCGGGCTCGGCAGGGGTCTCGAGGCACTTGCCGTCGACGTCGAACAGCCAGCCGTGGAACAGGCAGCGCAAGCCGCCATTCTCGAGCCGGCCGTAGGAAAGGTCGGCGCCCCGGTGCGGACAGTCGCGGTCGAGCAGGCCGTGCCGCCCGCGCTCGTCGCGGAACAGCACGAAATCCTGGCCGAGCACGCGCACGGCCTTGGCCGGGCGCTCGTCCGGCAGCTCGTCGGCGAGCGCTACCGGATGCCAGTAGTGCCGCATCAGGGCGCCGCCCTTGGTGCCCGGACCGACACGGGTGATCAGCTCGTTCTGCTCGCGGCTCATCATGGAGATAGAGTGACGCAAAGCGTTTCGGGACGCTATAGGAGAAGGAATGAGTACCTTCGAAGGCATGCCCGGGCCGACGTCCCGGGTCTTCTTTTCCCAGCGTCTGCGACTGCACTACGTCGATTGGGGCAATCCCGACGCGCCGCCGCTCTTGCTGGTGCATGGCGGGCGCGACCACTGCCGCAACTGGGACTGGGTCGCCGCGGCGCTGCGCAAGGACTGGCACATCATCTGTCCCGACCTGCGCGGGCATGGCGACAGCCAGTGGTCGCCCGACGGCAACTACGCCATGTCGTCCTATGTCTACGACCTCGACCAGCTCGTGCATCAGCAGGGCCTGGCGCCGGTCACCATCGTCGCCCATTCGCTGGGCGGCAACATCTGTCTGCGCTATGCCGGCATCTATCCCGACAAGGTGCGCAAGCTGGTGGCCATCGAAGGGCTCGGCCCGTCGCCCAAGGTGATCGCCGAGCGCGGCAACAAGAGCATGGCCGCGCGCATGCGCGAATGGGTGGACGAACAGCGCAAGCTCTCCGGCCGCCTGCCGCGCCGCTATCCGACGATCGAGGACGCCTTCAAGCGCATGCAGGAGGAGAACAAGCACCTCTCCGCCGAGCAGGCGCGGCACCTGACGCAGCAGGGCGTCAACCAGAACGAGGACGGCACCTACAGCTGGAAGTTCGACAACTACGTCCGCGCCTGGCCGCCCTACGACATGAGCTATGGCGACATCGAGGCACTGTGGGCCGAGATCGCCTGCCCGACGCTGCTGATCTACGGCAAGGAGAGCTGGGCCTCCAACCCCGAGCGGGACGGCCGCATCAGGCACTTCCGCAACGCCAAAGTGGTCGAGTTCGACAATGCCGGCCACTGGGTCCACCATGATCGTCTCAACGACTTCGTGACGACGGTCAGGGATTTCATCACGTGAGGGCGGCGATCTTCCGCGGCGGCGACATCGTCGTCGATGCGGTGCCGGACCCCGTGCCCGGCGAGGGCCAGGCCCTGGTGCGGACCCTCGCCTGCGGCATCTGCGGTTCGGATCTCCACGCCGCCAAGCATGCCCATCGGATGGTCGAGGTGACGAAGCGCGTGCCGGGGCGCGTGCCGATGGACCTCTCGCGCGACGTCGTCATGGGCCACGAGTTCTGCTGCGAGGTCATCGACTACGGTCCCCGCACCGACGGGAAATTCAAGCCCGGCACCCGGGTCTGCTCGATGCCGGTGATGATGGAGGCGGACGGCCTCAAGGGCATGGGCTACTCCAACACCTATGTCGGCGGCTATGCCGAGCGGATGCTCCTCTGGGCGCCGCTGATGCTCGAGGTGCCCAACGGGCTGCCGACCGAGCATGCCGCCCTGACCGAACCGCTCGCGGTCGGCGTGCACGCCGTGGAGAAGGGCGGCCTGACCGGGGACGAGGCGCCCCTGGTGATCGGCTGCGGCCCGGTCGGGCTGGCCGTGATCGCGGCTCTTCGCCTGAAGGGCGTGCGACCGATCGTGGCCGCCGACTTCTCGCCCACGCGCCGGGAGTTGGCGGTCAAGATGGGGGCCGACGTCGTGGTCGATCCGACCCAGGACGATGTTTACAGTCATCTTGCTCAAGGCAAGAAGGCGGCGATCTTCGAGTGTGTCGGCGTTCCGGGGATCATCCAACAGATCCTCGAGAAGGCGCCGCGCGATGCGAGAGTCGTGGTGGTCGGCGTCTGCATGGAGCCCGACACGATCGAGCCGATGTTCGGTATCGTGAAGGAATTGAGCCTGCAGTTCGTGCTCGGCTATACCCCGGAGGAGTTTGCCCGCTCGCTGCGGCTCCTCGCCGAGGGCCAGGTCGATGCCGCCTCCCTGATCACGGGCGCAGTCGGTCTGGACGGTGTCAAGAAAGCCTTCCACGACCTCGCCAACCCCGAACAACACACGAAAATTCTGGTAGAACCCTGGCGCTAGGGAGGAAGCAATGAAATTCTATAATTCCGTGGGCCCCAACCCGCGCATGGTCCGCATGTTCATGGCCGAGAAGGGGTTCGAGGTCGCCAAGGTCGATGTCGACCTGCGCGGCGGCGAAAACCGCCGGGAACCCTATCTGAAGGTCAATCCCTCGGGGCAATGCCCGGCGCTCGAACTCGACGACGGCACGGTGCTGGCCGAGATCACGGCGATTTGCGAGTACGTCGACGAAAAGAAGAAGGACACGCCCTCGCTGATCGGCGACACGCCAGAGGAGCGCGCCAGGACGCGCATGTGGACCCGCCGGATCGACCTCAACATCGTCGAACCCGCGGCCAACGGCTTCCGTTTCGCCGAGGGGCTGAAGATGTTCGAAAGCCGCATCCGCTGCATTCCCGAAGCGGCCGAGGGCTTGAAGGCGACGGCGCGCGACAAGCTCAAGTGGCTCGACGGTCAGATGGGTTCGAAGCCATTCGTGGCTGGCGACAAGCTGACCATGGCCGACATCATGCTGTTCGCGTTCCTCGATTTCATGAAGAACGTGGGCCAGCCGCTCGATCCGGCCAACAAGAACCTCGCCGCCTGGTACGAGCGCATGAAGGCGCGGCCAAGCGCGGCCGCCTAAGGGGCTTGATTCTGTCGTGGCCTTTGCCATTTTCACGACCTGAAAAACAACCAAACAGGGAAAGCGGGATTCCACGATGCGCCGACTGCTGATCGCTTTGCTCGTCTTCATCGCTGCTCCGGCTTTCGCCGCCGACACGCCGGCCGTAAAGGGACTGTGGCTTCTCACCGACTATCCGTCGCAGACGGTGCGGCCCGGCGAAGCGGCAACCGTGCGCTTCAAGCTCCAGAACGCCGGAATGGCGCCCGAGCAGCTCGCGCTGTCGGTCGGCGGCGTGCCGACCGGCTGGAAAGTCGACATCCTGGGCGGCGGCCAGCCGGTTGCCGCGGCCATGCCGGCGCTCAACGAGAGCGTCAGCCTGCAGCTGCGCGTCGACGTTCCGAGGGATGCCAGGCCCGGCTCGCACAACGTCACGGTGCAGGCCAGGGGCGCTGCCCAGTCGATCGACCTGCCGCTCACGCTCACCATCGCCAGCGAGACGCCGGCCAAGCTCGGCCTCAAGACCAAGCTGCCGTCGCTGATGGGCACGCCGCGCTCGTCGTTCGAGTACACGCTCACGGTCAGCAACGACAGCGGCAAGGATCTGACGGTGGCGCTTGCCGCGCAGGGTCCGGCGAACTTCCAGTCGACCTTCACCGAGGGTTACGGCAGCAACGAGATCAGCTCGATCCCGATCGAGGCCGGCCAGTCCAAGGACATCCGGATCAAGGTGACGCCGCCGCGCGACGTGAAGGCCGGCAACTATCCGGTGCTGGTCAGGGTGTCGGCCGAGGGCGCGACGGCCGAGCAGCGCGTCACGTTGCAGATCAGCGGCCAGGGCAAGCTCGCGCTGACGGCCCGCGATAACCGCCTCAGCGGCGAGGCCGAGGCGGGCAAGCCCGCGACCTACACCCTGATCCTCGCCAACGACGGCACGGCCCCGGTCGAGGACGTCGAGCTGGCGGGCAGCGTGCCGACCAACTGGAAGGTGGAGTTCAATCCCAAGAACCTCGCCAGCCTGGCGCCCAACGAGCGCAAGGAAGTGCTGGCCGTGGTCACGCCGGCCGACAAGACGATCGCCGGTGACTATGTGGCCTCGTTCCGCGCCAACGCGCGCGGCGAGTCGAGCTCGGCGGATTTCCGCATCACCGTCACGACCTCGACGGTGTGGGGCATCGTCGGCATCGGTATCATCGCCGTCGCGCTGCTGGTGTTGCTGGGAGCGGTGGCACGCTTCGGACGCCGCTGAAGCGACCATGACCGACAACGTCATCGAAACGCGCGGGCTGCTGAAGCTCTATGGCGCCGCCCGCGCGGTCGACGCCATAGACCTCGCCATCCGTCGCGGCGAGATCTTCGGCCTGCTCGGCCCCAACGGCGCCGGCAAGACGACGACCATCCTGATGATGCTCGGCCTCACCGAGACGAGCGGCGGATCGGTCAGCGTGCTGGGGTTCGACCCGGTTCGCCAGCCCCTGCAGGTCAAGCGCCGCGTCGGCTATCTGCCGGACGCCGTCGGCTTCTACGATCAGCTGACGGCGCGCGAGAACCTGACCTACACGGCGAGGCTGCTCGACATCCCGCGGCGCGAGATCGACGCCCGGATCATGGAAGCGATGAACAGCGTCCAGCTGGCCGACGTGGTCGACAAGCGCGTGTCGACCTTCTCGCGCGGCATGCGCCAACGGCTGGGCATCGCCGAGATCGTCATGAAGCGGGCCGAGGTGGCGATCCTCGACGAGCCGACATCGGGCCTCGACCCGCACGCCACGCACGAGCTCCTCGAGATGATCCGCGGCCTGAAGAAGCGGGGCGTGGCCGTCCTGATCAGCTCGCATCTGCTGGATCGCGTGCAGAGCGTCTGCGACCGGGTGGCGCTGTTCAACAAGGGCAAGATCGCGCTGATGGGCACCGTCGTCGAACTGGCCAACCAGGTGCTGGGTGCGGGCCATCCCGTCCTCGTCGAAGCCGGCGGTGGCGGCGACATCGCCGCCATCCTGCGGGACATCGAGGGTGTTCAGCAGGTCGTGGCCGACGGTGAGGGCGCCTGGCGGGTCGTCGCCGACCGCGACGTGCGTGCGACGGTGGCGCAACGCGTGGTCGCGGCCGGAGGGTCGCTGACCCGTCTGGCGCAGCTCCAGCCCAGTCTCGAGGAGGTCTACACCCGGTACTTCCAGGAGGAGGCGCGTCGTGCGGCGTGAGGGTTCGCCTTTTACCGGCCTCGGGCCGGTGTTCATCAAGGAGCTGTCCGACCATCTGACCAGCATGCGGATGATGGTGCTGACGCTGTTCGTGGTGGTGTTCGGCGCGCTGCCGGTGGGCTTCACGCTCCAGGCCCTGCGCAACGTCATCGAGTCGGACGCCTATCTGTTCCTGCGCATCTTCACGGTGGCGCCCGACCGCGTCGGCATCTCCTTCATCGCCGCGTTGAGCTTCGTGATCCCGTTGATGGCGATCGGGCTCGGCTTCGATTCGGTGAACAGCGAGTTCAACCGCCGGACGCTCTCGCGCGTGCTGTCCCAGCCGATCTATCGCGACGCGCTGCTGCTCGGCAAGTTCCTGGGCGGGCTGGCGACGCTCACTGTCGCGCTGTCCGCTCTGTTCCTGATCGTGTTCGGGTCGGGGCTGCTGCTGCTCGGCCTGCCGCCGCGCGGCGTCGAAGTGGCGCGCGCACTCGGCTTCCTCGTCGTGGCGATCGCCTATGGCGGTGTGTGGCTGGCCGTGTCGATGCTGTTCTCGGTGATCTTCCGCTCGACGGCGACGTCGGCGCTTTGCGCGCTCGGGCTCTGGCTGTTCTTCTTCATCCTGTGGCCGCTGATCGCGCAGGCCATCACCGTGGGCTTCGCGCCGGCGCAGTTCCGCAGCGCCGAAGAGGTCTTGGCGGTCGAACAGTTCGGCCTGGCGCTGGGAAGGCTCTCCCCGGGCACCCTGTTCAGCGAGGCCGTCATCGCCCTGCTCAATCCGGAGACGCGGGCGTTCGGCGACCTGTCCAACCTGGTGCTGGCGCAGTCGCGCGGCACCATCCCCAACGCACCGCTGCCGCTCAGCCAGAGCCTGTTGCTGATCTGGCCGCAGGTGACGGGCCTGGTCGCCGGCATGATCGTGGTGTTCGCGGCCGCCTACGTGATCTTCCAGCGCGAGGAAGTGCGCGCCTGATCGGCTGGACCGCCGCCGCCGCGAAGAACAACGCGCGCTGGTGCGATGCGGTCTGTCGGGCGGCGGGGAAGCCCGGGCGGTTCCTGCCGCATGCCTGGGTCAATGCCGAGCCGGTGCCGCGCTTCTACCCCAACGTCGTCACTCTGGCGCGCGGCGCGGCCGATGTCGCCGAGCAGCTGACCGCCGTGGACATCCTCGCGGCGTCGAATTTGCCGGGCCGTTGGGCGGTGAAGGACTGCTTCAATGCGCTCGACCTGTCGCGGCGCGGCTTCGATGTCCTGCTCGAGGCGTCGTGGATCAGGGGCGTCATGCCGGCGCTCGACGCGCCGTCGACCGACATCGTCTGGCAACGCGAGGTGGAGGCGCCGGCGTCCCTGCCTTTCGACGATCCGGCCTTCGCCATGTTCACCGGCTGGCGGGGCTTTCGCATCGTCGCGGGCGGCATGCTGTACCGCGCCGAAGGCGTCGTCGGCCTGTCGAACGTCGTGGCCGACGCGGTCGACGCCGTCGCCGTATTCCGGTCGCTGACCCTTCTGTCGGCGCAGACCTTTCCGCGCCTGCCCGTCGTTGGCTACGAGTCGGGAGGCGAACTGCAGGCGGCACTCGATGCAGGCTTCGAACTCGGCGATCCGCTGCGCGTCTGGGTCAGGACGGGGGACTGAAGCCGCAGGCCGTCAGCGCCTTCAGCATGTGCGCCGGCGGCAGCGCCGTCACCGATATCGCCGGCTTGCTCTTGGACAGCGGCAGCACGATGGAGCGGGCGTGAAGATGCAGTCCGTGGCTCCGGTCGGCGGCGTCTCCGTAGAGGCGGTCGCCGACGATCGGGCAGCCCGCGGCGGCGCAATGAACGCGAAGCTGGTGCGTGCGGCCGGTTTCGGGCGCCAGTTCCAGCCAGCTCATGCCGGGGGCGCGTCCAAGGACCCTGTAGCGGGTGATCGCGACCTGGCCCTTGTCCGACACCTTCACCGACCAGCCGCTGCGCGTATTCACCTTGAGGAGCCTGCCGTCGAACACGCCTTCCTCCGCCGGCGGCGCGCCGTCGACCACGGCCCAGTAGATCTTCTCGGTGTCGCGGCCGGAGAACAGGCGCCCGAGCTTGGCGAGCGCCTTGGGATGGCGGCCGAGCACCAGCACACCCGACGTGTCGGCATCGAGGCGATGGGCCAGCGCCGGCGGCCGTGGCAGGCCGTAGCGCAGGGCGTCGAAGCATTCCTCGAGGTTCGGCGCACCGCTCGGACCGGCGTGAACCGCGAGACCGGCCGGCTTGTCGATCACCAGGATCAGGCCGTCGCGGTGCAGCACGCGCGACTGGATTTCCTCTGCCGTCAGGGGGGGCGGCCTCTTGGCCGGCGCGGGTCGCCTCAGAGGTCGGGCCATCGGTCGAGCCAGTTCTCGCTCGCCTCGTAGAGCGCGGCGATGCGCAGAACCGAGGCATCGTCGCGAAACCGGCCGACGAACTGCAGCCCGATCGGCAGGCCCGCGCCGTCGAAGCCGCAGCAGATCGTGAGCGCCGGGTGGCCGGTGATGTTGAACGGCATGGTGTAGGGAAACCAGTTGCGCCTGAGCTCGCCGGCCTCGACATCGTCGATCCGGATCGGCTCGAAGAGATCCTGGTCGATCGGCAGGGCGGTCCGCGACAGGGTCGGCGTCACCAGGTAGTCGAAATTCTCGAACCAGCGCTGCACCATGCGGAAGATATCGGTGCGCTGGAACATCGCCTTCTGGTAGTCGGCGCCGCTCCATTCCTCGGCCATCGCGACCTGCCGCACCAGCGAGGCCGACATCCGGTTGTCGTCGCGGCGGATCATGTCGCCGAACCTGGCCCGCCAGGTGGTGTGGTTGATGACCTTCCACACCGGCTCCATCTCGGGCATCGGCTCGGTGAGCTCGACCAGCTCGGCGCCGAGTTCGCGCAGCCTGACGAGCGACGCCTCAAAGGCCGCCGCGACTTCCCTGGCGACGCGCTTGTTTCCGAGCGTCAGGCTGTAAAGCACGCGCTTGCCCTCGAGGTCGCCCTCGGCGCGCGCCGCCTGGAGGTAGTCCTGCGGCACGAGACCGATCGACCACGGATCGCTGGGATGCGGTCCGGCCATGGCCTGCAGCATCAACGCGGTGTCCATCACCGTGCGGGTCATCGGCGTCACGTAGGTGTAGTTGCCGAAGGCGTCGGCCACCTGGCTGTGCGGGATCACGCCGTTGCTCTGCTTCAGGCCGACCATGCCGTTGGCCGCGGCGGGGATGCGCGTCGAGCCGCCGCCGTCGGTGGCGACGCCGATCGGCCCGATGCCGGCGGCGACCGCGACCGCCGCGCCGCCGCTCGAGCCGCCCGACGTATGGTTCGCGCTCCAGGCATTGCGCGTGCGCCCGAACAACGGCGCGTCGGTCAGCGCCTTGTGGCCGAACTCCGGCGTCGTCGTCTTGCCGAACAGCACGGCGCCCGCCGCGCGCAGGCGGGCGGTGGCGACCGCGTCCTCCTTGGGAAGGTTGTTCTCGTGCAGCAGCGAGCCGAACGTGGTGCGCACGCCCGACGTGTTCACGAGATCCTTGGCGGCATAGGGGATGCCGTGCAGCAGGCCGAGCGGCTTGCCCTGCATCACGGCATCCTCGGCCTGGCTCGCCGCCAGCAGCGCATGGTCCGGCACCAGCGTGACGAAGCAATTCAGGACGGGCTGCAGCTTCTCGGCGCGCGCCAGCACCGCCCGTGTCAACTCGAGGGGCGAGACCTTCTTGGCGGCGATATGCTCGCGCAAGGTCGAGGCCGGCAACCGGCAGAGATCGCCGGTCATTTCAGCAGGCCGCGCGCCGCCAAATTCCGCATCAGCGCCGACGTTCCGAACGTCCACGGCGGGATCCTGTCGCAATGATTGACCCGGTTGGTCAGCGTGCCGAGCTTGGGCGAGCGGATCGAAACGGTGTCGCCGACGACGTGGGTGAAGCCCAGCCCGCCCGGCTTGCGCGCCTCGGTCGGCGCGAAGAGCGTGCCCGTCATCAACACCATGCCGTCTGGATAGGAGTGATGGCTGCCCATCGCCTGTGCCACCAGATCGGTCGGATCGCGGCTGATCTTCGACAGGTCGCTGGCACCGCGCAGGCGGAACTGGTCCGGCCCCGTCACCTCGAGCTCGACCTTGGCCTTGCGGACGTCGTCGAGCGAGAACGTATCGTCGAACAGGCGCACGAACGGTCCGACGGCGCAGGAGGCATTGTTGTCCTTGGCGATGCCGAGGAGCAGCGCGCTGCGGCCCTCCATGTCGCGCAGGTTGACGTCGTTGCCGAGCGTCGCGCCGACGATCCTGCCTCGTGCGCTCACCACCAGCGTCACTTCGGGCTCGGGATTGTTCCAGTCGCTGTCGGTGCGGATGCCGATCTCCGCGCCGTAGCCGACGGCGGCCATCGGCGGCGCCTTGGTGAAGATCTCGGCGTAGGGGCCGATGCCGACCTCGAGATAGGGCGACCACGCGCCGCGCGCCATCAGGGTCTTCTTCAGGGCCTCGGCCTCGGGCGAGCCCGGCTTGATGGTGGAGACGTCGGCGCCGATGATGCCGTTCAGCTCCCCGCGCACGCGCTCGGCACGCGCCGGATCGCCCTTCGCATGTTCCTCGATCAGCCGTTCGAGCAGGCTGACGGCGAAGGTGACGCCCGCGGCCTTGATCGCCTGAAGGTCGATGGGGGCGAGCAGGGCCGGGATCGTCTCCTCGAGCGAACCGAGCCGCATGCCGGCGGTACGCGCAAGCGCCACGGGATCTTCGGCGTTGCACAGGTCGGACACGGTGGGCGCTGCAGCCGTGATGTCGAAGACGCCGTCCTTCCGGACCGAGATGACACTTGGCCCGGCCGCCGTTGTCGCGCGGCCGACCAGCGTGCCCGCATAGCCGTCTTCAGGAAGTATTTCTGCTGCCACTGGACGTCCCCGGCGCTTCGTTGCACAAAAGGCGACTTGTTTCGGGAGAAATAAAATCATGGCCGCTGCGCGGATCAAAGGCGTTCTTTCGCCGGTCGTCACCCCCTTCAAGCGCGACCTCTCCCCCGACGTCGGCCGGTTCATCGCGCATTGCAGGTGGCTGCTGAGCCAGGATTGCGGCCTGGCCGTGTTCGGCACCAACTCCGAAGCCAATTCGATGTCGGCCGACGAGCGCATGGGGCTTCTGGAGGCCGCGGTCTCCGCGGGCGTGCCGACCGATCGCATGATGCCGGGCACCGGTGCCTGCTCGATCACCGAGGCGGCCAAGGTCAGCGCCCATGCGACCAAGCTCGGCGTCGGTGGCGTGCTGATGTTGCCGCCCTTCTACTACAAGGGCGTGCCGGAGGACGGATTGTTCCGCTTCTTCTCGGAAGTCGTGCAGAGGGTCGGCGACGACCGCTTGCGCGTCTACCTCTATCACATCCCGCCGGTGTCGGCCGTGCCGATCACCCACAAGCTGGTCGAGCGGCTGATGAAGGCCTACCCGAAGCAGATCGCCGGCATGAAGGATTCGTCCGACGACTGGCCGCATACCAAGAGCATGATCGATGCTTTCGCCAAGGACGGCTTCGACGTCTTCTCGGGCAACGAGAAGCCGCTGATCGACAACGTGAAGTCGGGCGGTGCGGGCTGCATCAGCGCCACCGCCAACATCAATCCCGGCAAGATCGCCGAGACCTACAGGAAGTACGCCACGCCGGAAGGTGACAAGCTGCAGGCCTGGATCAACGAGGTGCGCGGTGTCATGCAGGGTTACGTCATGATCCCGGCGCTGAAATATTGCATCGCCCACTACGGTTCGGACGCGGCCTGGACGCCGGTCCGTCCGCCGCTGGTCGAGACCGACGAGAAGGCCGGCAAGGACATGATCGCCAAGCTCGACAAGCTCGGCTTCACCATGCCCGGTCTCAAGCAGGCGATGGCGGTGGCGGCGGAGTAGCCGTCACGGTTGACCTTGGCACCTTCGACCACGTCACGCTGCTCGTGCGGGATCTCGACGCGGAGACCGCGACATATCGTGATCTCTACCGGGCGGAGGTCTCGCCGACGGAACGCATCGAGCGATACGGGTGTTCATCCGCCTTCGTCGATCTCGGCTATACGCGGCTACGGCTGTTGCAGCCGGATCAGGACTCGCGGTTGGTTGGCCTAGTCGCGGCGCACGAATGGGCAGGCGCCGTGCACCACGTCTGCCACAAGGTCGCTGACGTGGTAGTCGTGCGCGATCAGCTTCTGGATGAAGGTTATCGACCGCTGAGCGGCGACGAGATCAAGCAGACCACCGATGGCAAGCGTGTGGTGTTCATGCGCCCGGCCGACGGCAACGGGCCGCTGCTCAAGCTGGAGGAGTGGTAGCGCCCGCATTGACAGAGGCGTTTGGCGCGGGATATACAAAGCGCATGCACACGAACCTGCTCCAGAAGGGTTGGTACTTTACGTCGCCAAAATAGGCGGCGCGAAGGGTTGTGACCTGACGAAGCCGCCGCTTCCCGGCGGCTTCTGTGTTTCTGGAGAGGGCCTCCGGGTCGCGGCGAGACCGCAACGGAGGATGAGATGTCGACCAGCGATGAGGATGTAGAAGCTGCCGCACCGGTGCCGATCCGCGTGCGCCTCGCGGGTCCGCGCGATTGCGAGGACCTCTGCGTGTTGCTGGCCAATCCGGACCATGCCCGTGAGCAGGTCATGGCGTGGCTGGAGAGCCCCGACACGACCTTGCTGGTGGCGCAAAGCGAGATCGGCATCCTGGGCGTGGCCGTGCTGCTGACCCGCATCGTGCCGCTGGATGGCGGCGGAGCGCACAAGGTGGTCGAGGTCGACAACCTCATGGTGCGCGAAGATCTGCGCGGCCGGCGCATCGGCCGGCGCCTGCTCGCCGCGGCCGTCGAATGGTCGCGCCAGCGGCGTGCCACCCACGTCGAGGCGGTGGTGGGCGAGGTCAACCGCGACGCCAAGCGCTTCTACGAAAGCTTCGGCTTCGCGGCGGCGAGCGATCGCCTGGTGCTGGCGGCGTGAGCGCCGGGCCTTGACCCGCCCGCCGTCGGCATTTGCCGGCGCCGTTCCGCGCAAGGTCATCGAGCTCGACGATCTGGCGGTCCGCGCCGGCTGGCGCAGCCGCGGCGTCGGCCATCTCCTGTTGGAGGTGTCGGTGCATGGCTTCAATCGCGATGCGCGGCGGTTCTACGAGAAATTCGGTTTCGCAGCCTCGATAGACCGTCTCATGCTGGCCGCGTGAGGATTGGCGACCTATCCTCCCGACCGACTGTCACCGGGAGGAAAGTGTCGATGAACGCGCCTGATCGTTTGCGTGCCCTGCTGGCCGAGCCCGGCCTGATCGTGATGCCGGCCGTGTGGGACGGCATCAGCGCCAAGCTCGCGGCATCGGCGGGTTTCAAGACGGCCTTCCTGTCCGGCTCCTGCGTCGCGGCGAGTCGTCTCGGCGGACCCGACCTCGACCTCGTGTCGTTTGGCGAGATGTTCGATTCCTTCAATATGGTGCACGCCGCCGCGCCGCAAACGCTCGTCCTCGCGGACGGCGATCACGGCTACGGCAACGCCATGAACGTCCAGCGCACGGTGCGAGCCTATGGCCGCGCCGGCGCCGCCGCCGTCCTGATCGAGGACAAGATCACGCCGCGCGCGCTCACCGCCGCCGGCAAGCCATGCCTGCCGCGCGAGGAGGCGCGCATGAAGATCCGCGCCGCCGTCCAGGCCGCCCGGGAGTCGGGCATCCTCGTGCTGGCGCGCACCGATTGCCGGCCGACACAGGGCATCGACGAGGCGGTCGCGCGTATCGAGATGTATGTCGAGGAGGGTGCCGACATCCTGTTCCTCGATTCGCCCGCCGATGAGGGCGAGGTCCAGCGCGCCATCAAGGCGGCGAAGGGCAAGCCTTCGTTCGCCGTGCTGTCGCCGGGCGCGCCGCGCGCGACGCCCTCGCAGAAGGAAGCCGCCGCGTTGGGCTTCAAGATCGGCACCTACCCGACGGGAATGCTGTCGCCCGCCATCGCGGGCATGAAGGCCGGATTGGCCGCCCTGGCAGCGGGTGAGGCGGAGACGAAGAGCGCTCTGCCGCCGGCGGAACTGCGAACGACGCTCGGCTATCCCGACTACGACGCGCAGGCCAAGCCGTTCATCATCGCAAGCTGAACTTGGCTATCCCGCCAGCTCGAACACCACGTAGTAGGCCGCGGCGATCCAGGCCGCGCCGCTCAACACCAGAGAGATGACGAAGACGGCGAAAATCACCCGTCCTCGCTTGTTGATTCTGGCGCGTGGATGGGCCAGCGCAAGGAGCTCGAGCGCGAACCAGAACGGAAAGGCGAGCATGCGGGCAACGAACGGCTCGCGACGGAACGCATTGCGATAGTCGCGTGCGAAAGTATGGCCGGCCGCCAGCCGCGGCTCGGCCTGGCTTGCCGGCTGACCGCCGTCGGGCGCTCTCGGTCGAGCGCCGCCGGACGAAGCGGCGGGTTCCTCGATGGGCGATACGCCAAGAATGGCATCCCAGGTCGTCCGGTGCTGCCGGAGCAGGTCGTTGGACTTGCGGATCGCCGCCAGAGCCTCGGCGTCGTGCTGGCTGAGCGTGAGGTTCAGCAGCTTGGCCAGCCGGTCCTTGTCCAACTCCACGCCGTGCTCCTCCCGACTAGGCAGGCTCCTTGTCGCGTGCCTCCCACATTCTCCTGAATGCCGGGCGGGCATGGCAAGCGGCCAGCCAGCTCTTGACCCTCGGTGCGGCATCGAACAACGCCGTCGCGCCCTGGGCGTAGCGCACGATTTCGGCGGTGTTGATATCGGCCACCGTGAAGCGGCTGCCGACCAGGAAGCCGGAGGCGAGGGCCGCGTCGAGGACCGAGAAGGGCCCGCGCAGGGCCGCCATCGCCGTCTCGGTGACACCGTTCTGCAACAGCGAGAGCGCCGGGCTTTCGACCTCCGTGGCCGCCCAAAGCGCCCACATCGTCATTTGGCCGTCTTCGAGGACGTTCGCCGGCGCCAGCGGCCCGCCATGCTTCTTGGCGAGGTAGAGGTTGATGGCCAGCGACTCGTGCAGAATCACGCCCTCGTCGTCGACCGACGGGATGTGGCCGTTCGGGTTTACCTTCAGGAACTCCGGCGACCGGGTGTGGATCGTGCCGGGCGGAGCGGGCTCCTTGACGCGGTAGTGCTGGATCACCGGCACCTGCTTGAAGGGAATGCCCAACTCGTGGGCCAGCCAGATATTGCGCGACGCGCGGGAACGATGGACGCCGTAGATGGTCAGCATGGTGGCAACGTCTATAGCCGAGTTCGTGGGCGCTTCAACGCGCAGACCCGCTCGGCCTGTGAATGAACCCGGTTCAGGTGATCGCCGGTTTGCCGGCGCCGACGTAGTGCTGCCTCAGCTCGCGCTTCAGGACCTTGCCGGTGGCATTGCGGGGCAACGCGTCGACGAAGGCGACGGATTGCGGCACCTTGAACTTCGCCAGTCTGCCGAGGCAATGCCGGATCACGTCGGCCTCCTCGAGGCGGCCGTCGGGTTTGCGCACGACGATCGCCATGCCGACTTCGCCCCAGCGCTCGTTGGGCACGCCGATGATCGCCGCGTCGGCGACCTGCGGCAGTTGAAACAGGACGTTCTCGACCTCGGCGGGATAGACGTTCTCGCCGCCCGAGATGTACATGTCCTTCCAGCGATCGACGATGTAGACGAAACCCTCGTCGTCGAGGCGCGCCGCGTCGCCCGTGTGCAGCCAGCCGTCGGTGAAGGCGGCAGCCGTCGCCTCGGGCTTGTTCCAATAACCGGGGGTGATGTTGGGGCCCTTGATCAGCAGCTCGCCGATGCCCCCTTGGGGTACGTCGTGCCCCCGGTCGTCGACGACGCGGATTGCCGTGTGCATCATCGCCTTGCCGGCCGACCCGACCTTGCGGATGGCGTCGGCCGCGTCGAGCATCGTGCCCGCGGGACTGGTTTCGGTCATACCCCAGCCTTGCACCAGCGGCACGCCCCGCGCGCTCCAGCCTTCGAGGATCGCCAGCGCGCAAGGGGCGCCGCCGACGCCGGCGATCTGCAGTCGCGACAGGTCGGCGCCCTGGAACTTCGGGTGCTGCATCATGAACTGATAGGGCGCCGGCACGCCGAAGAAGTGGGTGATGCCCAGCGACCGGTCGGAGATGCAATCGAGCGCCTGACCCGGATCGAAGGTGCGCATGATCAGGATCGTCCCGCCCGCGTGCAGGACCGGGTTGGCGTAGCAATTGAGGCCGCCGGTATGGAACAGCGGCAGCACGACCAACTGGACGGTGCGCGGGGAAATGAGCGCCGGAATGCCGAGATTGACGGCGTTCCAGAAGTTCATGCCGTGCGTGATGATGGCGCCCTTGGGATGCCCCGTGGTGCCCGACGTGTACATCACCATGGCGATGTCGTCGTGAGTCAGCGGGAGTGCCGCCGGAGGAGTTCCGGCCTCGGCGAGGGCGCGCTCGTAGGCGCTGTCGGGCAGCTCGTGGTCGATCTCCAGCCGGTTTTCCGAGAGGGCGTTGGCCTGGGCGGCGAAACTCGCATCGTGCAGCAGCAGCTTCGGACTTGAATCACCCAGGATGTATTCCAGCTCCGGCACGGTGAGCCGCCAGTTGAGCGGCAGCATGATCGCACCGAGCCGGCCGCAGGCGAACTGCAGCTCGAAGTACTCCGCGCAGTTGGGGGCGAGCAGCGCGACCCTGTCGCCGCGGCCAATGCCGCGCTCGGTGAGCGCGGCGGCGAGCCGGCTCGTGCGGCGATCGACGTCGGCATAGGTGAGCCGCCGGCGGGTGTGCAGGTCGTGGATGGCGAGCTGGCCGGGGCGCCGGCCGGCGTGATGGGCGATCCAGTCGTAGTAGGGAGGAATGCCGGGCATCAGTTGACGGCCTTGCCGTAGCCTTTCCAGTAGGGCTCGCGAAGTTCGCGCTTCAGCACCTTGCCAGCACCGGAGAGCGGGAGCGGCGCGTCGCGGAACTCGACGCTGCGCGGGCACTTGTAGCCCGCGATCTGGGTGCGGGAATGGGCGACCACGTCGTCCGCGGTGAGGGTGGCCCCCGGCTTGGGGACGACGATGGCATGCACACGCTCGCCCCAGCGCTCGTCGGGGACGCCGATCACCGCGACTTCCGCGACGCCGGCCAGCAGGGAGATGGCGTTCTCGACTTCGGCGGAATAGACGTTCTCGCCGCCGGAGATGATCATGTCCTTGAGGCGGTCGACGATGAAGAGAAAACCTTCCCCGTCCATGTAGGCGCCATCGCCCGAGTAGTACCAGCCGTCCTGCAGGACGGCGGCGGTCTCGGCGGGCTTGTTCCAGTAGCCCTTCATGATGTTGGCGCCGCGGATGGCGACCTCGCCCGTCGTGCCGGCCGGGACCTCCCGGCGGTCGGCGTCGACCACGCGCACTTCGCAGACGGGAGCCGCCTGGCCGCAGGACTTGAGGCGGCCTGCGTAGGGGCCGTCGAGAGTCGTGTAACGCGGGTCGAGCAGGGTCACGATGGGCGCCGCCTCGGTCATGCCATAGGCGTGCATGAAGCGGACACGCGGCATCACCTGCATCGCCGTGCGCAGCACGCCCTCAGGCATCGGCGATGCGCCGTAGAGGATGAAGGACAGCGAGGAGATGTCCGACTCGGTGAAGCGCGGATGGTTGACCAGCATGTTGACCATCGTCGGAACGAACTGTGCGTGGGTCACTTTCTCCGCTTCGATCGTCCGCAGCACCTCGACGGGGTCGAATCTCGGCACGAAGGCATGGCGTCCGCCCGCCATCGTCACGCCGAATGTCGAGGCGCCGTCGGCGAGGTGGAACATGGGGCCGGAGTGGATGTAGGTGGTGTCCGTGTCGAAGCCGATGCCGGCGACCGCGTTCAACGCGTTCACCACGAGATTGGTGTGGGTCAGCATGACGCCCTTCGACCGTCCGGTGGTGCCGCCGGTATAGAAGAGACCGGCGAGATCGTCGTTGGCGGCCTCGACATCCTCGACCGGGTCGTGCGCGGCGAGATCCTCGTAATGCAGGATGCCGTCGGGCGAGGCGATGTCGTCGAGCCAGATGGTTTCGCGTACGCCGGGCGTCTTTCCCTCGAGCGCGGTCAGGTGATGGGCCATCGCGCCATCGACGAACAAGGCGACCGCCCCCGAATCCGCCAGGATGTACTCGATCTCCGGCGCGGCCAGCCGCGTGTTGAGCGGTACCATCACGGCGCCGACCCACGGCAGGGCGTACATCAGTTCGAAGTAGCGGTCGCTGTTGAGAGCCAGGATGGCGACGCGATCGCCTCGGCCGATATGCAGCGTCGACAAGGCGCCGGCGACCCGGCTGACGCGCTCGGCGCATTGCGCCCAGGTGCGGTGCCGGCCGGCGAAGGCCGTGGCCGTGCGGCCGGGTTTCGTCTGAACGGCTCGCCTCAGACCTTGAGTCAACGAAAACATGAGCAATGCTAGGGGGACGCTCGTTCGCGCGGCAAGGGGGATCGTGCTAGACAAAATGCCATGAACGACATGACTCCGCCGCTTCCGGATGGCGGCCCGCTGGCCTTCAATCCGCTCGATCCGGATTTCATCGCCGATCCTTATCCGTTCTATCACCGACTGCGGGAAACCGCGCCCGTGTACAGGACGCCGATGGGCTTCTGGCTGCTGACGCGCTACGAGGACGTGGCGTTCGCGTTGCGCGACAAGCGCTTTGGCAAGGATTTCGCGGGCAATCTGGAGCGTCGCTACGGCCGCAACGTCATGGACGAGCCTGCGGTCGCCAACCTCGCCCGGACCATGCTGGTGCTCGATCCGCCCGATCACACGCGGTTGCGCGGGCTCGTGACCAAGGCCTTCACCGCCCGCCGCGTGGCCGACATGCGCCCGCGCGTGCGCGCATTGGTCGACGAGCAGCTCGATCGGGTGGCGGACCGGGGCAGCATGGACGTGATGCGCGATCTGGCGCACCGCCTGCCGGTCATCGTGATCTGCGACATGCTGGGCATTCCCGAGGACCATCGTGCGCCATTCCTGGCGGCGAGCAATGTCAACGGCCGCATCCTCGAGCCGATCCCGATGACCAGGGAGGAGATGGCGCAGGCCAATGCGCAGGCGATGGCGGGCAACATGTATTTCGACCAGCTCTGCGAACTGCGCCGCCGCGACCCGCAGGACGACCTGACCACCGAGCTCGTCAAGGCGGAGGAGGCGGGCGATCGGCTCAGCACCGAGGAACTGCGTGCGAACATGGCCCTGCTGTTCGGCGCCGGCCACGAGACGACGACGAACCTCATCGGCAACGGGCTGCTCGCACTGCACCGCAATCCCGACCAGTGGCAGCGGCTGAAGGACGATCCGTCGCTGATCGCCAACGCGATCGAGGAATTGCTGCGCTACGATTCCTCGGTCCAGCTGACCGGGCGGGTGACGATGGCGGAGGTCGAGGTCGGCGGCGTCAGGCTGGCGGCCGGCGAGAGCGTCATCATGCTCCTGGGCGCGGCCAATCGCGATCCCGCGCAGTATGCCGAACCCGACGAGCTCGACGTCGGCCGGCAGAACGTCCGGCCGATGTCGTTCGGCGGCGGCATTCATCATTGTCTGGGCGCGCAGCTCGCGCGCCTCGAGGCGGAGCTGGTGTTCACCGCGCTGGTCGAGCGGCTCCCGGGCATCGAACTGCCGGCAAAGGACAATCCCGAGTGGAAGCGCAGCTTCACCTTGCGGGGCCTCTCCAAACTCCCGGCGGTCTGGCACTAGATGGCCGCAGTGCGTTGGCAGGGCGAAGGCGCGCAGCATCAGGGCGGCCGTCCCTATCAGGAAGACAGCTGGGCGCTGCGAACCATGAACGACGGCACGTTGCTGGCGGTCGTTGCCGACGGCATGGGAGGCCATGCCGGCGGTGCCGTGGCGAGCAAGCTGGTGGTCGAGGCGCTGGTGGCGACGGTGGCGGCCGGCGGCAGCCTGTTGCAGGGCCTGCAGAAGGCCAACGAGGCGGTGGCGGCCGGGGCCGCCGGCAAGCCGGAGTTGGCGGGCATGGGATCGACGCTGATTGCCGTCCGGCTGAAAGGCAGCGAGATGGGGTGGATCAGTGTCGGCGATTCGCCCCTTTACCTCGTGGCGGAGGCCGGGCTCGAGCGCTTGAATGCCGACCATTCGATGGCACCGCAGATCGACGCATTGGCGAAGCGCGGGGTGATATCGGCCAGTGAAGCCGCCAATCATCCCGGTCGTCATACGCTCAGGGAAGCCGTGATGGGTCAGCCCCTCACGCTGATCGACGAGGGCAATCGCACCCTGCAGTCGGGCGCCCGCCTGCTGCTCTGCAGCGACGGCGTTCAAAGTCTCGCCGACGACAGGATCGCGGCGCATGCGTCGGGAACCGCCAGGTCGTTGATCGATGCCGTATTGGCGGTCGGCGCGCCGCACCAGGACAACATCACCGTGATCAAGCTGGAGGGCCGGCCATGAGCGGCCCGGTGATGGTCGAGGTCACGCGTGGGCCGGTCGTCGAGAGCCGTCACGAAGGCATCGCCGCCGTGGTCAAGCCGGACGGCAGCGTCGTTGCCGGCTGGGGCGACGTCGATGCGGCGATCCTGCCGCGCTCGGCCAACAAGCCGATCCAGGCTATGGCGTTCGTCGAAAGCGGAGCGGTGGAACGTTTCGGGCTGGGGGACGAGCACATCTCGCTGGCGTGCGCCTCCCACAATGGCGAGCGACGCCATGTCGAGACCGTCCGGGCGTGGCTGAACAGGATCGGCCTTGGCGAGGCGGATCTCGAATGCGGTACCCATGCGCCGCGATTGCAATCGAGCATCGAGGCGCTGGTGCGCGATGGCGCGGTCGCGACGCCGGCCTTCAACAATTGCTCGGGCAAGCACAGCGGCTTCCTGTCGACCGCGGTCGTCTATGGCGAGCCGACCAAGGGCTACATCGGGTACGGCCATCCGGTGCAGCGTCGGCTGCGCGAGATCATGACCGATCTCTGCGGGGTCGACGCCGGCGGCTTTCCGCATGGGACGGACGGGTGCGGCATCCCCACCCTCGCGACGCCGCTGCGCCGGCTCGCCCAGGCGATGGCGAACATGGCCGATCCGTCGCGCCTGTCGGATCGACACGCCGAAGCGGCGACCCGCATCCGGCGGGCGATGAACGCCGAGCCCTTCATGATGGCGGGCACCGGTCGCTTCTGCACGCGTGTCAACGGCGCGCTGCCAGGCGTCGCCCAGATCAAGACCGGGGCGGAGGGCGTCTACTGCGGCATGCTGCCCACCCTGGGGCTGGGCGTGGCGATCAAGATGTGGGACGGCGCGGGGCGCGCGGCGGAAGTCGCGATGGCGACGGTGCTTGGCCACCTGGGCGTCCTCCCGTCCGGCCTGAAGGACGAGCTCCTGCATCCACCGGTCAAGAACGTGGTCGGCCTGCTGGTCGGCGAAATGCGCCCGGCCAAGAGCTGGCTGGGGTGATCACGCTGGAGATTGCCGAAGTCGGCGCCCGTGGCGACGGCGTGGGCGAGTACGACGGCAAGCGCTACTTCGTCCCGTTCACGCTGCCGGGGGAAACGGTCGCAGCCGAACCGCGCGAGAGCAGGGGAGAAGGGGTGTCGGCCGCGCTCGTCGAGGTCCTCGCTCCGTCGCGCCATCGGGTCGAGGCACCGTGCCGGCATTTCGGCACGTGCGGCAACTGCGCGCTGCAGCACTGGCGGCTCGACGCCTATGCGGCGTGGAAATCCGACCTCATCAGGCGGGCCCTCGTCCGCCAGCGCGTGGATGTTCCGGCATTCGAGCCGATGCTGCACGGCCAGCCCGGCGAGCGCCGCCGCGCCGACGTCGTCGTGCGTCGCAACCTCGCGGGCTTCCACGAACGTGCCAGCCGCCACGCCTTCAATGTCGAGGAGTGCCACGTTCTCGTACCAAGGCTACTCGCGCTGCTGCCGGCGTTGCGCGCCCTCCCGTGGGGAGAGCTTGCGGCCGACGCCATCATCAACGACACCGATGCGGGTGCCGACGTCCTGTTGCGTCCGCACAGGAAGACGCTTCTATCGCTGGAGACCACGCGGAGGCTCGTTGCGTTCGCCGATGCGTCCGATCTGGCGCGGCTGAGCTGGGGTGAGCGCACCGATCCAGAGCCAATCGTGGTGCGCCGGATACCGCGGCTGGCTTACGGCGACAGGACGGTCGAGCCGCCGCCCGGCGTGTTCCTCCAGGCGACGAGGCGGGCCGAGCAGGCGATGCGACAGTCAGCGGCCGAGTGGCTGGCCGGCGCCGGCCGCATCGCCGACCTGTTCGCCGGCATCGGCGCGCTGACAATCGGCCGACCCTGGCGCTCGACCTTGTTCGATGGCGACAAGGCTGCTGTCGCGGCGGTATCGCGGTCGAACGCCGTCCGTCGCGACCTGTTCCGCAATCCCCTGCTCGCCGCGGAGTTCAAGCCGTTCGACGGCGTGGTGCTCGATCCGCCGCGGGCTGGCGCCGCGGCGCAAGTGAGCGAACTGGCCAGGTCCGGTGTTCCGCGAATCGTCTATGCCTCGTGCGATCCCGGCAGCTTCGCGCGCGACGCCCGAGTGTTGCAGGAGGCGGGCTACCGATTGGAGAAACTGAAACCCATCGACCAGTTCCTCTGGTCGGGGCATGTTGAGCTGATAGCGCTCTTCGTCAGGTGAATTCGGGGGAATTGCGATGATGTTCGATCTTTCCGGCAAGGTCGCGGTGGTGACCGGCGGCAGTCGCGGCATCGGCCGTTCGATTTGCGAGCAGATGGCGGCGCACGGCGCCAAGGTCGTCGTGTCGAGCCGCAAGCTGCCGGCCTGCGAGGAGGTCGTCACAGGCATCAAGGAGAAGGGTGGTGACGCCGTCGCGGTCGCCGCCAGCATCTCCGAAAAGGCCCAGCTCGAGAATCTCGTCGCCCAGGCACGAAAGGCCTACGGCAAGATCGACATCATGGTGTGCAACGCGGCCTCCAATCCCTACTTCGGCCCGCTCGCCGGCCTGAAGGAGGAGGTGTTCGCCAAGATCATGCAGAACAACGTCATGTCCAACCTCTGGCTGATGAACATGGTCGGGCCCGAAATGGCCGAGAGGAAAGATGGGGCCTTCATCGTCGTTTCCTCGATCGGCGCGCTCGTCGGTTCGGCGCACATCGCCGCCTACAACATGTCGAAGGCCGCCGACCTGTCGCTGGTGAAATCACTCGCCATGGAGTGGGGCAAGCACAACATCCGGGTCAACGCCATCGCCCCGGGCCTGATCCAGACGGACTTCGCCCGGGCGCTCTGGGAGAACCCGCAGATCCGTGGCGCGCAGGAGAGCAAGGCCGCGCTGAAGCGCATCGGCCAGCCCGACGACATCGGCGGCGTTGCCGTCTTCCTGGCCTCGCGCGCGGGGGCTTTCGTCTGCGGTCAATGCATTATCGCCGATGGCGGCGTCATCGGCTCGGGCGCCGAATAGGCGAGACTCAGGCGGCGTCGAGCTCGCACCAGACGGGGACGTGGTCCGACGCCTCGGGTCGACCGCGCTCCTCCTTGTCGATGCCGACGCCGGCGAGCCGGTCGGCCGCTTGCGGCGAGAGCAGGAGATGGTCGATGCGTAGCCCGTTGTTCCTCGGCCATGCACCGGCCTGGTAGTCCCAGAACGTGTACAGCACGTCGTCGGCGAGCATGGCCCGCACCGCGTCCGTCAGCCCGAGATTGAGCAGCGTGCGCAGCGCGGCACGCGACTGCGGCTGGCAGAGCGCATCATCGGCGAAGGCGGCGGGGCTGAACACGTCCAGGTCCGTCGGACAGACGTTGTAGTCGCCGCCCAGCACGAACATCTCCTCGCGCTTCAGCAGGGTGCGTGCCCGCTGGAGGAGGCGGTCCATCCACGCGATCTTGTAGACGAACTTCTCCGTGCCGATGGGATTGCCGTTGGGCAGGTAGAGACCGCCCACCGTGAGCGGCCCGCGGGCGGTCTGGACGCGGCCCTCGATGTAGCGGGCTGGTTCGTCGGCGGCCGGGTCGGGCAGGGTGCGCGCAGTGATCTCGACCGGATGCCTCGACAGCAGCGCTACGCCATTGAAGCCCTTCTGGCCGACGATCTCGGCCCTGTAGCCGGCCGCTTCGACCTCGAGGCGCGGGAACTGTGGCTCCTGCGCCTTGATTTCCTGCAGCACGACGATATCCGGTTGGGTGCGTTTCAGCCAATCGACGAGGTGTCCCGTGCGCTTGCGCACGGAATTGACGTTCCACGTCGCGATCTTCATCGCGTCCGGATCAGACGCTGAAGGAGTTGCCGCAGCCGCAGGACGAGGTGGCGTTCGGGTTCTTCACCTGGAAGGAAGCGCCGACCATCTCCTCGACATAGTCGAGCTGGCTGCCCTGGAGCAGCTCGAGCGACGTGCTGTCGACCAGAACCGCCGCACCGTTGCGCTCGATGACGAGGTCGTCGTCGTTACGGTGGTCTTCAAAGGAGAAGTTGTATTGGAAGCCCGAGCAACCGCCGCCCAGAACCGCGACCCGCATCATCACGGGCTTGGCTTCCTTGGATGCCAGGAAGGCGATGCGCTTGGCGGCACTCTCGGTGACGGAAAAAGAGGTCTCACTCATGCCTACAAGATGTGGATTGGGGGGGCATTCGTCAATCCTCGAGGGGAATACCCTCAGGAGACTTGCGGGATAGCGGCTTGCCGCGCCCGGATCCGCTCCCGATGGAGGATGTAGAAGCCGGAGCCGATCACAAGGGGTAGGCCGAACCACACCATCGGCGACGGCGACTCATGGAACCACAGGTATCCGAAGAGCATGGCCAGCACGATGGTGCTGTAGTCGAAAGGTGCCAGGATCGAGGCCGGGGCCAGCCGCAGGGCGCGTATGGCCAATATCTGGGCGGTTCCGCCGATCAGCCCGAGCGAGCACAGCCAGAACCATCCGGACGGCGACGGCCACTGCCAGTTGGGGAGGGCGGCCACGAGGGATGCCGCACTGGCCACGACACTGAACCAAAAAATGGTCGCGGCATCGTGGTCGTAGCGGCTGATCAGCCGTGTCAGGACGTTCGAGAGGGCGTAGCTGAAGGTGGCCACCAGCACGATCAGGGACATCCAGTGGATCGAGATGGTCCATGGCTCCAGTATTACCAGCACACCGACGAATCCCACCGCGACGGCGCTCCAGCGGCGCCAGCCCACCACCTCGCCCAGCATCGGCACGGCGAGCGCCACCATGAAGAGCGGAGCCGCGTAGGAGATCGCATAGGCATCCACCAGCGGCATGCGGGGAAAGACATAGAAGAAGCCCAGCAGGCTGCCGAATCCGGTGAGGATGCGCGCGACCTGCAGCATTGGGCGATTGCTGCGCAGCCGCCTCAAGCCGCCCCGGCCGCGAATCAGGAAGTAAAGCGGCACCATGGCAACCACGCTGCGGAAGAACATGACCTGGAACGTGTCGTAGCCGTCCCCCAGCGATTTCACGATGGCGTCCATGGTGGCGAACATGGCGAGAGCGACGACCCGCAGGTAGATGCCAGCGAGGGTCGAGGACGAGGTATCCATTGGGGCGCGGTATTTGGCTTGGACGCCGTCCTTCCGTAAAGTGAATTCGGTGGGAGGCACTATCGGCGAATGCGCATGAACTGGTTGTTTGGCGGGCCTGGCAAGCCGCGCTCGCCGGTCGTCGTCGCGCTGCTCGTGCTCGTCGCCGCCCTGGTGGTCCGTGCCGACGATCCGGCAGGCCTGTCGCGCCTCCGGGACTTCGCGTTCGACCAGTTCCAGCGGACCAAGCCGCGCGTCGTCGACGACGAGTTGCCGGTCCGCATCGTCGACATCGACGAACCGTCGCTCGCCCAGTTCGGCCAATGGCCCTGGCCGCGCACGCTTCTGGCGCAGCTCACCGACAGGCTCACGGAGAAAGGGGCGGCGGTGGTCGCCTTCGACATCGTCTTCGCAGAGCCCGATCGCACCAGCCTGGGAGCGCTGGTGCAGCAATTGCCGGTCGACGAGCGAACGAGCCAGCTCCGGCAGTTGATGGCGGCGCTGCCCGACAGCGACCGGCTGTTTGCGGAGGCGCTGGAGCGCTCGACGGCGGTCCTGGGCTTCGGGTTCGATGCGAAGGGGGCGCACGAGGCGTCCAAACGCTTCCACGGCGTTGCGCACAACACCGGCGAAGCCGAGGTGGGCTCGGTGCCCGACCTCATCCGGCATTTCGTGCCGCAGCAGCCGGGCGTGGTGAAGACCCTGCCGATGCTGGAGAACGCAGCGAAGGGCAACGGCAGTGTCACCACGGATGTCGAAGGCGCCATCGTGCGGCATGTGCCCATGCTGTTCCGGCTGGCCGGGCAGCGCGACGAGGACCTCTATCCGGCACTTTCGATCGAAACCATTCGCGTCGTCCAGGGCGCTTCGACCTATCTCGTGCGCTGGTCGGGCGCACAGGGTTTCGAGGCCTTCGGCGAGCGGACCGGCATCGGCGCGATCCGCGTCGGCGAGGTCAATGTGGAAACCGACGCGCGCGGGCGCGTGGCCCTCTACGACAGCGGACATCGACCGGAGCGTTTCGTGTCGGCGGCCGCCGTTCTGAACGACACCGTCCCGCCCGACAAGATCGAGGCGCACATCGTCTTCATCGGCACCTCGGCCGTCGGCCTCAAGGATCTGCGCAACACGCCCACCCAAAGTTCCATGCCGGGAGTCGAGATCCACGCGCAGATCGTGGAGCAGATGCTGACGCAGGTGTATCTCGGCCGGCCCGACTACGCCGACGGCGCCGAGTTTCTCTATCTGGCCGCCATAGGACTTCTGTTCGTCTTCCTGATGCCGCGCTTGTCGGCCGGGCGCATGGCCGTCGTGGCGGTGGTGTTCGTGGGCGCCGGCCTCGCCGTGCCGTGGGTTGCCTTCGACCAGGCCCGCCTTCTCTTCGACCCGATCTATCCGTCGGCCACCCTGGCGACGATCTATGTCGGCGGCTCCGCCCTCGCCTTCATGCGCACGGAGAAGGAGCGCGCGGAGATCCGCAGCGCCTTCGGCCTCTATCTTTCTCCGGACATAGTCGAGCAGGTGGCGCGCAATCCCGAACTGCTCAAGCTCGGCGGCGAACTGCGCGAGATCACGGTGATGTTCACCGACCTGCGCGGCTTCACCACCATCTCCGAGCAGTTCGATCCGCCCGGCCTGACGCGCTTCATGAACCGCTTCCTCACGCCCATGACCGACACGATCATGGGCAAGAACGGCACGATCGACAAATACATGGGCGACGCCATCATGGCGTTCTGGAATGCGCCGCTGGCGGTGCCGGGCCATCCCGCCCGGGCCTGCGAGGCGGCGCTGGCCATGCAGGCGCGTCTGCGTGACCTCAACGTCACTTGGAAGACGGAGGCGGAAGCGGAAGGGCGGCGGCACATCCCGGTCAATATCGGCATCGGCCTCAACACCGGCCCGGCGTCGGTCGGCAATTTCGGCTCGACGCAACGCCTGACCTATTCCTGCATCGGCGACGACGTGAATCTGGCCTCCCGGCTCGAGGGTCAGTGCAAGGACTACGCAGTCGGCATCATCATCGGCGACAAGACGTGCCGGCAGGTCCCCGATTTTGCCACCGTCGAGCTCGACCTCATCATGGTCAAGGGCAAGACCGAGCCCGAGCGCATCCACGCGCTGATCGGCGACGTTGCCCTGGCGCAGACGGCGGGATATCGCGCCCTCGTCGCCCAGCAGGAGAAGTTCCTGGAGCTCTATCGCAGCGGCGCCTTCGCCGAGGCGCTGGAGGAAATCGACGCCTGCATCGCCGCCGCAGCGGCGGCCGGCTGGCAGCAGGGCTACTACGAGATGATGCGCGCACGGGTCGACGGACTGATCGACGACTCGCCGCCCGACTGGAAAGGCGTGTATGTCGCCAAGACAAAGTAGGCTCGCCGCGATCGAGGCGGTGGTGTGCCGCGACGTGGGCCGCAAGACGAGCGCACTCATCGAGGCGAGCCGGGGCGAACTGGCCGCGGCCGCGGAAGCGCTCTCCGGGGCGCGCAAGGTCGGACTGATCACCGGCTTCTTCGTGCCGCGCGGCGAGGTCGCCGCTCCTGAAACCGACGGCCCGGTCGGGACGGCCCTGCTGGCGGCGGGCCTGGCGGCGTGCGGAGTCCCGGCGCGGATCGCGGTCGACACGCCCTGCGCCGAAGCCGTCCGCGCGGCCGTGGCGGCAACGGGCGAGCGGGTGGCGATCGACGAAGTCGCTCTCGACGACCGCGGCGTCATCGACCGGCTGGCCGAGACATGGCAGCGCGACGGCATCACTCACGCCGTCTCGATCGAGCGTTGCGGGCCCAGTCCCGATGGCAAGCCGCGCAACATGCGGGGTGTCGACGTCTCGCCATGGACGGCGCCGCTCGAGAAGTTGTTCATGGCGGGGTCGTGGCTGAAGCTCGCCGTGGGCGATGGCGGCAACGAGATCGGCATGGGCAAGCTTCCGCCGGGCCTGATCGCTCGGACGGTGCCGAATGGCGACCGGATCGCCTGTACGACGACGTGCGATCGTCTCGTGGTCGCGGGCGTTTCCAACTGGGGTGCCTACGGCTTGCTGGCGGCGCTTTGCGTGGTTCGGCCGACGTGGTCCGCGACGCTGTCGAGGTTCCTCACCGCGGATCGCGACCTCGCCGTCACCCGTGCTGTCGTGGAACAGGCCGGGGCGGTCGACGGCGTGACGGCGCGGCGCGAACCGACGGTCGACGGCTTCGGTCCGGAGGTGCACGGGGCGCTGATCGAAGAGTTGCGCCGCATTGCGTGGAGCGGGGACGGCGACTAGTTTGCCGCCGCCATGGAAACGCCCTACGCCCCGACACACCCCGAGATCCGCGACGCCGTTCGCCAGCTCTGCCTCAGGTTCGACGGCACCTACTGGCGCGCACTCGACCGCGAGCGCGGCTATCCCACCGCGTTCGTCAAGGCGCTGACCGAGGCCGGTTGGCTGTCGATCCTCATTCCCGAGGAATATGGAGGCGCCGGCCTCGGAATCTCGGCCGCCAGCGCGGTGCTGGAAGAGATCCACCGCGCGGGCTGCAATGCCGCCGCCTGCCACGCCCAGATGTACATCATGGGAACGGTGCTGCGGCACGGCAGCAAGGAGCAGAAGGAGCGCTACCTGCCGAAGATCGCCGGCGGCGCATTGCGCCTGCAGGCATTCGGCGTCACCGAGCCGACGAGCGGCACGGACACGCTGAGCCTGCGCACGACCGCCGTGAAGAAGAACAACAGCACCTACGTCGTGAATGGCCAGAAGGTGTGGACCAGCCGCGCCGAGCATTCCGACCTGATGCTGCTGCTCGCGCGCACGACGCCGAAGGAACAGGCGCAGAAACGCACCGAGGGGCTGTCAGTGTTCCTGGTCGACATGCGCGCGGCCCTCGGCAAGGGCCTCACCGTCCGGCCGATCCGCACGATGATGAACCACAACAGCACCGAGGTATTCTTCGACAACATGGAAGTGCCCGCCGAGAACCTGATCGGCGAGGAGGGGCAGGGGTTCCGCTATATCCTCTCGGGCATGAATGCCGAACGCGTGCTGATCGCGTCCGAGTGCATCGGCGACGGCCGCTGGTTCATCGAGAAGGCAGTGAACTACGCCAGGGAGCGCAAGCTGTTCGGCCGGCCGATCGGCCAGAACCAGGGCGTGCAGTATCCGATCGCGCGCGCCTACACCCAGATTGAGGCGGCCGACCTGATGGTACGCAAGGCCGCCACGATGTTCGAGGCCGGCATCAATGCCGGCGCCGAGGCCAACATGGCCAAGATGCTGGCCTCCGAAGCGGCATGGGCCGCGGCCGAGATGTGCGTGCAGACCCATGGCGGCTTCGGTTTCGCCGAGGAGTACGACATCGAGCGCAAGTTCCGCGAAGCCCGCCTCTACACGGTCGCGCCGATCTCGACCAACATGGTCCTCAACTTCGTTGCCGAACACGTACTCGGGCTGCCGCGCTCGTACTGACGCACCGGTGTCGTCGTGCCCGCGAGGGTCACGCGAACAGCGTGTCGATCAGGGCCATCAGCGCGACATGACCGAGCGTCAACAGGAACACCGTCCAGAGTGCCGTCACGACGGTGAACAGCCATCCCAGCATGGCCATCAGGCCGTCGTCCTCGATCAGGGCGAGGCAGAAGAACAGGATCGCCCAGGCCGGGAACAGGTTGTCGAACGGGATGGGCAGGGCGAGGATCACGATGTCGACGGTCCAGGCGACCAGCAGCGCGCGGCGCGGCAGGCCGGTGACCCACCATTCGTGGCGGACGTGAACCTTGCGCTCGAGCCAGTTGATGCGACGGCGGGCGCGCTTGAGGAAGTCCTGCAGCTTGCCGCGCGACAGGCCACGCCGTCCGACGAAGCGCGGCAGCGAGGGTACCGGGCGGCCGGCGAAGTACTGCGCCAGCAGGAACATCATGACCAGGCCGGTGATGCCCGACACCCACGGCATGCCGGTCGGCACGCAGTTGGGCAGGTCGACCGCGGCTATGGCGAAGGCATAGGAACGCCCCTCGAGGCCACGCAGGAATTCGGCCAGGGTCAAGACCGACTTGCGCTCGCCGGCAAACAGCCGATCGAGCGTGTCGTAGAGGCCGAAGGTGTCCCTCATCCCCCCGTCCGGGCGAGCAGACGTCGCGCCAGCACGAGGTGCGGACGATCCAGCATCTTGCCGTCCAGCGTCAGCACCCCCGAGCCGGGGTTGTTCTCGAACGTCGCCACCACCCGCCTTGCCCAGTCGACCTCCTGCGGCGATGGCGTGAACACCTCCTGGATGATCGCGACCTGGTCGGGATGGATGGCGATCTTGCCGCCGTAGCCCATGCGCTTGGCGTCATTGGCCTCGGCGCGCAGGCCGTCGACGTTCTTGATGTCGGGATAGACCGTATCGTAGGCCGTGACGCCAGCCGCGACGGCGGCCATCAGGTTCATCGTGCGGGCGAGCTTGAACGTATCGTCGTACTCGCCGGGTGCCGGTCCCTTGGCCAGCGCGCCGAGATCGGCCATCAGGTCCTCGCCGCCCCACGAATGCCCGATCAGTCGAATGTGCCTGGGCGGTGCGGCGGCGAGGGCGAGCACCGCGGCGGCGCTCTCGGTGGCGATGGTGAGGATGCGGGTCGAATCGATCTCGATGCCTTCGCGAGCCTCGAGCGCGTCGAGCCAGCCGGCCAACCGATCGAGGTCGCCCTGGCCGACGCACTTGGGAAAGACGATGCCGTCGGGCCTGCCCTGCATGACGGTGGCGAGATCGCCCAGTGTCAGGCCGGTGTCGAGCGCGTTGACGCGAACGTAGAGCTTGGGGCCGTCGCGGTCGGCCGAGCGCAGGTAGTCGAGCGCCATTCGGCGGGCAAGTGGCTTGCGGTCGGCGGCGACCGAATCCTCGAGGTCGAGGATCAGCCCGTCGGCGCCGGACGCCGGCCCCTTGACGAGCTTGCGCTCCGAATCGGCGGGAACGAACAGGAACGAACGCATGATCCTTGCCTCACTTGCTGGGGCGCTTGCGCATCAGCGCCTGGCGCTTGCACTCTGCGACGACCTCGCCGCGCTGGTTGATGGCGGTGTGGCCGAACTCGACGATGCCGGCATCGGGCCGCGACCTGCTCTCGCGCACCGACAGCACCGTCGTGCGCACGCGCAACGTGTCGCCGTGGAAGACGGGCTTTGGGAACCTGACGTCGGTCATGCCGAGATTGGCGACGGTCGTGCCGAGCGTGGTGTCGTTGACCGTGATGCCGATCATCAGGCCGAGCGTGAACAGGCTGTTGACGATGCGCCGGCCGAACTCGGTCTTGGAGGCGAACTCCTCGTCGAGATGGAGTGGCTGGACGTTCATCGTCAGCGAGCTGAAAAGGACATTGTCCATCTCGGTCACGGTGCGGGTCCAGTCGTGGTCGAACGCGCGGCCGACAGCGAACTCCTCGAAATACAGCCCTGCCATCTTCCTCCCCGCGAAAGGCCGACCGTCTTAGCACGAATGGACGCTGACAGGGCGGGCGTCGTATCAATGCGCGACGACGCAAGCACCACGAAGCGGAGCGGCCAATGCGCGCGATGATGAGCGAAACCCCGGGCGGTCCCGAGAGCCTCAGGCTGATGGAACTGCCGTCCAGACCGGTCGGCAAGGGCCAGGCACGCGTCGCGGTGAAGGCGGCTGGCGTCAATTTCCCCGACACGTTGATCATCGCCGACAAGTACCAGTTCAAGCCGCCGCGCCCCTTCGCGCCCGGGCACGAGATCGCCGGGGACGTGACCGAAGTCGGCGAAGGCGTCGCCGACTACAAGGCAGGTGACCGCGTGATCGGCATGATCGGCCACGGCGGCTATGCCACGGAGGCAGTGATCGACCAGGGCAACCTGCTGCCGATGCCGGCGAACATGAGCTACGAGGACGGCGCCGCCTTCACGATGACCTACGGCACGTCCTACTACGCGCTCAAGCAAAGAAGCAGCTTCAAGCCCGGCGAGACGCTTCTCGTGACCGGCGCGTCTGGCGGCGTCGGTCTGACAGCGGTCGAGCTGGGAGCGCTGATGGGATTGAAGGTGATCGCCGCGGTCGGGTCCGACGAGAAGATGGAGATCTGCCGGAAGTATGGCGCCACGATGTTCGTGAACTACGCCAAGGAGAAAATGCGCGACAAGGTCAAGGAGCTGACCGGCGGCAACGGCGCGGACATCATATACGACGCCGTCGGCGGCGACGCCTTCGACGAGGCGATCCGCTGCATCGCCTGGTACGGCAGATTGCTGGTGATCGGCTTTGCCGCCGGCCGCATTCCGTCGTTGCCGGCCAACCTCGCGCTACTCAAGAGCTGCGACGTACGCGGCGTCTTCTACGGCGCCTGGCGGGGCCGGGAACCCGCCGAGGCGCGCAAGAACTTCGACGAGCTGCTGGCCTGGTACGCGCAGGGCAAGCTAAAGCCACACATCTCGATGCGATTCCCGCTCGAGAAGGGCGCCGAGGCGATGAACGCCCTGCTGTCGCGCAAGGCGACAGGCAAGGTCGTCCTGACGACGGCGTGAGCCGGGCATGGGGCGCTTGAGCGGCAAGATCGCCATCGTCACGGGCGCGGCCTCCGGCATCGGTGCGGCGTCGGCTCGGCTCTTTTCCGAGGAAGGCGCGCAGGTGCTGGCGGTCGATCGCCCGCAGTCCGAGATCGCCTCGGCGCACGAGGGCCATCCTGACATCGTGGCGCTAGGCAGCGACATCACCGGCGACGACGCTCCCCGGGGCATCGTGGCGGCGGCACTCGAGAAGTTCGGCGCCATCGACATCGTGTTCAACAATGCCGGCGTCAGCGGTCGCGCCTTCGTCGAGGAAATGACCGATGCGGAGTGGGATCGGGTCAACGCCGTCAACGTGCGGGCGATGTTCCGCATCTGCCGCGAGGCAATTCCCTCGCTCAAGGCGCGCGCGCGAGACAAGGGCAGGGCGCGCATCATCAACACCGCGTCGGTCATGGCGTTCGACACGGATTACGGACTTGCGGCCTATTGCGCCTCCAAGGCAGGGGTGGGCGGCCTGACGCGCACGCTCGCGCTCGAGCTCGGCAAGTTCAACATCACCGCGAACTATGTCTGCCCCGGCGCGATCTACACGGGCATGACCCGCACGAATTTCGACAAACCCGAGATCAAGGCGGTATGGGAGAAGAAGGCGGCGTTGCGCCGCCTCGGTCTACCCATCGACATCGCCCGTGGCGCCCTGCTGCTGGCGTCCGACGAGGCCGACTTCATCACCGGCCATGAGCTCGTGGTCGATGGCGGCCTGACGCTGAGGACATAGGCCGGTGGCTGGCAGCATTCATTCCTTCTCGGCGAGCTTCGGCGAGGCGCGCGACAAGTTCCTGGCCGCGGCACGCATCGCCGGCGCGACGGCTTTCCGCTACGACAATCCGCGCAAGGGACCGGAGGGCGAAGCGCTTTCCACCGACGTGGCGCGACTGGGACCGGAGGATGCGTCGAAGCTGGTCGTGACGATTTCGAGCACGCACGGAGTCGAGGGCTATTGCGGCTCGGGTTTCCAGGTCGACTGGCTGGCCCATGTCGGTGCGGCCGGCCTTCCGGCGGACACCGCCGCCCTGTTCATCCACGCCATCAATCCCTACGGCTTCGCCTGGACGCGGCGTGTGACGGAGGAGGGCAACGATCTCAATCGCAACTACGTCGACCATGCCAAGCCCTACCCCGCGAACGAAGGCTATCTGGAGATCGCCGACGATTTGATTCCAGCCGATTTCAGCGAGGCCGGCCGCGCCGCGGCCGACGCGCGGCTTGCCGCCTATCGCAAGAAGGTGGGTGACGTCGCCTATTTCCGCGCCGTGTCGGGCGGGCAGTACAGTCATCCCGAGGGCATGTTCTTCGGCGGCGGCGGGCCAGCCTGGTCGAACCGCACCTTGCATGCCATCTCCGACAGCTTCCTCCGCGGCCGCAGCGACGTTGCCGTCGTCGATTTCCACACGGGTCTCGGCCCTTACGGCTACGGCGAGCCGATCACGCACTACGACATCGATTCGCCGGGCTCGCGGCGCGTGCGCGCTTTCTGGGGCGAGTCGGTGACGGAGTCCAAGCGCGGGCAGACCGCTTCGCAGGCGCGCGACGGGCTTGGACACTATGGCCTCAACAGGATCCTGACCGAGCCGCAGACGCGGCTGACGATGTGTACGCTGGAGTTCGGCACTTTCGATCGGGAGAGCGGCCAGAAGGCCTTTCGCGCCGATCACTGGCTGCACAAGTACGGCGATCCGCTGGGCAGGGAGGCCGTGCCGATACGGGCGGCGATGCGGCGGCAATTCTATCCCGAGACGGACGACTGGAAGGAAGCTGTCCTGTTCCGCGGCCACCAGGTCGTGCGCCAGGCTATCGCCGGCCTGCAACGCCGAGGCTCCTGAGCGCTGGGGACAAGGCGCTCAAAAGCCGTTCGCTGCTGTATCGATCCTGCTAAATAGTCGCCATGCGTGCCCTGCTCGCGCTGCTGACCTTCGTCGCCGTCGCGGCGCTCAATCTTGCGTGGTGGTGGTTTCCCAACAGGCCCGTCGATATTGCGGGCTGGACGAATGCGCCCCTGCAGAGCGTGTCCTTCGCGCCCTATCGACCGGGCCAGAGCCCGCTGTCGCGGATCTACCCGACGCCGGACCAGATCGAGCAGGATCTTCGCCGGTTGCAGGGCAAGGTCGGGACGGTGCGCACATACTCGGCCGCCGAGAACCTCGAGACCGTGCCCCAGCGCGCCGGCAAGTACGGGCTCAAGGTCTGGCACGGCGCGTGGCTCAACGACAACGACAAGGAGAACCTCGAGCAGATCAATCTGCTGATCGATCATGCCAACCGCTATCCCGACACGGTCGAGCGGGTGATCGTCGGCAACGAGGTGCTGCTGCGCAAGGACCTGACGGCAAACCAGCTGCGCGGCTACATCAGGCAGGTCAAGCAGCGCGTCCGACAGCCCGTGACCTATGCCGACGTCTGGGAGTTCTGGCTGCGCAACCCGCAGCTCGCCGACGAGGTGGACATCGTGACGGTGCACATCCTTCCGTACTGGGAGGACGAGCCGATCGGCCTGGATCGCCGGGAACGGGACGGCGCCTCGAGCATCGAGAAGCACATCGTCGACATCTATCGCAAGGTGCAGGAGCGCTTCCCCAACAAGCGCATCGTGATCGGCGAGACGGGCTGGCCGAGCGATGGCCGCATGAGATCGGATGCGCGGCCCGGCCGGGTCGAGCAGGTGCGGTATTTCTCCATGTTCCGCACCGTCGCGGAGCGCGAGCGCTTCGACTACAACTTCATCGAGGCCTTCGACCAGTTCTGGAAGTCGCGCCAGGAGGGCACCGTCGGTGCCTCCTGGGGGTTGCTCGACGCCCATCGCGGCGACAAGTTCGAATTGGGCAAGCCCGTGGTGGCCGAGCCGCGTTGGCGCATTCTCTTCGCGCTGTCGACTTTGCTGGGCGGGCTGCTCGTCGCCGCCTTCGTCACTGCGCGCCGACGCGCCGAGGCCAAGCAGATTGCCATCTTCGCGGTGTTCGCCCAGCTCGTCGCGACCTGCTACGTCCAGGCGGTGTGGCTCGACGGCACGCGCGCCTTCTATGTCGAGCGCACGGTCGGCGTGGCGTTCTGGGCGTTGCTGCTTGCCGCGTTCTCCTACGCCCTGCTGCGCGGCATCGCCGACAGCCTGACCGGACGGATGGCCGATCCCTCGCTTTACGGTGCACGCGTCCGCGAGGCCTGGCGGGCCTGGCGCGCGCTGCCGCGGTTCGCCGTGCTGAACCGGGCCGACCTGCTGGCGCAACTTCTTTACCTCGTGCTCACGGCGATCTGCATCTTCTATCTGATCTTCATCACCATCGACTGGTATGACGGAGTCATTCGGCTGAGCGACACGTTCTATCGCCAGATCGCGATCGACGGGCGCTATCGCGATTTCCCGATCTGGAGCTTCGTCATCCCGAGCGTCGTGCTGCTGGCATGGAAGACGCTGACCATCGTACGGTCCGATCCCGCGCCGCGGGCCGACCGGTGGGCCAAGGCGCTCTCGTTCGGACGCCTGCTTGGCTACGACGGCAGTCGCGGCTTCGTGCGCATGGACCGCTCGTTCACGCGGCTGCGGCCGGTGCTGCCGGAGATCGTTCTCGCGGCGATGCTCGTTCTGTGGGCGAGCGCGCTGCTCGTGACGGAGGGAGCGATCAAGCTGCACGACGGCGGCGCGGGCGGGTTCGTCGCGGCCGACGGCGGTCGCTGGGTGATCAGGACGCTGTTCTGGAACACCCAGGCGAACTGGTTCGCCGGTCTGGCGATGCTGATGGCGGTGCCCTATCTTGCAACCGTCTACGTGTCGATGCGCGAACCACTGGCAGAACCGCCGCCGGACTCCTATACCAGCAAGTGGTAGCGCTACAGGCGGAGCAGGACTCATGGAAATAAAGGGCGAGTACAGGATTGCCGCGCCGCGCGACAAGGTGTTTGCCGCGCTCAACGATCCGGCCGTGCTGCAGGCCTGCATTCCCGGCTGCGAATCGCTCGAGAAGACGTCGGACACCGAGATGAAGGCCAAGGTGCGCATGCGCATCGGCCCGGTGAGCGCGAACTTCTCGGGCAAGGTGACGCTGAGCGACATCGATCCGCCGAACGGCTACCGGATTTCCGGCGAAGGGCAGGGTGGCGCGGCGGGCTTCGCCAAGGGCGGCGCCGTGGTCAACTTGCGCGAGGATGGCGGCGAAACGGTGCTGACCTACAATGTCGATGCGCAGGTCGGCGGCAAGATCGCCCAGGTCGGAGCGCGCCTCATCGACGGCACGGCGCGCAAGCTCGCGGACGAATTCTTCGGCAAGTTCGCCGCCATGGTGGGTGGGGCGCCGGCACAACCCACGCCGGCCGGCAACGGCGCCGGAACGGCATCTGGCACGGCCGGCGCGGCGGCCGCGCCGGCGCCCGCCGCCGCGCAGCGAGGCTATACGCACTGGCTCGTCATCGGCGCCGGTGCGGTGATCTTGATCCTGATCTTCCTTGCGAGCCGCTAGCAGCGCCTCCGACGGCGACCGTCACCCGCAATTCGCTTGACCGGCCCAGCGGCGGCTTGCGAGAGTCGCCGCCAATGTCCGGCGACGGCGCATGCGTGCGGCTTGTCGACCAACGACGTGAGGGAGAGAAAGTAATGACCCATTCCGTTACCATGACCGTCAACGGCAAGTCCGTGTCGGGCAAGGTCGAGTCCCGCACATTGCTGGTCCAGTTCCTGCGCGAGCATCTGGGAATGACCGGCACCCACGTCGGCTGCGACACCAGCCAGTGCGGGGCCTGCGTCGTTCATGTCGATGGGAAGTCGGTGAAGTCGTGCACCATGCTCGCGGTCCAGGCCGAGGGCGGCAAGGTCACGACCATCGAGGGCCTGGCACCCAGTGTCGACAAGCTGCACCCCATGCAGGAGGCCTTTCGCGAGAACCATGCCCTGCAGTGCGGCTTCTGCACGCCGGGCATGGTGATGAGCGCCATCGACATGGTGAAGCGCCACAACTACCAGCTCGACGAGGCCACGGTGCGCCGTGAGCTCGAAGGCAATCTCTGCCGTTGTACCGGGTACCACAACATCGTGAAGGCAATCCTGGCCGCAGCACCGGCCATGAAATCTGCGGGGGTATAGCCATGGCCGCCGAAACGGGAATTGGCGCCCGGGTCAAGCGGAAGGAAGACCAGCGCTTCCTGACGGGCACGGGTCGTTACGTCGACGACCTGCCGCTTGCGCGTTCCACACATGCGTACTTCGTCCGCTCTCCCCATGCTCATGCCCGGATCAAGGGCATCGACACCTCGGCTGCCGCGGGTATGCCGGGCGTCGTCGCCATCTTCACCGGCAAGGACGTGGCCGACGCCAAGGTCGGCAGCCTGATTTGCGGCTGGGTCGTCAAGGACAAGCATGGCCAGCCGCACAAGGCGCCGCCGCATCCGGTGATGGCGGCCGACACGGTGCGCTATGTCGGCGACCCGGTCGCGATGGTGGTCGCCAACACGGCCGACGAGGCCAAGGACGCGGCCGAGGCGATCAAGGTCGACTACGACGTCAAGGCAGCCAACGTCGATCTCGCCAAGGCGCTGAGCAAGGGTGCAGCCGAGGTGCATGCCGAAGCGCCCGGCAACCTGGTCTACGACTGGGAGATCGGCGTGAAGGCCGACGTCGATGCCGCCTTCGCCAAGGCCGCGCACGTCACCAAGATCGACATCGTCAACAACCGCCTGATTCCCAATGCGATGGAGCCGCGGGCAGCCGCGGCCGAGTACGACAAGGGTACGGGCCAGTACACGCTGTGGTCGACGTCCCAGAATCCGCATGTCCTGCGACTGATCCTGTCGGCCTTCGTGCTCGGCATTCCGGAACACAAGCTCCGCGTGATCGCGCCCGACGTCGGCGGCGGCTTCGGCAGCAAGATCTTCTGCTACAATGAAGAGACAATGGTCTGCTGGGCATCGAGCCGTGTCGGTCGGCCGATCAAGTGGACCGCCGAGCGCAGCGAATCCTTCCAGACCGATGCGCATGGTCGCGACCACGTCACCCACGCCGAACTCGCCATGGACAAGGACGGCAAGTTCCTGGCGCTCAAGGTCGAGACGACCGCCAACATGGGCGCCTATCTCTCGACCTTCGCGACGGCCGTGCCGACCTATCTTTACGCCACACTGCTCGCCGGCCAGTACACCACGCCGCTGATCTACGCCAACGTGAAGGCGGCACTCACCCACACGGCACCGGTCGATGCCTACCGCGGAGCGGGCCGCCCCGAGGCGACCTACGTCATCGAGTCGATCGTCAGCAAGGCTGCCAAGGAGATGAAGCTGGATCCGGCCGAACTGCGCCGACGCAACTTCATTCCGCCGACGGCCTTCCCGTACCAGACGCCGGTGGCGCTGCAGTACGATTCGGGCAACTACCAGCCGCTCATCGACGAAGCGATGAAGATGGCCGACTACAAGGGCTTCGAGGGCCGGCGGGCGGAGTCGAAGTCGCGCGGCAAGCTGCGCGGTATCGGCTTCTCGTCGTACATCGAGGCCTGCGGACTCGCGCCGTCCCAAGTGATCGGCCAGCTCGGCGGCGGAGTCGGGCAGTGGGAGTCGGCGCAGATCAAGTTCAACCCGACGGGCAACGTCCAGGTCCTGACCGGGGCGCACAGCCATGGCCAGAGCCACGAGACGACCTTCGCCCAGATCGTCTCGGACAAGCTCGGCGTGCCGCTCGAGAACATCGAGGTCGTCCATGGCGACACGGCGACTACGCCGTTCGGCATGGGCAGCTACGGCAGCCGCTCGCTTGCCGTGGGCGGTTCGGCCATCGTCAAGGCGGCCGACAAGGTGATCGCCAAGGGCAAGAAGATCGCCGCCCATCTGATGGAAGCGTCGGCGGCCGACGTCGTCTTCGAGAACGGCGTGTTCAAGGTGGCGGGCACGGACAAGAACGTGCCGCTCGGACAGGCGGTCTTCGCCGCCTACGTGCCGCACAACTATCCGCTCCATGAACTGGAGCCCGGCATGGACGAGAACGCCTTCTACGATCCCGCCAACTTCGTCTATCCGGCGGGCACGCAGATCTGCGAGGTCGAGGTGGATCCCGAGACCGGCATCGTGGAGATCGTGAACTTCACGGCGGTCGACGATTTCGGCAACATCATCAATCCGATGATCGTCGAGGGCCAGGTCCACGGCGGCATCGTCCAGGGTGTCGGCCAGGCGCTGCTGGAGAACGCGGTTTACGACAAGGCGACGGGTCAGCTGCTGAGCGGATCCTACATGGACTACACCATGCCGCGCGCTGACGACGTGCCGTCGTTCAAGCTCGGCTACAAGGTCACACCCTGCCCGCACAATCCGCTGGGCGTGAAGGGATGCGGCGAGGCCGGCGCGATCGCCGCTCCCGCCGCCGTCATGAACGCCGTCCACGATGCCCTGGCGCCGCTCGGCGTCTCGCATGTGCCGATGCCGGCCACGCCACTCAACGTGTGGCAGGCGATTCACGGCAAGGCGGCGGCGTAACCGGAGGAAACAGAGATGTACGATTTCGCCTACCATCGCCCGAAGTCCGTCGCCGATGCCGCCAACCTGCTGAAGGGCAAGGTCGAGGCGCGGCCCATGTCGGGCGGCATGACGCTGATTCCCACACTGAAGCAGCGGCTGGCCAAGCCGAGCGACGTCGTCGATCTCGGCGGCCTGAAGGACCTCGCCGGCATCAAGGTCGAGGGCAACAACGTGGTGATCGGTGCGATGACCCGGCATGCCGATGTGGCCGGTTCGGCCGAGGTCAAGGGCGCCATTCCGGCGCTCGCCCATCTCGCCGGCCATATCGGCGACCCGCAAGTGCGCAACCGCGGCACGATCGGCGGCTCCATCGCCAACAACGATCCGGCCGCGGACTATCCGGCCGCCGTCGTGGCGTTGAATGCCACCGTCACCACCAACACCGGCAAGCATACGGCCGACAGTTTCTTCAAGGGGCTGTTCGAGACGGCGCTGGCCGACGGCGAGATCGTCACGTCGGTGAGCTTTCCGAAGGCCGAGAAGGCGGCCTACATGAAATTCCCGAATCCGGCGTCGCGCTACGCCATGGTCGGCGTGTTCGTCGCCAAGACGGCGGGCGGCGTGCGCGTTGCCGTGACGGGCGCCGGTCCGTGCGTCTTCCGGGTCAAGGCGATGGAAGATGCTCTGGCCAAGAACTTCTCGTCGGCGGCCATCAAGGACATCAAGATCCCGGCCGACGGGCTCAACAGCGACATCCACGGCAGCGCCGAGTACCGAGCCCATCTCGTCGGCGTGATGGCGCGTCGCGCCGTCGACGCGGCCAACAAATAGGTGAAGGCGCTCGTCACCGGCTTCGAGCCGTTCGGCGGCGACGAGATCAATCCTTCCTGGGAGGCGGTGCGCCTCCTCGGCGACCGGATCGGCAGCCTCGCGGTGCATACCGTCAGGCTGCCGACGTCGTTTGGGCGGTCGACGTCCGCGTTGCGCGAACGGATCGACGAGCTTCGTCCCGATCTCGTGCTGTGCGTGGGCCTGGCCGGCGGGCGGGCCGAGCTTTGCCTCGAGCGCGTGGCGATCAACGTCCAGGATGCCCGGATCCCGGACAATGACGGCGACCAGCCGATCGACGTGCCGGTGGTGGCGAACGGGCCGGCCGCGCATTTCGCGACCTTGCCCATCAAGGCCTGCGTGGCCGAGATGCGCCGCGCCCGGTTGGCGGCCACCGTGTCCAACACGGCCGGTACCTTCGTCTGCAACCACATCTTCTATGCGCTGATGGATTTCGCCGTGGCGGCGCCGTGGCCGCTGCGCGGCGGCTTCCTGCACGTTCCCCACGCGCCGGGCCAGGCCACCGGACCGACGATGGAATTGGCCGACATTGCCCGCGGCATCGAGATCATCCTGACGGTCAGCGCCGCCCGCACCGACGACGTGCGCTCGGCCGAAGGCCGCATTGCCTGACGCTCATTCCGCGGCGAGGGCGAGACGGGGTGGCTCGTGTCGTTCGGCCGCTGCGGCAGGGCTCCCGCGCCTGACCCGGAACCAGGCGGCATAGAGGGCCGGCAGGAAGAGCAGCGTCAGCGCGGTGGCGACCAGCAGGCCGCCCATCAGCGCGACGGCCATCGGACCCCAGAACACGCTGCGCGACAGGGGGATCATGGCGAAGATCGCGGTGCCGGCGGTGAGCACGATCGGCCGCGCCCGTCGCACAGTGGCGTCGATTACGGCGTCCCACGGCGTGTGGCCGGCCGCGATGTCCTGGTCGATCTGGTCGACCAGGATCACCGAGTTGCGCATGATCATGCCGGCCAGCGCGATGGTGCCGAGCAGGGACACGAAGCCGAAAGGCTGGCCGAAGGCGAGCAGGAAGAGCACCACGCCGATCATGCCGAGCGGTGCCGTCAGCATGACCAGCGCGAGCTTGGAGAAGCTGCGCAGCTGCAGCATCAGGAACAGCACCATCAGGAAAGCCATGAGGGGCATCATCTTGAAGATCGAACCCTGGCTCTTGGCGCTCTCCTCGCTGTCGCCACCGACCTCGATGCGGTAGCCCGGCGGCAGTTCCCTTCGCAGAGGCGCCAGCGCCTTGTCGAGGCGTGCGGCCACGTCGGGGCCCTGCACGCCGTCGACCACGCCGGCGCGCACCGTCATCAGGAGCTCCTTGTTGCGCCGCCACAGGATCGGCTCCTCGAGCTCGAAGTGAAGCGTCGCGAGCTGCGAAAGCGGCACGATGCCGCCATTGGCGGTGCGCAGGTTGATGGCTTCGAGCCCCTCGAGGCTCAGCCGCTCTCCCGGCACGGCGCGCGCCACCACGTCGATGCTCTCGGTGCCGTCGCGATACTGCGTGACGACGATGCCCGAGAGCAGCGTTTGCAGCGTGTTGCCGAGAAGCTGCGAATCGACGCCCAGGGCGCGGGCCTTGCTCTGGTCGACCTGCAGACGCACCGTCTTCGCCATCTCGTTCCAATCGAAGTTGATGTCGCGGGTGTCGGGGTCGGCCTTGAACACCTGGCGCACTTTCTCGGCAACGGCGCGCACTTCCCGGGGATCGTCGCCGAGAACGCGGAACATGACCGGGTAGGCGACGGGCGGACCGTTCTGCAGCCGCTGGACGCGCGCGCGGACCGGCTCGAAATCCTCGCCGAACAGCCGCTCGAGCCGGGCGACGACGCGCTCGCGCGCCTCGATGCCGCGCGTCATGACGATCACCTGACCGAAGTTCGCATTGGTCAGCTCCGGCACCGTCGGCAAGTAGAAGCGCGGGCTGCCGGCACCGACATAGGAGGTGAAGTGGGCGACGTCGTCGTTGTCGGCCAGCCACGTCTCCAGCTTTTTCACCTGCTGTTCGGTCGCGGCGTAGGAGGCGCCCTGGGCGAGGCGCAGGTCGACGATCAACTCCGGCCGGTTGGCCGTCGGGAAGAACTGCTTCTGCACCAGGCCGAACGCGCCCATGGCGGCGACGAAGGCGAGGGCGGTGATCGCGATGGTGGTCTTGCGCCAGGTGACGCACCACACGACGAGTTTGCGGAAGGCAGTGTAGAGCCGGCCCTGGTACGGATCCGCATGATGCGTTCTGGGTTGCGGCAGGAGCCGATAGCCGAACCAGGGAGTGAACAGGACGGCAACGAACCACGACACGATCAGTGACAGGCCGACGACCCAGAAGATCGAGTTGGTGTACTCGCCGGCGCTCGACTTGGCGAAACCCACCGGCACGAAGCCCGCGGCGGTGACCAGCGTGCCGGTGAGCATGGGGAAGGCCGTCGAGGTGTAGGCGAAGGTGGCGGCCTGCATGCGCGAGAAACCCTGCTCGAGCTTCACCATCATCATCTCGACGGCGATGATCGCGTCGTCGACCAGCAAGCCGAGCGCGATGATGAGAGCGCCGAGCGAGATGCGTTGGAAGTCGATGCCCAGCAGCATCATGCCGACGAAGGTGATGGCCAGTACCAGCGGCACCGAAAGGGCGACGATGACGCCGGTACGGATGCCGAGGGTGATGAACGACACGACGAGCACGATGGCGAGCGCCTCGAGCAATGCCGCAGCGAATTCCTGGAAAGACCTGCCGACGACCTCGGGCTGATTGGAAACCCGGTGCACGGTGACGCCGACGGGCAGGTCGCGGCCGATCTCGGCCATCGCCTTGTCGAGCGCCTTGCCCAGCGCCTCGACGTTGCCACCCGGCGCCATGACGGCGCCGAGCCCGATCACCCGGTCTCCCTGGAATCGCATGGTCGATCGCGGCGGATCGCTGTAGCCGCGCCTGATTTCGGCGACGTCGGCGAGCGTCAGCGTGCGGCCGCCGGCGCTGAACGGCAGCATGGCGAGTTCCTGCGCCGAGGCCGGCGCGCCATCGACGCGCACCGACACGCGCTCACTCCCCGCTTCGACGACGCCCGAGGCGACGATGGCGTTCTGCTTGCGGATGACGTCGAGGATCTGGTCGACCGGCACGCCCAGCATGGCGAGGCGGGTATGGCTGAACTCGATGTAGATCTTCTCGTCCTGGACGCCGAACAGGTCGACCTTGGTGACGTCGGGCACGCGCAGCAGGCGCTGGCGCGCGCCCTTGACGATTTCCTTCATCTCGGCCGGCGAGAAGCCGTCCGACTCGAAGGCCCAGATCAGGCTGTAGGTGTCGCCGTACTCGTCGTTGAAGAACGGGCCCAGCACGCCCTGCGGCAACGAGCTGCGGATGTCGCCGACCTTCTTGCGCACCTGATACCACAGCTCGGGCACCCTCGATGGCGGGACGTCGTCGCGCAAGGAGACGTAGATCACGGTCTCGCCCGGCTTGGTGTAGCTGGTGACGTTGTAGAAGTAGGGGAGCTCCTGCAGCTTGGTCTCGATCTTGTCGGTGACCTGCTGCTCGACCTCGCGCGAGGTCGCGCCCGGCCACGCCGCCGACACCACCATCTGCTTGATGGTGAAGGGCGGATCCTCGGCGCGACCCAGGCTGAAATAGGCGTAGATGCCCGCCAGCGTCAGCGCCACCATGAAGAACACGGTGAGGGTGCTGTTGCGGAGCGCCAACTCCGACAGGTTGAGCCGAGTGCCCATGGCGCGCTGTGCTAGCGCTCGGCCTGCTGTTGCGGCATCGGCCGGACCCTCTGCCCGGCTTCGAGCTTGTGCACGCCGGCGGTGGCGACCAGCTCGCCGTCGCGCACGCCCGAGCCGAGGGCCGCCGTTTCGTTGCGCCAGCGGGCGACGACGACGGGACGCAGCTCGACGACGCCGCTCTGGCGATCCACGACCCACACCGCGGGCTGCGAACCGGCCTGGAAGATGGCGGACAACGGCACCTCGGCGACCGGCGCGCCGTCGGGCCGGCCGAGGGTTAAGGTCGCGGTCATGCCGAGGCCGATGAAGCCCGGCTTGTCGAGCACCGAGAAGCGCGCGGGATAGGTGCGCGTCAGGGAGTCGGCGCTGGGCGACAGCTCGCGCAGGCGGGCGCTGAAGCGCTTGCCTGGATCGGACCAGAGCTCGAAGGTCGCTTCATCGGCCGCCCGCACCGCGTTCAGGCGATGTTCGGGGACGCCGACCAGAATCTCGAGTTCGTTCGTGCGGGCGACGCGCACCACGCCCTGGCCCTGCGCCATCACCTGGCCGACCTCGGCGAGGACGGACGTGACGACGCCGGCCGAATCGGCGCGCAGCTCGCTGTAGGCGAGGTTGTTCTCGGCCGCGGCGAGCTGGCTTTCGGCCTGCTTCATGCGGCCCAGCGCCGTGGCGGCCACCGACTTGCGCTGGTCGTGGGTCTGAGCCGTGAAGACCGACGTGTTGCGAAGCTGCTGGTAGCGGTCGTGATCGGCCTTGGCGCGCATGTGGTCGGCCTCGGCCGCGGCCAGAGCCGCCCGGGCGTTGTCGACGGCGAGCTGAAGGTCGGCGGGATCCAGCCGCGCGATGAGCTGGTCCGCCTGCACGGCGGCACCGACATCGACGAGGCGCTCGACGATCTTGCCGGCCACGCGGAAGCCGAGCGTGCTCTCGATGCGGGGGACGACGGTCCCGGCCAGGGTGAGGGCATGGATAGGGCGCTCGTAGGCGATCTCGACGACCCGGGCCGGCCGGACCACGGAAGGCGCAACGACCTCGGCGCGCGAGGCGTAGGCATTCCAGGAGAGCGCGGCGACCGTCCCGCCGATCGCCGTCACGATGGCGACCGACAAGAGGGCGGTTTTCAGGGAAACCCTCGGTAGAACCATGGCGGGCCATCCTTTCCAGGAGTATTATGAATCCCGATAAGTTATCGACGTTAACTGATCGTTGATAAGTTATCGACGTTCAGTTAACAGTCAAGGCCAAGGAGTTCACATTTGTCGGGTGTTCCGGTTTCGATCGCGGCGGGGCGCAAACGGCGCGGCGAGGGACATACCCGCCGCGAGGAGATCCTGGCGGCCGCGAAGGAGCTCTTCCTGGAGCAGGGCTACGATGCCACGACGATCCGCCGGATCGCCGACCGGGTCGGCATCTCCGCGCCGGCCCTCTACCTCTACTTCACCGACAAGGAAGCGCTGATGCTGGCGCTGTGCGACCAAGCCTTCGGGCACCTGCTGGTCGCGATCGGCGATCTCGAACGGACGGTGGCGGATCCGCTGGAGCGCATGCGCAAGTTCGGCGAGGCCTACATCCGCTTCGGACTCGCCCATCCGGACGAGTATCGGCTGGTGTTCCTGGGTGCCAACATCCCCGAATCGATGCGCAAGATCGGCCACCGCGCGCCGACCGACGATCCCAACCGGCCCGGCATCGGCGGCGCCCTGGTCTTCCAGAAGCTGGTCGCCCTGCTGGGCGAGATGCAGGCCCGCGGCATCGAGCTCAACTACCCGCCCGACACCTGCGCCGAGCTGTGCTGGATGGGCGTGCACGGTCTCGTTGCGGCGCTGATCATGAAGCCGGAATTCCCGTGGTCCGACCGCGAGCTGCTGATCCGCGGCATGCTCGACATCCAGATCGCCGGTCTCATCCGCGCCGGGTGACGTCCGGCGCGGCGACGCCGTCCGAGATCAAGCGTTCTGCAGGACGTGGACGGCGCGGTTGGCCAGCAGATCCTTGTTCTTCTCGGCGTAGGCCTTCATATGCGGCGCGGCGGCATGAGCCTTGAGGTGGTCCATGCTTTCCCACTTCTCGATCACCACGAAGGTATCCGGTCCGAACTTGGCGAACGGGCCGCCGTCGGTGTCGACGGTCGCGCCGTACTCGATGCAGCCCTTCTCGGCGTGGACCGCCGGCACGTTGGCCTTGAAGTTCTTCAGCACTTCGTCGCGCTTGCCGGGCTTGGCGGTGATGATGGCGATGACGTGGATCATTCATTGTCTCCCTTCAAAGAAGTCGTCATCCCGAGGCCGTGAGGCCGAGGGACCTTTGCGGAACCGGATAAGGTCCCTCGCGGCGCTCGGGATGACACCGAGCGTGTTCAGGCGGCCCTGCCGTGCCGCAACAGGCGGCCCGGCAGCTTGTCGTCGTTGGCGACGACGTCCCTGCCGTCGCGGCGGATCAGCCGGCCGTTGACGATCACGGCATCGACGCCGTTGGCATCCGAGACCAGGCGGTCGGCGCCGGCCGGCAGGTCGTAGACGCGGCGCAGCGGGCCGGGACCGACGGTCGCCGGATCGAACACAACCACGTCGGCCGGCCGGCCCTCGGCCAGCAGGCCGCGATCGGTGATGCCGAACATCTCGGCCGGCCGCTGCGTGAGGTGGTGCACGGCCTGCTCGACGGTCAGCGTGCCGCGCTCGCGCACCCAGTGGCCCAGCAGATGGGTGGAGTAGCAGGCGTCGCAGAGCTGGCTGGCGTGCGCGCCGGCGTCGGACAGCGCGATGATGGTGTGCGGGTCGGTGATCAGCTCGGCCACTTCCTTCTCGTCGAAGTTCATGACGGCCATGCGAAAGCGGGCCTGCAGGTCGTTGGCGAGGGCGAGGTCGAGCGCGAGGTCGACCGGATCCTTGCCGAGCCGCGCGGCCGCGGCGGCGAGCGGCTGCTCCTCGAGCTCGCGTGCGGACGGCGCCCAGGCGATGACGACGCGGTCCCACCAGTCGCGGAAGAGCGGGGTCACCTCCGAGCGCAGCTTCTCGCGCCACGCCGGATCGGCATAGGCGCGGCGGCGCGCGCCGGGCTCGCGGGCTTCGGCGATGGCGAGCTCGTTCATGAACTTCATGACGTCGAGGATGAAGGGCTCGGCGAAGGTGAACTCGAAATTGAGCGGCCGGCAGCTCACCTGCGGGATGACCATGGCGCCCGACCTGCGCTGTTCGGCGGCGAGGTCGAGCTGCTTGCGATGGCCGCCAGGGCCGTAGAGGTGCGAAAGCAGCGCCGTCCAGGTGACAGGGACGCCGTACTTGCGGCTGACCTCGGCCATGTGGCGGGTCGAGAAGTCGCGGCCGATCGTGATCTGCATCAGGCCGCGCTTCATCTCGCCCATCACCGAGACGAGCTGGTCCATCTCCTCGACCGTGGCCTGCCGGCTCGGCACCGGCTTGCCGGCATAGCCGTTGTGGCTCACCGAGACCGAGGTGCCGAAGCCGATGGCGCCGGCCTCCATCGCCTCGCGCACCAGGCCCTTCATCGCCTTGATCTCGTCGGGCGTGGCGGCGCGCTCGGTCGATTCCTCGCCCATGACGTAAAGGCGCAGCGGCGTGTGGCCGAACAGGGCGGCGACGTTGATCGCCGAGCCGCGCTTCTCCAGCGTGTCGAGATACTGCGGAAAGGTCTCGAACGGCCAGGCGGTGCCCAGCCCGGCCTGCAGGGCGTCGAGGCTCATGCCCTCGACCTTCTCGAGCGTCTGCAGGACGAGGTTGCGGTGCGCGGCGCGGGTCGGCGCGACGCCGAAGCCGCAATTGCCGATTACGGTGGTCGTCACGCCGTGCCACGGCGAGATCGACAGCAGGCGGTCCCACAGGATCTGCGCGTCATAGTGGGTGTGAACGTCGACGAATCCGGGCGCCACGACCCGGCCCTTGGCGTCGATGGTGGTCGTGGCCGATCCCTCGGCCCTGCCGAGCGAGACGATCCTGCCGTCCGCGATGCCGACGTCGCCGACGAATCCCGGCTTGCCGCTGCCGTCGACGATCGTGCCATTGGTGATCTTGAGATCGTAGGCCATCGAACTTCTCCGGATTTCCCTGGGGCTTGCTCCTGGATCGGCGTTCATTATACGTCGGGCGGCGGCGAGGGAGGAAACGCATGGCCAGGCACAAGATCGCACTCATTCCGGGGGACGGAATCGGCAAGGAGGTCGTGCCCGAGGGGGTGCGCGTGCTCGAGGCCGCGGCACGCCGCTTCGGTTTCCAGCTCGACTTCACCGACTACGACTGGTCGTGCGACCGCTTCGCCAAGACGGGCAAGATGATGCCCGACGACGGCATGGAGACGCTGAAGGGCTTCGAGAGCATCTTCCTCGGCGCCGTCGGCTGGCCGGGCGTGCCCGATCACGTCTCGCTGTGGGGCCTGCTGATCCCGATCCGCCGCGAGTTCGACGAATACGTGAACCTCCGTCCTGTGCGCCTGTTCGAGGGCGTGCCCAGCCCGCTCGCCAACCGCAAGCCGGGCGAGATCGATTTCTGGGTGGTGCGCGAGAACACCGAGGGTGAGTACAGCTCGATCGGTGGCCGCATGTTCCAGGGCACCGACGACGAGATGGCGATCCAGCAGGCCATCTTCACGCGCAAGGGCGTCGACCGCGTGCTGAAGTTCGCCTTCGACTTCGCCAGCACGACGAAGAAGAAGCATGTCACCTCGGCGACCAAGTCCAACGGCATCATCCACACCATGCCGTTCTGGGACGAGCGCTTCGCCGAGATGCGCAAGAAGTATCCCGACATCAAGGCCGACCAGTATCACATCGACATCCTGACGGCGCACTTCGTGCGCAATCCCGACTGGTTCGACGTCGTCGTCGGCTCCAACCTGTTCGGCGACATCCTGTCGGATCTCGGTCCGGCGCTCACCGGCTCGATCGGCGTGGCGCCCTCTGGCAACATCAATCCCGAGCGCAAGTTCCCCTCGATGTTCGAGCCGGTGCACGGCTCGGCGCCCGACATCGCCGGCAAGGGGATCGCCAACCCGATCGGCCAGATCTGGTCGGGCGCCATGATGGTGCGTCATCTCGGTTATCCCGAGGCGGCCGACGCCATCGAGCGCGCCATCGCCGCCTCGCTGGTCGAGGGCGGCCCGCGCACGCGCGACCTCGGCGGCAACGGCGACACGAGGACCGTCGGCGCCGCCATCGCCGAGCTGGTCAAGACGGTGTAGCCGGCGCGCCGCCGCACGGCTGCAGAAACTGCAGGAACTGCCGCAACTGTACAAATGGTCCGTTCACGGAACCAAAATCGTTCGCCAAAATCGCCAAAATCGCCAAAACTCATTCCGAGGCCGACGCGGCGGCCGGAGAAAGGGCGTCGCGAAAACCGCGCAATCCCTCGCGGCGGGGTTCTATCGGCCGGCAGGCTGGATGTCGCCATGCCGGCTGTATGGCATATTCGCAGTGAAACGTATAGTAAATTATACGACTGCTGCGCCGTCAGCTGAAGGCGAGGTCGTCCAGCCGCAGGGTGGTGCTCCGGCGCACGGTGCCGCCGGTGTCGCGCAGGGCGAGCGTGACGCTGCGTTCCCACCAATCGACGTCGACCACGCCGAAGTTCGGCATGGCGTAGAGCTCGCCAAGGCGGTTGGGGCCGGCTTCCCTGGCCGCCCAATAGAACTGGTTGAGGCCGCTCGATGTCGCCTCGGTCAGCGCATAGAGGCCGGCCGGCCGCTCGCGGTAGAGCGCGCCGATATGGCGGTCGCCGGAGATCATCACCACGCCGCCGGCGCGTGCCTCCCGGATGGCGGCGAAGAGTTTCTCGCGCTCGAGCGGGAAATTTCCCCAGCGCTCCCAGCCATGACCGTCGGCGAGGACCTGGATGGAAGAGACGAGGAGGCGCAGCTCGGCCGGCTTGCGCAGTTCGGTGGCGAGCCACGCCCACTGGGCGTCGCCCAGCATGGTCTTCGTCGGATCGGGGTCCGGCAGGTAACGTTCCCTGCCCGGCGCGCCGCGCTGGTCGGTCGGCTTCCAGGGCGACTTGAACCAGCGGATGTCGAGCAGGATGACCTGCACGCGCATGCCCGGCGGGCCGACGATGCGGGAATCGTAGATGCCCTCGCGCGTGCGTCGCACGTCCGTTGCCGGGGCGTGGAAGAAGTCGAGGAACAGCTCCTTCGACACCTGCTTGTGCGGGAAGGAGGCGCCGGCGTCGTTGCGGCCGTAGTCGTGGTCGTCCCACACCGCGAGATGGGGCACCGTGCGCATCAGCCGCGCATAGGGCTCGATCGCGGCCGCTTCGGCATAGGCTTCCCGAAGCGGGGCGGCGTCGGCGGAGCCGAAATCGCCGTAGACGTTGTCGCCCATGAAGACGAACAGGTCGGGCCGATAGGCGAGGATGGCGTCCCAGATCGGCTGCGGCCGCCTCTGGTCGGCGCAGGAGCCGAAGGCGATGCGGGTGAGGGGAGGCGCGCCCTGCGCCTCCGCCGTGAGCGGCGCGAGCGAGGCGGCGGCCATCAGCGGACCGAGGGTACGGCGTCGCAGCATGGTCGACGGTGTATGCTGGGCCGGGATGAATAGCCATCGCAAACGCCTGCTGCAGGTGCTGCTGCTGCCGATCGCGGCGGGCATCGTGTTCTTCGAACAGACGCTGATCCGTTACCTCAACGTCATGATGGCGGCGTTCGCGCGCTGGCCGCCGGTGGCCCGATTCGAGGCATGGCTGGTGACCTTGCCGCCGTGGGCAGCGCTCGGCGCCTTCGTCGGCCCGTCCGCGCTCATCCTGCCGGTCAAGCTGTCGGCGGTCTGGTTCGTGATCCACGGCCATTACAGCCTGGCGGTCGGCATCGTCGTCGCCGCCAAGCTGACCGCGACCGCCCTCCTGGCGCGGCTCTACCGCCTGCTGCGGCCGTCGCTGATGAAGATCGGCTGGTACGCCCGCCTCGACACCCGGTTCTTCGACTGGCGCGACCGCGCCTATGAATTCGTGCGGGCGCTGCCGGCGTGGCAGGCGGCGCAGGCGCTGGTCCGGCGCCTGCGGGCCCGAGTCGCGGAATTGGTTTCCACCCTGTTCGCGCGCTAGACTCGTGGCATGAGCAGGATCGAGGTCGTTCCCACGGGCGGCGCGCTCGGCGCGCGTATTGAGGGGCTGGATCGCGCGCGAGCCGGCGAACCCGCGGTGGCGGCGCTGCTCAACCGCGCGCTCGCCGAGCATCTGCTGGTGGTCGTTCCGGGCGAGTGCATGACGCCGGAACAGACGCGCACCTTCGCGCGGGCCTTCGGCCGGCCGCAGCGGCAGCTCCTGCGCTACAAGCGCGACGATGCGGTGCCCGACGTCTCCATCATGGTCTCGACCCTGATGGCCGACGGCACGACCGACAAGACGGCGATCCGCGCCGAGGACTGGCACACCGACGATTCCTATTTCGCGGTGCCCGCCAAGGCGACCCTGCTGCACGGCATCGAGATCCCGAGCCGCGGCGGCGCGACCTGGTTCTGCAACATGCACTCGGTCTACGAGGCGCTGCCCGAGGCGACGCGCAAGCGCATCGCGGGCCTGCGCGCCGTCCACGGCTACGACACGCCCCGGGCGCGCAACCGGCCCTCGCCGCGCACGCCGCAGGAGATCGCCGAGACGCCCGACGTCGAGCACCCGCTGGTGCGCACCCATCCGGAGACCGGCCGCAAGGCGGTCTATCTCAATCCCAACCGGCTCGACCGCATCGTCGGCCTGCCGCGCGAGGAAAGCGACGCGCTGCTCGACGAGCTCGCCGACGAGGCGCGCAAGCCGCGGCACCACCACGGCCATGTGTGGAAGGCGGGCGACATCGTGGTGTGGGACAACCGCGCCACCATGCACCGGGTCGTGATCGACTATCCGATGGGCGAGCAGCGGATCATGCACCGGGTGCTGATCGAGGGCGATCGGCCGTTCTGAGGCACGATCGCGGCGCGGGAGCCGTTGCCACAAGACCGCCCCGATCGACGGCGACGATCGGCGCCGTCGATCGGGAAAGATAGGGAGGCACCATGGCCGTCACACGGAAGGAAGAGAATCGCGCCCTGAGCTCGGATGAGCGGGACCTCGTCGGCAAGTCGCATCATCCGGCGGTCCAGGGACTTTCGGACGCCGAGCTCTCCGAAGTCGTGAAGCTGGTGCGTGAACGGCGCGACCGGGCGAGGACCATGGCCGAGCGGCGCCGGCGCGAGATGCGCGGCAAGTCAGAGCCGCGCGGCGCCACGCCGGCGCAGGCCGACGACGGCTCGAAGCTCAAGCTGGCGGTGCTGGCGTCGGCGATGCGACGGCTCAACGGCGAAGCCGAGAGGCGCCGGCGGATGGGCGCACGCCTCGCGCTGGTGGCGAGCGCGCACAAGGCGTTGGCGATGAAGCAGGCGGAGTCGGGAGAGAACGCCGCGGCATCCCTGAACACCAGGCACGCCCATGGCGGCCTGCGGCGAAAGGAGAACCCGCGCGCGCCGGCGCTGGTGCGTCCGATGGAGCGCGGCCGGCTGCGCAAGGCCGCCGCCGTCGCCCAGGCGAAACGCGACGCGCGGTGACCTAAGCCGCCGCCTCGTCGGCGAGCATGCGGTCGATCTCGGCGGCGCTGTAGCCGACTTCCGCCAGCAGCTCACGCGTGTGCTCGCCGTAGCGCGGAGCGTGCGTGGGATCCTCACGCTCGCCGCCCGAGAAGACGTTGGCGAGCCTGGTGCGGCGAATTTTGCCTTCGCTCGGATGCTCTTCGGCGCGGAAGAAGCCGACATCGCGCAGGTGCGGGTCGGTCAGCAGCTCGTCGATGGTGTTGTAGCGCGCCGCCGGCACGTCGAGCTTGTCGAACAGCTCGACCCATTCGTCGGTCGTCTTGCCGCCGAGGCTGGTCGCCTGGACCTCGAAGTAAGCCCTGGCATTCCTGGTGCGCGACGCCGCGCTGTCGAAGCGCGGGTCGGTCTTGAGTTCGGGCCGGCCGATGGCGTCGAAGAAGGCGAAGGCCTGGGCGTTGGTGTTGGGCCGCACGGTGACGTAGCCGTCCCTGGTCGGCACCGGCCGATAGTTCGGGCTGAGCAGGCGGCCGTCGCCGGTCGGCCCGACGGGCGGGTCGAAGGTCACCGCGCCGAGATGCTCGCTTGCCACGAACGACGCCATGTTCTCGAGCATCGGCACGTCGATCGCCTCGCCCGTGCCGGTCTTCTCGCGGCGGAACAGGGCAAAGCCGATGGCCTGCGCGGCGATCAGGCCGCTGACATGGTCGCTCATCACCATGGGCACGAAGCGCGGCTCGCCGGTCGCGCGCGCGATGGTGCCGGCGACGCCCGACAGGCTCTGGATGACGGGGTCGTAGGCCGGCCGGTTGAAGTAGCGGCCGCCGCGGCCGAAGGCGAGGATCGAGCAGTGGATCAGCCGCGGGTTCTTCTTCGCGAGGCTCGCGTGATCGAGGCCGGCGCGCGCCAGGCCGTCGGGCCGCACGTTGCTCACGAACACGTCGGCGCGCTCGAGCAGGCGCAGCAGCGCCGCCAGCCCCTCGGGCTTCTTGATGTCGAGCCCGATCGAGCGCTTGTTGCGGTTGAAGTTGATGAACTTGCCGGACATGCCGGGGTTGCGGCTGCCCTCGGCCATGGTGCGCAGCAGGTCGCCGCCGGGCGCCTCGACCTTGATGACGTCGGCGCCGTAGTCGGCCAAGGTGCGCGTGCAGATCGGGCCGACGACCACCGTGGTGAGATCGACGACGCGCACGCCTTTGAGCGGACCGGCCATCAGGAAAACTCCAGATCCATCTCGCCGCACAGCACGCCGTTCTTGTCGGCGGCCCAGATCCTGAGCCTGCCGTCCTTCGGCGCCCCGCCGCGCACGTCGATCAGGTCGCCGACCCACAGCGGATGGACGAGACGCGCGGTGTAGCCCGTGAGCGTGCCCGTGGCGTGCTTGAGCGCGGCGTCGACCATCAGATGCATCGACAGGCCGCCGTTGGAGACGAGGGCGGGGTAGCCTTCCTCGCTGCGCGTGTAGTCGCCGTCGTAGTGGATGCGGTGCGCGTTCCAGGTGAGCGACGAATAGCGGAAGTTGAGCGCGTTGCTGAGCGCGGTCTTCTCCGACCAGACATGGTCGGCGGGTGCCGGCGTGGCGACGGTCTGCGTGGTCTTCTGGCCGGGCGGCACGGCAGGCCGGTAGATCGCGTCGAAATCGTCGACCGCGACGGTCTTGCCGGCCTGCTCGTAGGTGTGGCGCATGGTCAGCACGAAGATGTCGCCCGAGCGGCCGCTCTTGGGGACGATGTCGACGACCTCGGCCTTCTTCACCGCCGGCACGCCGGCCTTCAGCCGGCCCATGATCCTGACCCGTCGGCCCGCACCCATGCGGCGCGGCATGGGGATCGGCGGCAGCACGACGCCCTTCTTGGCGTGGCCGTCCGGACCGATGTCGTCCTGCCGCACGGTCTCGACGCCGAACAGGGTGAACCAGTGCGGCGGCAGCTCGCTGCCCGGCTTGAAGCTCTCGGGATCGAGATTGAAGGTGCCGGCGGCGCGGCGCACCGCCATCAGCCCGACATCGTCCTCCGTCGCGCGCACCCGCCCGACCCAGGGGCGCAGCTCCTTCATCGCCTCGTCCATCCAGTTCGGCATGGCCGTTCCTCCCTTGCCGGCGCATCTTCCGACAAAAGAAGGGCCCGCGACAGCGGGCCCTTCCATGGATCGAAAACGTCGAAACGGAAATCAGACCGAGTAGTACATCTTGTACTCGATCGGTGCGGGCTGGTGTTCCCAGGCGTAGACCTCTTCCCACTTGAGCTCCATGTAGGCGTCGATCTGGTCGTCGGTGAACACGCCGCCCTTGGTCAGGAACGAGCGGTCGCCGTCGAGCGCGTTCAGCGCCTCGCGCAGGCTGCCGGCCACGGTCGGCACCTTGGACAACTCCTCGGGCGGCAGGTCGTAGAGGTTCTTGTCCATCGGATCGCCCGGATGGATCTTGTTCTGGATGCCGTCGAGGCCGGCCATCAGCATCGCCGCGAAGGCGAGGTAGGGGTTGGCCGACGGATCGGGGAAGCGCACCTCGACGCGCTTGCCCTTGGGCGACGACGCGTAGGGGATGCGGCACGAGGCCGAGCGGTTGCGCGAGGAGTAGGCGAGCAGCACCGGCGCCTCGAAGCCCGGGATGACGCGCTTGTAGGAGTTGGTGCTGGCGTTGCAGAAGGCGTTGAGCGCCTTGGCGTGCTTGATGATGCCGCCGATGTAGTACAGCGCCGTCTCCGACAGGTCGGCGTAGCCCGAGCCGGCGAACAGCGGCTTGTTGTCCTTCCAGATCGACTGGTGGGTGTGCATGCCCGAGCCGTTGTCGCCGTAGAGCGGCTTCGGCATGAAGGTCAGCGACTTGCCGTAGCTGTGGGCGACGTTGTGCAGGGTGTACTTGTACTTCTGCACGTTGTCGGCGGTCTTCACCAGGGTGTCGAAGCGGAAGCCGAGCTCGTTCTGCGCCGGCGCCACCTCGTGGTGATGGATCTCCATGACCAGGCCCATCTCGGTGCAGACCGACATCATCTCGGCGCGCAGGTCGTTCATCGAATCGACCGGCTGGACCGGGAAGTAGCCGCCCTTGACGCCGGGCCGGTGGGCGAGGTTGCCGCCCTCGACCTCGGCGCCGGTGTTCCACGGCGATTCGGAGGAGGCGATCCTGTAGAAGCTGCCGCCCATCGCGACGTCGAAGCGCACGTCGTCGAACACGAAGAACTCGAGCTCGGGGCCGAACACGGCGGTGTCGCCGACGCCGGACGACTTCATGAAGGCCTCGGCGCGCTTGGCGGTCGAGCGCGGGCAGCGCGCGTACATCTGGCCGGTCGACGGCTCGATGACGTCGCAGTTCACGATCAGCGTCGTCTGGGCGGTGAAGGGGTCGAGCACAGCCGTCGCCGGATCGGGCATCAGGATCATGTCGGACTCGTTGATCGCCTTCCAGCCGGAGATCGAGGAGCCGTCGAACATGACGCCGTCGGCGAACGTGCCCTCGTCGGTGGCGGAGGCCATGCGGGCCGTGTGCTGCCACTTGCCGCGAGGATCGGTGAAACGGAAGTCGACGAACTTGACGTCCTTCTCCTTGATCATCGCGAGAACTTGCTTGGCATCCATTTATCGTCGTCCCTCTTCTGTGGTTACGGTCCCAGCCCCCAAGGGCCGCTTGTCATACGGCGGCGTCACCACGCTCACCAGTACGAATTCGAATGGCTTCGTCGATGCCCGACACGAAGATCTTGCCGTCGCCGATGCGGCCGGTATGGGCCGAGTTGCGGATCGCCTCGACGGCCTTTTCCACCATCTCGTCCTCGATGATCAGCTCGATCTTCACCTTGGGCAGGAAGTCGACGACATACTCGGCGCCGCGGTAGAGCTCGGTGTGGCCCTTCTGCCGTCCGAAGCCCTTGGCTTCGAGGACGGTTATGCCCTTCAGGCCGATCTGGTTGAGGGCGTCTTTGACCTCGTCGAGTTTGAAAGGCTTGATGATCGCTTCGATCTTCTTCATTTGCTCCAGACACTCCGCAGGCGGGCGCAGCGGCGCCACCGGTTTCGACAGCCCGTGAGCGGCCACTAGCATCTTTCGTGCCAGGATTTTCCACAGACCTCCTCTAAAGTTCAGAAGCCGGAATGACCATCGTTTGGGCGACATGCCTATGGAACGGGCGAAAATATGCCCAATAAAACATCAGGAACGACGCCTCCATGAAATCCGCCAACCTGCTGATGTCCGGCCTCGGAACCACCGTGTTCGAGGTGATGTCGGCGCTCGCCCGCGAGCACCAGTCGGTCAACCTCGGGCAGGGCTTCCCCGACGACAAGGGCCCGCCCGAGGTGCGCGAAGCCGCCGCCAAGTTCCTGATGGACGGCCACAACCAGTATCCGCCGATGATGGGCATCCCCGAGTTGCGGCAGGCGGTGGCCGAGCACGCCAAGCGCTTCCAGGGCCTCGACATCGACGGGCAAAGCGAGGTGCTGGTGACGTCGGGCGCCACCGAGGCGCTGGGCGACTGCCTGTTCGGCCTGATCGAGCCGGGCGACGAGGTGGTGCTGATCGAGCCGCTCTACGATTCCTATCTGCCGATCGTGCGCCGGGCGGGGGGCATCCCGCGCCTCGTCCGCGTCGAGCCGCCGACCTGGCGCCTGCCGCGCGAGGCGCTCGCCGCGGCCTTCAGCGAGCGCACCAAGCTCATCCTCTTCAACACGCCGATGAACCCCTGTTCCAAGGTGTTCGATCGGGACGAACTGGAATTCATCGCCGGGCTCTGCCGCAAGCACGACGCCTATGCCGTGTGCGACGAGGTCTACGAGCACATCATCTTCGACGACCGCCGGCACGTCTCGATCATGACCTTGCCGGGCATGCGCGAGCGGTCGGTGCGCATCGGCTCGGCCGGCAAGAGCTTCAGCCTGACCGGATGGAAGGTGGGCTACATCACCGCCTGCACCGAGCTGCTGAAGCCGATCGCCAAGACCCACCAGTTCATGACCTTCACCACGCCGCCCAACCTGCAATGGGGGGCGGCGACCGGATTGCGCCTAGCCGACACTTATTTCTCACAGCTCGCCGCCGACATGCAGCGCAAGCGCGACCGGCTGGCCGTCGCGCTGGCCGAGATCGGCTTCGAGGTGCTGCCAGCCCACGGCACCTATTTCGTCACGACCGACTTCCGGCCGCTCGGCTTCAACGGCAGCGACGAGGATTTCTGCCGCCACATCACCACGGCGGCAGGGGTCACGGCCGTGCCGGTCAGCGCCTTCTACGACGATCCGATGGCGGCGCCGCGCCACCTGGCCCGCTTCTGCTTCTGCAAACACGACGAGACCTTGGACAAGGCGGTCGACCGTTTGAGGCGCCATTTCTGCAGTTAGGGCGCAATCTCGCTGCATTTAGCGACAACTACCACAATGGATACAATTCTGGGGGACGTCGCAGTCACCGCCTCCTATTATTACTGCACTCCAATTGCCAAATCTTTGGCGTGGTTGCAGGGACCCGGCATGTTCACCGTTCGCTCATCCCCTTCGGGGGCACCTTGATGGATAGTGCCGTGTCACAGACCGGCATCCCGCGGGTTCCGCCCCGGGTGGATGGGCGGCGGCTGCGCAGCGAACGGACCAAGCAGCTCATCATCGAGGCCTTTCTGGCGCTGCTTCGGGAGGAGCCGGCCATGCCGACGGCGGTGCAGATCGCCGAGCGGGCGGGATACTCGGTGCGGTCGGTGTTCGAACGCTTTCCCGACCTCATCGCCCTGCGCGTCGCGGCGACCGACTACGGGCTGTCGCAGGCCGCGGCGCTGGCACCGCCGCGCCACGTCAACGCCGACCGGGCGACCCGCATCCGCTCGCAAGTGGAGACGCGCGCCTTCACCTGCGAACGCGGCGCCGGCCTGTGGCGCGTGCTGCTCGACAGCCAGAAGGAATCGGACGAGTTGAAGCTCCGCGTCCGCGTGGCGCGCGAGCGGACCGTCGAGCGGATGGAGTTGATGTACAAGCCCGAGCTGTCGACGCTCGGCGAGCCGGAGCGGCGCCATATGCTGATCGTGCTCGAAGCGCTGACTGACATGGAGGTATGGACCCGCCTGCGGACGATCGACGGCCTGTCGTTCCAGGAAGCGTGCGACTTGTGGGTCGAGGCGATCGACCGCCTGCTGCCGCAGTCCCCGCAGACAGCACAGACGGCGTGACGGCATGAGCGGGCGTCCCGACGAGCCGGCGAGCGGGCCGGCCAGCGATCCGGCGGTATTCGCGGGCGCGAACAGGGTCGATGGCCGGCGGTTGCGCAGCGAGCGCACGCGCCAGCTCATCATCGAGGCCTACATGGCGCTGGTCAGGGAGAACCCGCAGGTGCCGACGGCATCGCAGATCGCGGAACGCGCGGGGTATTCCGTGCGCTCGGTGTTCGAGCGCTTCCCCGATCTGCTGGCGCTGCGGGTCGCTGCCGCCGACTACGCCATCGCCGAGGCCCGCACCCAGAGTGCGCTGCGCGACGTCGACGCCGACCGGCCGACCCGCATCCGCTCACAGGTCGAATCGCGCGCCGCCGGTTGCGAGCGCTGGCTGCCGCTGTGGCGCGTGCTCAACGCCGATTCGGCCGGCGCCGAGGAACTGCAGAAGCGAATCCGGTTGATCCGCGAATTGATCCGCCTGCGCCTCGAGCTGATGTTCAGGCCCGAGCTCGCGGGCCTGTCCGACGGCGAGCGCCGCCGCATGCTGCTCGCGCTCGAGGCGATCACCGACTTCGAGAGCTGGGGCCGCATGCGCGAGCTGTATGGCCTGACCATCGAGGAGGCGTGCGCCGTGTGGATCCGTGCCCTCGACCGGCTGTTGCCGCCGACGCCGGCTGTTTCTTGACGCTCCGGGCGGCGGAGCGTAGGAAGGCGCGCTTCGTCGGGAGCCACCCCACGATGGCGGCCGTAGCTCAGTTGGTTAGAGCGCCAGATTGTGATTCTGGATGTCGCCGGTTCAAGTCCGGTCGGCCGCCCCAATCTCCCTCCAGCCATGGTTGACGAGCCTCTCCCCGGGATACTCGCAGCGCAGGGCGATCTCGTCCTGCTGACCTGCGCCGAGATGGCGAAGGCGGATGCTGCCGCCATCGCCGGCGGCGTGCCTGGCGGCGAGCTGATGGAAGCCGCCGGCCGCGCGGTCGCCGACGCCATCCTGCGTCGCTATCCCGCGCAATCGGTGCTGGTGCTGTGCGGGCCCGGCAACAACGGCGGCGACGGCTTCGTCGTGGCGCGGCATCTCAAGATGGCCGGATGGGCCGTGCGCGTGGCCCTGCTCGGCGCGGCGTCCCATCTGCGCGGCGACGCCGCCTGGGCGGCCGGCCTGTGGAAGGGGCAGGAGGCGCCGCTCTCGACCGCGCTGCTGGCGGGACGCCCGCTGATCGTCGATGCGCTGTTCGGTGCGGGGCTCAGCCGGCCGGTCGACGGGGTGGCCGGCGAGGTCATCGATCGGATCAACGACGAGCGCTTGCCGGTGGTCGCCGTCGACGTGCCGAGCGGCCTGAACGGCGACACCGGGCAGGTGATGGGCCGCGCCCCCAGGGCCGAGCTCACCGTCACCTTCTTCCGGGCCAAACCCGGACACTGTTCGGCAGTGGGGCTCGCACTGTGCGGTGTCCTGGAAGTCGCCGACATCGGCATTCCCGAGTCGGTGCTCGACGCCATCGCACCTCGTTTGTGGCGCAATGCCCCTCCTCTCTGGGCGCGGTTGCTCTCGCGCGACGCGGTCGCCGACCACAAGTATGCGCGCGGTCATCTCACCATCCTGGGCGGCGCCTCGGCGACCGGCGCGGCGCGGCTCGCGGCGTTGGCGGCGCGGCGGGGCGGGGCGGGGCTGGTGACGATCGCCGCGCCGCCCGGGTCGCTTTCGGTCTACCGAACGGCCGAGCCCGGAAATCTGGTCGTCGAGGCGCGGGACGGCGCGGCATTCGAGGCGCTGCTGGCCGACGAGCGACGCAATGCGCTGCTCCTCGGGCCGGGCAGCGGCGTCGACGACCGTACGCGGGCCGGCACGCTCGCCGCCCTGGCATCGCGTCGGCCGACGCTGCTCGACGCCGACGCCATCACCGTCTTCGCCGACCGCCCGGCCGAACTGTTCGGTGCCGTGGCGGGGCCCGCGCTCCTGACGCCGCACGAAGGCGAGTTCCGGCGACTTTTCCCCGACCTGACGGCCGGCTCGAAGATCGAGCGGGCGCGGGCCGCGGCGCGACGCAGCGGCGCGACCGTGCTGCTCAAGGGACCCGATACCGTGATCGCGGCGCCCGATGGACGTGCCGTGGTCAATGTCCACGCGCCGTCGTCGCTGGCCACGGCGGGCGCGGGCGACGTGCTGGCGGGCTTGGCGGGTGCGTTCCTCGCCCAGGGCCTGGAACCGCTCGCCGCCGCGTCGGCAGCGGCCTGGCTGCACGGCGAGAGCGCCTACCGCTTCGGCCGCCCCGGACTGATCGCCGAGGATGTCGTCGATCGCCTTCCCGAAGCACTGGAGGCGGCGGGGCTTTCGCCTTTCGCCGGTCCCATCCGGCCGTGAATTGACCGCCCGTCGGGCGCGGGCTAAGAGGCGCGCGATTCGGCCCTCGCGGCACGGCCCGGGCCGGCCTCGGGCGGGCGTGGTGGAATTGGTAGACACGCGAGATTTAGGTTCTCGTGCCGCAAGGCGTGGGGGTTCAAGTCCCTCCGCCCGCACCAACCGGAAATGGAAGAGAGAAGATGCAAGTCACGGAACTGTCGACCGAAGGGCTCAAGCGGCAATTCAAGATCGTGCTCCCCGCGGCCGAGCTGTCGGCCAAGGTCGACGAGCGGCTGAGCGAACTGGCGCAGACCGCGCAGATGCCCGGCTTTCGTCCCGGCAAGGTGCCGGTCGGCCTGCTGAAGAAGCAGTACGGCCCGGCGCTCTATGTCGAGGCGCTCGAGCAGGCGGTCAACCAGAGCACCGCCAAGACGATCGAGGATCGCGGCCTCAAACCCGCCCTGCAGCCGCGCGTCGACTTCAAGGACCAGGCGCCGGCCGAGGGCAAGGACGTCGAGTTCGAGGTCGCCGTCGAGGTGCTGCCGGAGATCGGCAAGCTCGACTTCTCGGGCCTCGAGCTCGAGCGGCTCAAGGCGGCGGTTCCCGACAAGGAAATCGACGAGACGATCGAGCGCATCGCCAAGGCAGGCCGCGAGCAGAAGCCGGTCGATCCGCCGCGTCCGGCGCAAAAGGGCGACGCCATCCGCCTCGACTTCGTCGGCTCGGTCGACGGCAAGGAGTTTCCCGGCGGCGCGGCGCAGGACTACACGCTGGAGATCGGCTCGGGCTCGTTCATTCCCGGCTTCGAGGACCAGCTGGTGGGCGCCGAGGTCGGCAAGGTCGTCGACGTGAAGGTGACGTTCCCGGCCGACTACGGCAACGCCGAGCTCGCCGGCAAGGAAGCGGTCTTCAAGTGCACGATCAAGGAGATCCGCGAGTTCGTCGACAAGCCGGCCGACGACGAGCTGGCGAAGAAGAACAACTTCGAGACGCTCGAGGCGATGCGCAAGGCGGTCGCCGACCGCATCGGCCAGGAGTACGCCCAGGTCGCGCGCTCGATGGTCAAGCGCCAGCTCCTCGACAAGCTGGCCGACTCGCACAAGTTCGAGGTGCCGGAGGGGCTGATCCAGGGCGAGTTCGACGCCATCTGGCAGCGCATCGAGGAAGCCAAGAAGAACGGCCAGAAGCTCGAGGACGACGAGGACAAGCTGCGCAAGGACTATCGCGAGATCGCCGAGCGCCGGGTCCGGCTCGGCCTGCTGCTGGCCGATGTCGGGCGTTCCAACTCCATTGACGTCACGCCCGAGGAGCTCAACCAGGCGATCATGCGCGAGGCCATGCGCTATCCCGGCCAGGAGCGCCAGGTGCTCGAGTTCTACGGCAAGAACCCGCAGCTCAAGGAGCAGATGCGCGCGCCGATCTTCGAGGAGAAGACCGTCGACTTCATCCTCGAGCTGGCGAAGGTGTCGGAGAAGTCGGTTACGCCGGAGGAATTGATGAAAGCGGCACGCGAAGCCGGCGAGGACGCCGCCACCGACGACAAGTCCGCCGAGGCGGCGAATTGATCCAGTGGTGGCGCCGGCCTTGAACCGGGGCACCCGCGCTGCCACCTTTCATTCCGAAGTCACAATAGGGCCACCGATGATTCGCGACCGCGACCCGCTGCAAGTCTACAACAACTACTACGTCCCGATGGTCGTCGAGCAGTCGGCGCGCGGCGAGCGCGGCTACGACATCTGGTCGAGGCTTCTCAAGGAGCGCATCGTCTTCCTCAACGGACCGATCGAGGACAACGTCGCCGGCCTTGTGTGCGCGCAGCTGCTCTATCTCGAGGCCGAGAATCCGACCAAGGACATCTCCTTCTACATCAACTCGCCCGGCGGCGTGGTGACCTCGGGCCTGGCGGTCTACGACACCATGCAGTACGTGCGGCCGCAGATCTCGACCCTGGTGTTCGGCCAGGCGGCGTCGGCCGGCTCGCTGCTGCTGATGGCGGGCGCCAAGGGCAAGCGGTTCGCCCTGCCCAACGCGCGGATCATGATCCACCAGCCTTCGGGCGGCGCCCAGGGCCAGGCGACCGACATCGAGATCCACGCCCGGGAAATCCTGTCGACCAGGGCCCGGCTGAACCAGATGTACGTCACCCATACCGGCCGCACGATCGAGGAGATCGAGCGGGCCATGGAGCGAGACAAGTTCTTCTCGCCCCCCGAGGCCAAAGAGTTCGGCTTGATCGACGACGTGCTCGACAAGCGTCCGACTCCGACCATCCAGGCTGCGGCCTCCTGAACGGGGCACCGCGACCAGTTGTCTGGCTTCCCCCCTGCGATACACCATATTTTGATGTTGTCGCGGTCCGGGAGGCGCGTTTAACATAGTCTTGTGTGCGGGCTCGCCGGCAGCGGGCCCCCAAGCGGAGGTGCGTTAATCACATGCCAGCCGCCAAGTCAGGGGGAGACTCCCGCAATACCCTCTATTGCAGCTTTTGCGGCAAGAGCCAGCACGAGGTCCGCAAGCTCATTGCCGGCCCGACCGTGTTCATCTGCGACGAATGCGTCGAGCTGTGCATGGACATCATCCGGGAGGAGAGCAAGACCACCCTGGTGAAGTCCAAGGACGGCGTGCCGTCGCCCAAGGAAATCCGCCAGATCCTCGACGACTACGTGATCGGGCAGGACCAGGCCAAGCGCATCCTCGCCGTTGCGGTGCATAATCACTACAAGCGCCTCAGCCACGGCGGCAAGGCCAACGACGTCGAGATCGCCAAGTCCAACATCATGCTGATCGGCCCGACCGGTTGCGGCAAGACGCTGCTCGCCCAGACGCTCGCGCGCATGCTCGACGTGCCGTTCACCATGGCCGATGCCACGACCCTCACCGAGGCCGGCTATGTCGGCGAGGACGTGGAGAACATCATCCTGAAGCTGCTGCAGTCGGCCGACTACAACGTCGAGCGCGCGCAGCGCGGCATCGTCTACATCGACGAGGTCGACAAGATCAGCCGCAAGTCCGACAACCCGTCGATCACCCGCGACGTGTCGGGCGAGGGCGTGCAGCAGGCCCTGCTCAAGATCATGGAGGGCACGGTCGCCTCGGTCCCGCCGCAGGGCGGGCGCAAGCATCCGCAGCAGGAGTTCCTGCAGGTCGACACGACCAACATCCTGTTCATCTGCGGCGGCGCCTTCTCGGGCCTCGACAAGATCATCTCGCAGCGCCGCCAGGGCACGTCGATCGGCTTCGGCGCCGAGGTGCGCGGTCCGGACGACCGGCGCACCGGCGAGGTGCTGCGCGACCTCGAACCCGAGGACCTGCTCAAATACGGGCTGATCCCGGAATTCGTCGGCCGCCTGCCGGTGGTCGCGACGCTCGAGGATCTCGACGAGGGTGCGCTGATCGAAATTCTCACGCGCCCGAAGAACGCGCTGCTCAAGCAGTATCAGCGGCTGTTCGACATGGAGAGCGTGAAGCTCAAATTCTCCGACGACGCGCTGCGCGCCGTCGCCCAGAAGGCGATCCTGCGCAAGACCGGCGCGCGCGGCCTGCGCTCGATAATGGAGACGGTGCTGCTCGACACCATGTACGACCTGCCGTCGCTCGACGGCGTCGACGAAGTCGTCATCAATCGCGAAGTCATCGAAGGGCGGGCCCAACCGCTCTATGTGCACGGGGAGCGCAAGGAAGGAATCGCGGCGGCCCCGGCCTGATATTTGCAGCCTCGGCATCGTGAAGCCGGGGTTGTCCGGCGGGCCTTGAACGGACCTCCGTTCGGGCCAATCTTTGCAGCGAGTGCGCGTGGCTTCTTGCCGCGGACTGCCCGGTCGGGGGTCGTGGCGCGGGCGCGTGGCAGCTCTAACAGTATATGTTGCGAGGCATCATGAACGCCCCCGTCCAAGAAGGTACTTCCTATCCCGTCCTGCCGTTGCGCGACATCGTCGTGTTTCCGGGCATGATCGTTCCGCTGTTCGTCGGCCGCGAGAAGAGCGTCAAGGCGCTCGAAGAGGTGATGAAGGACGACAAGCAGATCCTTCTCATCGCGCAGAAGAACGCCAGCCAGGACGATCCCGATCCGCAGGACATCTACACCATCGGCACGCTCGGCACCGTCCTGCAGCTTCTGAAGCTGCCGGACGACACCGTGAAGGTGCTCGTCGAGGGCGGAAGGCGGGTGCGCATCACCGGCTACGCCGACAGGACCGAGTTCTTCGAGGCCACGGCCGTCGACATGGAGGACGTGCCGGGCGACGGCGCCGAGCTGCAGGCGGCGTCGCGCACCGTGGTCTCGGAGTTCGAGAACTACGTGAAGCTCAACAAGAAGGTGCCGCCGGAGGTCGTCGTCTCGATCAACAAGATCGAGGAGCCGGCCAAGCTCGCCGACACGATCTCGGCGCATCTGGCGCTGAAGGTGGCCGAGAAGCAGCAGCTGCTCGAGCTCGACTCGGTGTCGAAGCGCCTCGAGCGCATCCTCGGCCTGATGGAAGGCGAAATCGGCGTCCTGCAGGTCGAGAAGAAGATCAGGAACCGCGTCAAGCGCCAGATGGAGAAGACGCAGCGCGAGTACTACCTGAACGAACAGATGAAGGCGATCCAGAAGGAGCTCGGCGAGACCGAGGACGGTCGCGACGAGATCTCCGAGCTGGAGAAGCGCATCAGGAAGACGCGCCTCAGCAAGGAGGCGCGCGAGAAGGCCGGCGCCGAGCTGAAGAAGCTCCGCACGATGAGCCCGATGTCGGCCGAGGCGACGGTGGTGCGCAACTACCTCGACTGGCTGCTGTCGATTCCGTGGCGCAAGCCGACCAAGATCATCAAGGACCTGAAGTACGCCGAGGACGTGCTCAACGCCGACCATCATGGCCTGGAGAAGGTCAAGGAGCGCATCCTCGAGTACCTCGCCGTGCAGCAGCGGGTCGACAAGATGAAGGGCCCGATCCTCTGCCTCGTCGGCCCGCCCGGCGTCGGCAAGACCTCGCTCGGCAAGTCGATCGCCAAGGCGACCGGCCGCAACTTCGTGCGCATGTCGCTGGGCGGCGTCCGCGACGAGGCCGAGATCCGCGGCCATCGCCGGACCTACATCGGCTCATTGCCGGGCAAGGTCATCCAGAGCATGAAGAAGGCGAAGTCGTCGAACCCGCTGTTCCTACTCGACGAGATCGACAAGCTCGGCGCGGATTTCCGCGGCGATCCATCGTCGGCGTTGCTCGAGGTGCTCGACCCCGAACAGAACGCGACGTTCAACGACCACTATCTCGAGGTCGACTACGACCTGTCGAACGTGATGTTCATCACCACGGCCAACTCGCTGCGCATGGCGCAGCCGCTGATGGACCGCATGGAGATCATCCGCCTCGCCGGCTACACCGAGGACGAGAAGCTCGCGATCGCGCGCAAGCATCTCATTCCCAAGCAGATCGAGGCGAACGGCCTGAAGGCGGGCGAGCTCGACATCCACGACGACGCCGTACGCGACCTCGTGCGCTACTACACGCGCGAAGCCGGCGTGCGCAACCTCGAGCGCGAGATCGCCAACCTGGCGCGCAAGGCGACCAAGGAAATCCTCATGAAGGGGACGTCCAAGGTGAAGGTGCGCGCCAAGAACCTCGACAAGTACGCCGGCGTGCGCCGCTTCCGCTTCGGCGAGGCGGAGCTGTCGGATCTGATCGGCATCACGACGGGCCTCGCCTGGACCGAGGTCGGCGGCGAACTGCTGCAGGTCGAGGCCGTGCTGGTGCCCGGCCGCGGCCGCATGACCGTCACCGGCAAGCTGGGCGACGTGATGCAGGAATCGGTGCAGGCGGCCAACGCCTACGTCCGGTCGCGGGCGAACTCGTTCGGCATCAAGCCGACGATCTTCGAAAAGCGCGACATCCACATCCACGTGCCGGAGGGCGCCACACCCAAGGACGGCCCGTCGGCCGGCGTCGCCATGGTGACGTCGATCGTCTCGGCGCTGACCGGCGTCGCGGTGCGCAAGGAAGTGGCGATGACGGGCGAGATCAGCCTGCGGGGCCGGGTCATGCCGATCGGCGGGCTGAAGGAGAAGCTGCTGGCGGCGTTGCGCGGCGGTCTCAAGACCGTGCTCATCCCCAAGGAGAACGAGCGCGATCTGCCGGAGATTCCCGACAACGTGAAGAAGGGCCTGGAGATCGTCGCGGTTTCGACCGTGGACGAGGTGCTGGCCCAGGCGCTGGTCAAGCCTCTGGTGCCGATCGAGTGGCCCGACGACCTCGAGGCGGTCGCCAAGAAGCCGCCGGAGGGCGAAACCATCGTCGCCCACTGACCGACAGCCGACGAGAGTCGACTGAAAGCCCCGGAGAGATCCGGGGCTTTTTACTGGGTCGATCCCCAACCCATGCGGTGAATGAGGCCTATCGACCACAAAATATGGTAATCGGCGTTGACGCCGTTTTCGTGCCGCCCTTACACTTCACTTTGCCGTCCCTTGTAGAGGCCCGCCCGTGAACAAGCATGATTTGATCGCCGCCGTCGCCGCTTCGACCAACCTTTCGAAGACGGATGCGGCCAACGCCGTCGATGCGATCCTCACGGTCGTCACCAAGTCGCTGAAGAAAAAAGAGAAGGTTCTGCTGGTCGGCTTCGGCACGTTCCAGGTGTCGCGGCGCAAGGCCACCGAGGGGCGCAACCCGCAGACCGGGGAGAAGATCAGGATCCCGGCCTCGAACGTGCCGCGCTTCAAGGCGAGCAAGGCGCTCAAGGACGCGATCAACTGAACCGTTCGCCGCGTGCCTGTGCTAACAAGCGCGTCGGGCGATTAGCTCAGCGGTAGAGCATTCCCTTTACACGGGACAGGTCGGCGGTTCGATCCCGTCATCGCCCACCACCTGCTTCGCACTGCGCGCTTCGCAGGATTTGAATTGGTTGCGCGCAACCGCCCCGCAGCGAGCTGATGGGCCCATGACGATGCGCCAGCGAATCACGCCGGCTTCGCTGAGACATAAAGTACGCGGCTGCAGCCGCCCCTTCGTTGCGGCCTGCGGGACTACACCTTGGCGAGGCTTGTACTGGGGGGCGTTCCCAGCCCCATACGGTCCAACCTCAGAGCCGTCGGCGGCGCCCCATCACAACGATGGATGACTGCAGCGACAGCTCTTCTCTGCCCCTCATCCGCCTAAACCAAGGCCATTTCACATGGTACAATTACGAGATACCACTCTGGTGGGTGCAGGCATGCAGAATGAGAAAGTGCGCCGGCGGCTGTCTGCCATTTTGGCGGCGGATGTCGCTGGCTACTCACGTCTCATGGAGCACGACGAGGCCGGCACCCTCTCGCGTCTCAGAAGTATCCACCAAGAGACGATAGGACCTCGCGTCGAACACTACGAAGGCCGCATCGTCAAGACCACCGGTGATGGATTTCTAATCGAGTTCGCCAGTGCCTTGGCCGCGGTCAGCTGCGCCTTGGACCTGCAGGCTGATATGGAGACCCGCGAGGCCACTCTGACAGAGGTGCAGAGAATCCGCTTTAGAATCGGCATAAATCTTGGGGACGTCATTCACGAAGGCGGCGATGTTTTCGGTGATGGCGTCAATATCGCCGCGCGCCTGGAGCAAATGGCTGAGCCGGGCAGTATATGCGTCTCGCGCAATGTCTTCGAACAGATCCGGGGTCGCTTGGCCATCGAGTACGACGAGCTCGGTGAGCAGCAGGTGAAGAACCTCACCCGCTTAGTGGAGGCCTATCGATTACGGCCAGGTGGCGGCTATACCGTGGCCACCTTGTCAGTCGGACCGCCCCGGCATCGCCGGCGCTCCGTTATCGCGATGGTCGCCTGCCTGGCGCTGCTGGGCATGGGCTTCCTGTGGTGGTCAGTCAATTGGAGCAGCTTGCCGGGCGCAGCTGCGCCCGAGGCCCAAGCTTCGCAGTCCGACAGGGAGACGCCCCGCCTTTCGATCGTGGTACTGCCGTTCACAAATCTATCGGATGACAAGGACCAAGAATATCTGGCCGACGGCATCACTGACGACCTGATCACAGACCTCTCTCGTATTTCCGGCTCGTTTGTGATCGCGCGCAACACCTCCTTCACCTACCGGGGCAAGTCCGTGGACACGCGCAAGGTCGGCGAAGAGCTTGGCATTCGCTATGTGCTTGAGGGTAGCGTCCGGAGGGCCGGCACTCAGCTCAGAGTCAATGCTCAGCTCATCGAAGCGGCTACGTCAGCGCATATCTGGGCGGAACGATTCGATCGGGAAACGCAGGATATCTTCGCCCTGCAAAGCGAGATCACCGGCCGAATCGCTCGTGCCCTCAACCTGGAACTCATGGAGGCGGAGAGCCGCCGGCTTGGACAGTCGGGCAACATGGAAGCGAGTGATCTTGCATTGCGCGGGTGGATAATCCTGTTGAACAAGCCGCAGACTGCCGAGACAAACCGCGCAGCGGAGCCGCTCATCGAGCAGGCAATAGCGCTGGATGAAACGTCGGCCCTCGCGTGGACCGCGGCAACTTACCTGCATACCCGCGCCGGAAACTTCGGATGGAGCGAGTCGAGCGCTGCCTCGCTGCGTAAAGCAGTCGACGCGGGAGAGCGCGCTATCCAATTGGCGCCGCGGAGCTCGGACGCGCACTACATGCTGGGCTATGCACTACGCTCGAGCGGGCAGCAGGACCGGGCCTTGGCGGCGATGGACATGGCGATCGCACTGAACCCGAACAACCCTTTACCCTATCATGGCTTGGCGTACGGCATGATTTTGCTGGGCCGCGCGCAGGAAGGCATCCCCTTCCTGGAGCGAGCATTCCGTCTCAGCCCGCGAGAACCACTCGGAGCCGTCTGGCATTGGACCGCAGCTTACGCACACGTTCTGACTGGTGCTGACGAGCTGGCGGTGACTGCGTCGAAGAACGCCCTGGCCGTGAACCCGAAGTTTCCGCGCTCATATGAGACCCTGGCCGCCGCGTCCGCGCACCTAGGCCGTGATCGCGAAGCTCGCGCGGCTATTGCCGAGTACCTGAAGTATGCACCTCGGATCGACACGGTTTCCAAGGCGCGACAGAACCTCAGCCTGTCCGACCATCCAACTTATCAAAAACAGTTGGATCGCTTCGCCGATGGCTTGCGCAAGGCCGGGCTGCCAGACTGAACGATTTGCCTCGCCACGACATGGCGAAGCAGGATGTCCCCCGCAGCGTTGGTGGAGGAGGGCAGCTGATGCACTACTCATACTTGCTGGAAAGTGGATCGGCGGCCGGCCAACGCCACGTAGGAGCACGTCGGACCTCAAGCGACGGTTGGCCGAGGACAACGCGAGAAAGTCCGCGCAGACGTCGAAGTATGCGCCGTGGACCTTGGTCACCTGCATCGCCTTTTCGAATGCCGGCAGGTGGGCGGACTTCGAGCGCTATCTCAAATCCGGTTCAGGTCATGCATTCGCCAGAAAGAGGCTTTGGTAGGAAGGTTTCGTCTGCACGCCGAAAGCGCTGATTTCTCGGACACTTACGCACGCTTTCGCGGGTGCGGTAAGCTTGACACCCCATGGGGGGTCCTTTATCTCTCCGCGCGCCGTTTGGGGCTATTGCGGGCGTAGTTCAGTTGGTTAGAACGCCGGCCTGTCACGCCGGAGGTCGCGGGTTCGAGTCCCGTCGCTCGCGCCAGCCCCAACGCTGGCGACCCGCCGCAGGGAAATTGGGGGCGAAGGGGTGACGATGGAAGAGCTTCTGCTGGAATATCTTCCGATTCTGATCTTCCTCGGCCTCGCCCTGGGCCTTACGTGCGCCATGATCGGCGGTTCCTACCTGATCGCCCGGCAGAATCCGAACTCCGAGAAATTGTCGCCCTTCGAATGCGGTTTCGCGCCGTTCGACGATGCCCGCGGGCGGTTCGACGTGCGTTTCTATCTCGTGGCCATCCTCTTCATCATCTTCGACCTCGAGGTGGCCTTCCTGTTCCCGTGGGCGGTGGCGCTGGGAGACATCGGCGTGTTCGGCTTCTGGTCGATGATGCTCTTCCTCGCCGTGCTGACCGTCGGGTTCGTCTACGAATGGCGCAAGGGAGCCCTGGAATGGGAGTGATCGCCCAGCCCAAGCACGATCCGGCCGCGAACGCGGCGCTGTCGCGTGCATTGAACGACGAACTGGCCGACAAGGGCTTCGTCGTCGCCCAGCTCGACAAGCTCGTCACCTGGGCGCGCACCGGCTCGCTGTGGGGCCTGACCTTCGGCCTGGCCTGCTGCGGCGTCGAGATGATCCATGCCTGGATGAGCCGCTACGACCTCGACCGCTTCGGCTTCGCGCCGATGCCGAGCCCGCGCTCGGCCGACGTCATGATCGTGGCCGGCACGCTGTGCAACAAGATGGCGCCGGCGCTGCGCAAGATCTACGACCAGATGGCCGAGCCGCGCTACGTCATCTCGATGGGCTCGTGCGCCAACGGCGGCGGCTACTATCACTACAGCTACTCGGTGGTGCGCGGCTGCGACCGCATCGTGCCGGTCGACGTCTACGTCCCGGGCTGTCCGCCGACGGCCGAGGCGCTGCTCTACGGCATCCTGCAGCTCCAGAAGAAGATCCGCCGCACCGGCACCATCGTGCGGTGAGCGGAGCGGCGTGATGGAAGAGCTCGGCAACCACATCGTCCAGCAGAGCGGCGCCGCCACCGGCATGTCGGTGCGGCTGGGCGAACTCATGGTGGAGACGACGCCAGACAAGGTGATCGCCCTGCTGACGTTCCTGAAGAACGATCCCAAGTGCCTGTTCAAGCAGCTGATCGACATCTGCGGCGTCGATTGGCCCGAGCGCGAGAAGCGCTTCGACGTGGTCTACAACCTGCTCAGCCTCAAGCTCAACCAGCGCGTCCGCGTGAAGGTGGCGACCGACGAAACGACGCCGGTGCCGTCGGCCGACGCGGTCTACAAGTCCGCCAACTGGTTCGAGCGCGAGACCTGGGATCTCTACGGTATCTGGTTCTCCGACCACCCCGACCTGCGGCGCATCCTCACCGACTACGGCTTCGAGGGCCATCCGCTGCGCAAGGACTTTCCGCTCACCGGCTTCGTCGAGCTGCGCTGGGACGACGTGCAGAAGCGCGTGGTCTACGAGCCGGTGAAGCTCCAGCAGGAGTTCCGCCGGTTCGATTTCCTCAGCCCCTGGGAGGGCGCGCAGCACCTCCTGCCCGGCGACGAGAAGGCGAAGACCGGCTGATGTCCGACGTCGAGATCAAGACGCTGACGATGAATTTCGGGCCGCAGCACCCGGCGGCCCACGGCGTGCTGCGCCTCGTCGTCGAGATGGACGGCGAGATCGTCGAGCGCTGCGATCCGCACATCGGCCTGCTCCATCGCGGCACCGAGAAGCTGATCGAGTACAAGACCTACCTGCAGGCGGTGCCGTACTTCGACCGCCTCGACTACGTCTCGCCGATGAGCCAGGAGCACGCCTTCGCGCTCGCCACCGAGAAGCTGCTCGGCATCACCGCGCCGGAGCGCGCGCAGTACATCCGCGTGCTGTTCTGCGAGGTCACGCGCATCCTCAACCATCTGCTGAACGTCACGACCTTCGCCATGGACGTCGGCGCGCTGACGCCGCCGCTGTGGGGCTTCGAGCAGCGCGAGCTGCTGATGGAATACTACGAGCAGGTCAGCGGCTCGCGCATGCACGCCAACTACTTCCGGCCCGGCGGCGTGCACCAGGACCTGCCCGAGGGCATGCTCGATTCGATGGAAGGATGGATCAAGCAGTTCCACCCGTTCCTCAAGGATCTGGAAAAGCTGCTCTACGACAACCGCATCTTCCGCCAGCGCATGGTCGATATCGGCGTGGTGTCGTCGGAGCAGGCCATCGAGTGGGGCTTCTCGGGCCCGATGCTGCGTGCCTCGGGCGTGCCGTGGGACCTGCGCAAGTCGCAGCCCTACGACGTCTACGAGCGCATGGAGTTCGACATTCCGGTCGGCAAGACGGGCGACTGCTTCGCCCGCTTCCTGGTGCGCTGCGAGGAGATGACGCAGAGCGCGCGCATCATGGAGCAGTGCGTGGCCGCGCTGCGCAAGGTCGGCGGGCCGGTGCGCGTCGACGACCGCAAGGTGGCGCCGCCGCGCCGCGGCGAGATGAAGGGCTCGATGGAGGCCCTCATCCATCACTTCAAGCTCTACACCGAGGGCTACAAGGTGCCGCCGGGCGAGACCTACACCGCGGTCGAGGCGCCGAAGGGCGAGTTCGCCGTCTATCTGGTGTCGGACGGCACCAACAAGCCGTACCGCTGCAAGATCCGCGCGCCGGGCTTCCCGCACCTGCAGGCGCTGGACATGATGACCAAGGGCCACCAGCTCGCCGACATGTCGGCGAACATCGGTTCGCTCGACATCGTGTTCGGCGAGATCGACCGCTAGGAGACGACGCGATGGCGATGATCACCGCCGATCCCAAGGACGTGCCGCAGGTCGCCTCGTTCGCCTTCACGCCGGAGAACATGGCGCGGGCGAAGGAGCTGATGGCGCAGTATCCGCCCGGCCGCCAGGCGAGCGCGGTGATCGGGCTGCTCGACCTCGCGCAGCGCCAGCAGGGCTGGCTGCCGCGTGTGGCGATGAACGAGGTCGCGCGCATCCTCGACATGGCGCCGATCCGCGTCTACGAGATCGCGACCTTCTACACCATGTTCCAGCTCAGGCCGAAGGGGCGCTACCTGCTGCAGGTCTGCACGACGACGCCGTGCTGGCTGCGCGGTTCGGAGAAGATCATGAAGGCCTGCGAGCTGGCGGCGGCCGACGGCGAGACCTTCACCGTACAGGAGGTCGAGTGCCTCGGCGCCTGCGTCAACGCCCCGGTCGTGCAGATCAACGACGATTTCTACGAGGATCTCGACGAGGCCTCGATCGGCAGGGTGCTGGAGGCGTTGCGGCGCGGCGAGCTGCCGAAGCCCGGCCCCCAGGTCGACCGGCAGACGTCGGCGCCGGAAGGCGGCCTGACCAGCCTCAAGGGCGAGTAGCGTCATGCTCCAGGACAAGGATCGCATCTTCACCAATCTCTACGGCGTGCACGACTGGCGCCTGCCGGCGGCACGCGCGCGCGGCGCCTGGGACGGCACGAAGGAGATTCTCGCGCGCGGTTCCGACGCGATCATCGAGGAGATGAAGAAGTCGGGCCTGCGCGGCCGCGGCGGCGCCGGCTTCCCGACAGGGCTCAAATGGTCCTTCATGCCCAAGGAGGTGAGGGACCGGCCGCACTATCTCGTGGTCAACGCCGACGAGTCCGAGCCCGGCACCTGCAAGGATCGCGACATCATGCGCCACGACCCGCACCTGCTGGTCGAGGGCTGCCTGATCGCGGGCTTCGCCATGCGCGCCAACGCCGGCTACATCTACGTGCGCGGCGAGTTCTACAACGAGGCGCAGACCCTGACGGCGGCGATCCGCGAGGCCTACGAGGCCGGGCTGCTGGGCAAGAATGCCTGCGGCTCGGGCTGGGACTTCGACCTCTACGTCCATCGCGGCGCCGGCGCCTATATCTGCGGCGAGGAGACGGCGCTGCTGGAAAGCCTCGAGGGCAAGAAGGGCATGCCGCGGCTCAAGCCGCCGTTCCCGGCGGGCGCCGGCCTCTACGGCTGCCCGACCACCGTCAACAACGTCGAATCGATCGCCGTCGCGCCGACCATCCTGCGCCGCGGCGCCGCCTGGTTCGCCGGCATCGGCCGCCCCAACAACACCGGCACCAAGCTCTTCTGCATCTCGGGCCACGTGAACAGGCCGTGCAACGTCGAAGAGGAGATGGGCATTCCGCTCAAGGAGCTGATCGAGCGCCACGCCGGCGGCGTGCGCGGCGGCTGGGACAACCTGCTCGCGGTCATCCCGGGCGGTGCCTCGGTGCCGCTGCTGCCGAAGTCGATCTGCGACACCGTCCTGATGGATTTCGACTCGCTGCGCGACCAGAAGTCAGGCCTCGGCACGGCGGCCGTGATCGTGATGGACAAGTCGACCGACGTCATCAAGGCGATCGCGCGTCTCAGCTACTTCTACAAGCACGAGAGCTGCGGCCAGTGCACGCCGTGCCGCGAGGGCACCGGCTGGATGTGGCGGGTGATGGAGCGCATGGTGCTCGGCAAGGCGCGGCTCGACGAGATCGACGCGCTGGAGGACGTCACGCGACAGGTCGAAGGCCACACGATCTGCGCGCTGGGCGACGCCGCCGCCTGGCCGATCCAGGGATTGATCCGCCATTTCCGCCCGGAGATGGAGCGCCGCATCCGCGCGCGCACCGAAAAGCTGGCGGCGGAATAGGGCAGGGAGTTCGCGATGCCCATAGTCAAGATCGACGGCAAGGAGATCGAGGTGCCCGCCGGCATCACGGTGCTGCAGGCCTGCGAGCTGGCCGGCCTCGAGATTCCGCGCTTCTGCTACCACGAGCGGCTGTCGATCGCCGGCAATTGCCGCATGTGCCTGGTCGAGGTGAAGCCCGGCCCGCCCAAGCCGCAGGCGAGCTGCGCGTTGCCCGTCGCCGACAAGCAGGAAATCTTCACCACCACGCCGACCATCATCAAGGCGCGCAAGGGCGTGATGGAGTTCCTGCTGATCAACCATCCGCTCGACTGCCCGATCTGCGACCAGGGCGGCGAGTGCGACCTGCAGGACCAGGCGATGGCCTACGGCTTCGACCGCAGCCGCTACCACGAGAACAAGCGGGCGGTGCCGGACAAGGAACTGGGCCCGCTGGTCAAGACCTCGATGAACCGCTGCATCCACTGCACGCGCTGCATCCGCTTCGCCACCGAAGTGGCGGGCGTCGAGGAGCTGGGCGCGACGGGGCGCGGCGAGAGCATGGAAGTGACGACCTACGTCGAGCACGCGCTCTCCACCGAGCTCGCCGGCAACCTCGTCGATCTCTGCCCGGTCGGCGCGCTGACCTCCAAGCCCTATGCCTTCGAGGCCCGTCCCTGGGAACTGCACAAGACCGAATCGATCGACGTGTTGGATGCGCTCGGCTCCAGCATACGCCTCGACACGCGCGACGGCGTGGTGATGCGCGTGCTGCCGCGTCTCAACGACGACGTCAACGAGGAGTGGATATCCGACAAGACGCGCCACGCCATCGACGGGCTTCGCTATCAGCGGCTCGATCGGCCCTATGTGCGCCGCGAGGGCCGGCTGGTCGCGGCGACCTGGGATGAAGCCTTCGCCGCGATCGCCAACCGGATCAAGGGCATCGACGGCAGCAAGATCGCCGCCATCGCCGGCGACCAGTGCGACGCCGAGTCGATGATGGCGCTCGGGGATCTGATGGCGGCGCTGGGCTCGCCCAACATCGATTGCCGCCAGGACGGCGCCAGGCTCGAAGCCGGCGTGCGCGGCGGCTACATCTTCAATCCGGGCATCCGCGGCATCGACCGTGCCGACGCGATCCTGCTGGTCGGCACCGACCCCCGCGCCGAGGCGCCGGTGCTCAATGCGCGCATCCGCAAGCGCCACCTCGCCGGCCGCTGCAGGATCGCCAGCATCGGCCCCGCGGTGGACCTGACCTATCCGGTCGAGCGGCTGGGCGCCGGCCCCGCGACGCTGCACGAGCTGGCCGAGGGCAGGCTCTCATTTCTCGACACGCTGAAGGCGGCGAAGAATCCGTTGATCGTCGTCGGCATGGGAGCGCTGGCGCGCGAAGACGGCTCGGCGGTCCTCGCGCTCGCACGCGAGGTCGCCGAGAAGGCGAATGCCGTGCGCGAGGACTGGAACGGCTTTGCCGTGCTGCACACGGCGGCGGCGCGCGTCGGCGGCCTCGACCTCGGGTTGGTGCCCGGCGCCGGTGGACGCGACGTGGCGGGCATCCTCGAGGGCTGCGAGAAGCGCGAGATCGATGCGGTCTATCTGCTGGCGGCCGACGAGATCGACATGAAGCGCCTGGGCAAGGCCTTCGTGATCTACCAGGGCCATCACGGCGATGCCGGTGCCCATCGCGCCGACGTCGTGCTGCCGGGCGCGGCCTACACCGAGAAGTCGGCGACCTATGTGAACACCGAGGGCCGGGTGCAGACGACGTTCCGCGCGGGCTTTCCGCCGGGCGAGGCGCGCGAGGACTGGGCGATCCTGCGCGCGCTTTCGGAACGTCTCGACCGCACCTTGCCCTACGACACGATCGAGCAGGCGCGCGCGCGCCTGGTGGCGGTGAACAAGGTCTTCGCGCGGCTCGACCAGCAGGCGGCCGGCGAGTGGGGGGATTTCGGCAAGCCCGGCGCCGTATCCGACGCGCCGTTCGCCTCGCCGATCGCGAATTTCTACATGACCGACCCGATCAGCCGCGCGTCGCGGACCATGGCGGAGTGCGTCGCGTCGCGCCGCCAGCTCCTGGCGGCGGAGTAGCGAATGATCGCCGACATCGTCCACTTCCTCACCACGCACTGGCTCGGACAGGGCATCCTGATCCTGCTGCAATGCCTCGCCGTGACCGTGCCGCTGCTCGTTGCGGTCGCCTACATGACCTACGTCGATCGCAAGGTCTGGGCGTCCATCCAGCTCAGGCGCGGTCCCAACGTGGTCGGGCCGTTCGGCCTGTTGCAGCCCTTCGCCGACGGGCTGAAGCTGGTGCTCAAGGAGACGATCGTCCCGTCGAGCGCCAACGGCGTGCTGTTCATCCTGGCGCCGATGATCACCTTCGTCACCGCGCTGATCGCCTGGGCGGTGGTGCCGTTCGACGACGGCTGGGTGATCGCCGACATCAATGTCGGCATCCTCTATCTCTTCGCCATCTCCTCGCTCGGCGTCTACGGCATCATCATCGCCGGCTGGGCGTCGAACTCGAAATACGCCTTCCTCGGCGCCTTGCGCTCGGCGGCGCAGATGGTGTCCTACGAGGTCTCGATCGGCTTCGTGCTGATCACCGTGCTGCTCTGCGTCGGCTCGCTCAACCTCAGCCAGGTGGTGCTCGCCCAGTCGGGCTGGTTCTGGAACTGGTACTGGCTGCCGCTGCTGCCGATGTTCGTCATCTTCTTCGTCTCGGCGCTGGCCGAGACCAACCGCACGCCTTTCGACCTGCCGATGTCGGAAGCCGAGCTGGTGGCGGGCTTCCACACCGAGTATTCGGCGATGACCTTCGGCCTGTTCTTCCTCGGCGAGTACGCCAACATGATCCTGCTGTCGGCGCTGGGAGCGGTGCTGTTCCTCGGCGGCTGGATGTCGCCGATCCCCTACGCGCCGTTCACCTGGGTGCCGGGCGTCGTCTGGTTCGCCCTCAAGATCGCCTTCCTGCTCTTCGTCTTCAGCTGGACCAAGGGCACGCTGCCTCGCTACCGCTACGACCAGCTGATGCGGCTGGGCTGGAAGGTCTTCCTGCCGGTGTCGCTCGGCTGGGTCGTCATCACCGCCGCCGTGCTGCAGTTCGGCGGCTGGGTCCCCGGCAAGTAGGAGAGACCGACCATGGCATCTCTCGACCGTACCGCGCGCTCCTTCCTGCTGACCGAGCTGGTCCGCGGCTTCGCCCTGACCTTGAGCTACATGTTCAAGCCCAAGGTCACGGTGAACTACCCCTACGAGAAGGGCCCGCTCAGTCCGCGCTTCCGCGGCGAGCATGCGCTGCGCCGCTATCCCAATGGCGAGGAGCGCTGCATCGCCTGCAAGCTTTGCGAGGCGGTGTGCCCGGCGTTGGCCATCACCATCGAGGCTGAGCCGCGCGACGACGGCAGCCGCCGCACGACGCGCTACGACATCGACATGACCAAGTGCATCTACTGCGGTCTTTGCCAGGAGGCATGCCCGGTCGATGCCATCGTCGAGGGCCCGAACTTCGAGTTCGCCACCGAGACGCGCGAGGAGCTGATGTACGACAAGGACAGGCTGCTCGCGAACGGTGACCGCTGGGAGAGCGAGATCGCCGCCAACCTGCGCGCCGAAGCGAACTACCGTTGAACGGGCCGGGGGGAGAAACGGCAAGATGATCCTGCAGGCCCTGGCATTCTGGGTGTTCGCCATCGTCACGATGGTGTCGGGCGCGATGGTCGTGGTGTCGCGCAATCCGGTCTATTCCGTGCTGTTCCTGATCCTGGCGTTCTTCAACGCCGCCGCGTTGTTCGTGCTGATCGGCGCCGAGTTCATCGCCATGATCCTGATCATCGTCTATGTCGGCGCCGTGGCGGTGCTGTTCCTGTTCGTCGTGATGATGCTCGACATCAACGTCGCCGAACTGCGCGCCGGCTTCCTGAAATACCTGCCGGTCGGCGGCCTGATCGGGCTCGTGCTGCTCGCCGAGATTTTCGTCGGCCTCGGCGTGCTGGGCGGGTCGTCCGAGACAATCCAGGCGTTGAGCAAGGCCGGCGTGCAAAGCCTCGGCGTCGACAATACGCGGGCGATCGGCCGGGTGCTCTACACGCAGTATTTCTACCTCTTCCAGGTGGCGGGCCTCGTTCTGCTGGTCGCCATGATCGGCGCCATCGTGCTGACCCTGCGCCACCGCCCCGGCGTGCGCCGGCAGAAGATCGGCGAGCAGCTCTACCGCTCCAAGGAAGAGACGGTGACGCTGGTCAAGGTGCCGACGCGGGGAGGCGTGTGATGCTCGCGATCGGGCTCGGCCATTATCTCGGGGTCGCCGCCGTCCTCTTCACGATGGGCGTGCTCGGCATCTTCCTCAATCGCCGCAACGTCATCGTCATCCTGATGTGCGTCGAGCTCATGCTGCTCGCCGTGAACATCAACCTGGTCGCCTTCTCGAGCTTCCAGGGCAACGTCGTCGGCCAGGTCTTCGCCATGCTGGTGCTGACCGTGGCGGCGGCCGAGGCGGCGATCGGTCTCGCCATCCTCGTAGTCTACTTCCGCAATCGCGGCACCATCGCGGTCGAGGACATCAACGAGATGAAGGGCTAGGCGCGGCGTCATGGATCTTGCCATCAAGCTCATCGTCTTCCTGCCGCTGGTCGCCGCGGCGGTCGCCGGGCTGTTCTGCCGCGTCATCGGCGACCGGCCGGCCCAGATCGTCACCTGCGCCGCGCTCCTGATCTCCGCCGCGCTCTCGGTCTACGTCTTCATCGGCATCGGCTTCGGGCCGGAGAACGCCAAGGTCGTGATCGTCCACCTGTTCGGCTGGATCGACTCCGGCACGCTCAACGTCGAGTGGTCGCTGAGGGTCGACACCCTGACCGCGGTCATGCTGATCGTGGTGACCGGCGTGTCGTCGATGGTCCATGTCTATTCGGTCGGCTACATGGCCGAGGACACGTCGATCCCGCGCTTCATGTCCTATCTCAGCCTGTTCACCTTCTTCATGCTGATGCTGGTGACGGCCGACAACCTGGTGCAGCTCTTCTTCGGCTGGGAGGGCGTGGGCCTCGCCTCGTACCTGCTGATCGGCTTCTGGTACGACCGCCCGTCGGCCAACGCCGCGGCGATGAAGGCGTTCATCGTCAACCGCGTCGGCGATTTCGGCTTCGCGCTCGGCATCTTCGCCGTCTGGATGCTGTCGGGCTCGGTCGGCTTCACCGAGATCTTCGCCAAGGGCCAGGACATGGCGGCGATGCGCATTCAGTTCCTCGGCATGGATCTGCCGGCGCTGGAGACCGCGTGCCTCCTGCTGTTCGTCGGCGCCATGGGCAAGTCGGCCCAGCTCGGCCTGCACACCTGGCTGCCGGACGCGATGGAAGGCCCGACCCCGGTTTCCGCGTTGATCCATGCGGCGACCATGGTGACGGCCGGCGTGTTCATGGTCTGCCGCCTGTCGCCGCTCTTCGAGCTGGCGCCGATCGCGCTGCAGGTGGTGACGCTGGTGGGTGCGGCGACGGCGTTCTTCGCCGCGACGATCGGCCTGACGCAGTTCGACATCAAGCGCGTGGTCGCCTACTCGACCTGCAGCCAGCTCGGCTACATGTTCTTCGCCGCCGGCGTCGGCGCCTATTCCGCGGCGATGTTCCACCTGATGACCCACGCCTTCTTCAAGGCGCTGCTGTTCCTCGGGTCGGGCTCGGTCATTCATTGCCTGCACCACGAGCAGGACATGCGGCAGATGGGTGGCGTGCGCGAGAAGGCGCCGCAGACCTTCGTGCTGATGTGGATCGGCACGCTTGCGCTCGCCGGCATCGGCGTCCCGGCCATTCTCGGCCACGGCATCGGCTTCGCCGGCTTCTATTCCAAGGACATCATCCTCGAATCGTCGTTCGGCGCGCATTCCACGGTCGGCACGATCGCCTTCTGGCTCGGTGTCGCGGCCGCCTTCATGACCGCGTTCTATGCGACCCGGCTGATGTTCATGACCTTCTACGGCAAGTATCGCGGCGACCATCACACCTGGGATCACGCCCACGAATCGCCGATGGTCATGCTCATCCCCCTCTACGTCCTGGCGGCGGGCGCGGTGCTGTCGGGCTTCGTCGCCTACGACTGGTTCGTCGGCGATACCTGGCGCTCGTTCTGGGGCACGTCCATCGCAGTGAAGTCGACCGAGGAGATCCTGCACCACGCCCACGAGGTGCCGTTCTGGGTCAAGGTCCTGCCGCTGGTCATGGCAGTGTCGGGCATCGCGCTCAGCTACTACTACTACGTCGTCAATCCCGCCCTGCCGGCGAAGACGGTCGCCGCGTTCCGCGGCGTGCACGCGCTGTTCTTCAACAAGTGGTACTTCGACGAGATCTACGACGCGATCTTCGTCAAGCCGTCGCTGGCGATCGGCAGGGTGTTCTGGAAGAAGGGCGACGGCGCCGTCATCGACGGACTCGGGCCCGACGGCATCGCGGCGCGCGCCCAGGACATGGCCGGCGTGCTCAGCCGCTTCCAGAGCGGATACCTCTACCACTATGCCTTCGTCATGCTGGTCGGCGTGGCGGCCGTGGTGACGTATTTCATGTATCCGGTGCTGGGCGGGAAATAGGCCGATGACGAACTGGCCCATCCTTTCCCTGGTCACCTTCCTGCCGCTGGTCGGTGCCGCCTTCTGCCTCGTCGTGAACGGGCCCAAGGAAGCGGTCGATCGCAACTGCCGGAGCGTGGCGCTGGTCACCTCGGTGGCGACGTTCCTGATCTCCCTGCTGCTGTGGATCAACTTCGATCCGACCAGGGCGGGCTTCCAGTTCGAGGAGAAGGCCGCCTGGGTGCCGGCGCTGAAGATCGGCTATCACATGGGCATCGACGGCATCTCGCTGTTCTTCGTGCTGCTGTCGACCCTGCTGACACCGCTCTGCATCCTGGCGAGCTGGGAATCGATCGAGAACCGCGTCAAGGAATACATGGTGGCGTTCCTCGTGCTCGAGACCTTCATGGTCGGCATGTTCTGCGCCCTCGACCTCGCGCTGTTCTACGTCTTCTTCGAGGGCGTGCTGATCCCGATGTTCCTGATCATCGGCGTATGGGGCGGCAAGCGGCGCGTCTACGCGGCCTTCAAGTTCTTCCTCTATACGCTCCTCGGTTCGGTGCTGATGCTGCTGGCGATCATCGCCATCTACTGGCAGATCGGGACCACGGACCTGCCGACGGCGTTCGAGCAGCTCGACCTGCCGTTCCAGTGGCAATTCTGGCTGTGGCTGGCCTTCTTCGCGTCGTTCGCCGTCAAGGTGCCGATGTGGCCGGTCCACACCTGGCTGCCCGACGCCCACGTCGAGGCGCCGACCGCGGGTTCGGTCATCCTGGCGGGCGTGCTCCTGAAGATGGGCGGCTACGGCTTCATCCGGCTCTCGGTGCCGCTGATGCCCGAGGCGACGCAGTACTTCGCCCCGCTGGTGTTCGGCCTGTCGATCGTCGCCGTCATCTACACCTCGCTGGTCGCGCTGGTGCAGGAGGACATGAAGAAGCTGATCGCCTATTCGTCGGTCGCCCACATGGGATTCGTGACGATCGGCATCTACGTCATGAACATGCAGGGCCTGCAGGGCTCGATCTTCCAGATGCTGAGCCACGGCATCGTCTCGGCCGCGCTCTTCCTGTGCGTCGGCGTGGTCTACGACCGCATGCACACGCGCGAGATCGAGGCCTATGGCGGCCTCGTCCACCGCATGCCGCGCTACGCCTTCGTCTTCATGTTCTTCACCCTGGCGAGCGTGGGCCTGCCCGGCCTGTCGGGCTTCGTCGGCGAGTTCCTCGTGCTGGTCGGCGCCTTCAAGGCCAACACCTGGGTCGCCTTCCTGGCCGCGACGGGCCTGATCCTCGGCGCGGCCTATGCGCTCTGGCTCTACCGCAAGATCGTCTTCGGCGAGCTGACGAAGGATTCCCTGAAGGCGATCATGGACATGAAGCCGCGGGAAGTGCTGGTCTTCGCGCCACTGGTGCTGATCACGCTGTGGATGGGCATACATCCCAACTCGTTTCTCGACCCGATGGCGCCGTCGGTCGACAAGTTGATCGGCGACTATCAGGCGGCGCTCAAGCTCGCGCGCACCGCCGCGCTGGCGCCGTGACCGGGCGGGGGTAGAAGAATGCTGCTTGGTCTCGAATCCTGGACACTGGCTCGGCCGGAAATCTTCCTGGCGGCCGTCACGTCGCTGCTGCTGGTCTACGGCGTGCTGCGCGGCGAAGCCTCGACGCCGTTCGTCTCGCTGGCGACCGCCGCGGCGCTGCTGGTGACGGCCGCGCTGCTGTTCTTCCCCTACCGCGAGGGAACGGCCTTCGCGTCCCTGTTCGTCGTCGACCGCCTGACGGCGACGATGAAGGTGTTCGTGCTGGTCGGGTCCGCCGTCGCCATCCTGATGTCGCGTGCCTATTTCGAGCGCGTGCAGGCCTGGCGCTTCGAGTATCCGCTGCTGGTGGCGCTGGCCACGCTCGGCATGATGCTGATGATCTCCGCCAACGATCTGATGGCGCTCTATGTCGGGCTCGAGCTTCAGTCGCTGGCGCTGTACGTCATCGCCGCGTTCCACCGCGACAGCGTGCGCTCGACCGAGGCCGGCGTGAAGTACTTCGTCCTGGGCTCGGTGGCGTCCGGCATGCTGCTGTTCGGTGCCTCGCTGATCTACGGTTTCTGCGGCGGCACGGCCTTCGTGCAGATCGCAGAGGCGTTGGCCGGCGGCAAGAGCGGCGAGATCGGCGTCGTCGTCGGCCTGGTGTTCGTGGTCGCCGGTCTGGCCTTCAAGATTTCGGCCGTGCCGTTCCACATGTGGACGCCCGACGTCTACGAAGGCGCACCGACGCCGGTGACCGCGCTGTTCGCGGTGGCACCCAAGATCGCCGCCGTGTCGCTGACGATTTCGGTGCTGATGGGGCCTTTCAAGCCGCTGTTCCCGCAGTGGCAGCAGATCATCGTCGCCGCCGCCATCCTGTCGATGGCGCTCGGCGCCTTCGCTGCGCTGCGCCAGCCCAACATCAAGCGCCTGATGGCCTATTCGTCGATCGGCAACGTCGGCTACATCCTGCTCGGCGTGGCGAGCGGCAGCGAGAAGGGCATCCAGGCGGTGGTCTTCTATCTCGCCATCTACCTGGTGATGTCGCTCGGCGTGTTCGCCGTCATCCTGATGATGAAGCGCCGCGACATCATGGTCGAGAACATCTCCGACCTGGCCGGGCTCGCCCGCAGCCAGCCGATGATGGCGCTCGCCATGCTGCTGTTCATGTTTTCGCTCGCGGGCATCCCGCCGCTCGCCGGCTTCTGGGGCAAGCTCTACATCTTCATGGCCGCGGTCGAGGCCAAGCTCTTCTGGCCGGCCGTGCTGGGCGTCCTCGCCTCCGTCGTGGCCTCCTACTACTATCTGCGCATCGTCAAGGTGATGTATTTCGACGAGCCGGCCGAGGCGCTCGACCGGTCGGCGCTCGGCGTCAATCGCGTGGTCGCCTTCGTCGCCGCCGTGCTGGTCGCCGTGTTCTCGCTGGCACCTCAGCCGCTCAGCGTGATCGCCGAGGCGGCCGCCAAGGGCCTGTTCCCGTGACATCGGCGCCCGTCCTGCCGGACGGGTGGACGCTGGTCGCCATGGACAGCGTCGGCAGCACCAACGACGAAGCCGCTCGCCTCGCCGAGCAGGGCGCGCCCGAGGGCACGCTGGTGTGGGCCCGCCGGCAAACGGGTGGCCGCGGCCGTCGCGGCAGGATCTGGGTGTCGCCGCCCGGCAATCTCTACAGCTCGACCGTCGTTCGCCCACGCTGTGCGGCGGCACGGGCGGCCGAGCTCGGCTTCGTGGCGGCCCTCGCCGTTGCCGACCTCGTGCCGGCCGGGCGCGACGTGCGGCTCAAATGGCCGAACGACGTCCTGGTCGGGGGCGGCAAGCTCGCGGGAATCCTGCCGGAGAGCTCGATCGGGCACGGTGGCGAGGTCGAGTATGTGGTGCTGGGCATTGGCGTCAATGTCGACTTCGCCCCGGAGCTGCCCGACATGCGTTATCCGGGGGCTTGCCTCGGCGGCACGGTCGAGGCGGCATTGCAGGGGCTGGCCGGCGCCCTGGCGCGTCGTCTCGCCGACTGGCGATCGCAGGGCTTCGAGGCCGCCCGCCGGGAATGGCTCGCCAAGGCCGGCCCGCTCGGCGCCGAGGTCAGCGTCAGGCTGGGCGAGGAGCTGGTCGAGGGCCGCTTTGCCGGCCTCGACGCCAGCGGGGCGCTGCTGCTCGAGACGGCCGACGGCCGACGCAAGATCACGTCGGGCGAACTGCTCGGCCGCGCCGCTTGAGGGAGTAGGACGATGCTTCTGGCCATCAATGCCAACAACACCAACGTCAAGTTCGGCGTGATCGACGGCGACCGGATCGTCGGCGAGTGGCGCCAGCACACCTCCGCCATGCGCACCGCCGACGAGCATGCCGTGTGGTTGTTCCAGCTGATGAAAATGGAAGGCATCGACACAGGCGCCATCACCGACGCCATCATCGCCAGCGTGGTGCCGCAGGCGACGTTCAACCTGCGGCGCCTGTGCACCCGCTATTTCGACTGCACACCTCTGGTCCTCGGGGAGCCGAGCGTGACCTACGGCATCGAGGTCAAGGGCCAGGGCGCGGGCGCCGACCGCATCTGCAACACGGTCGGGGCGGCCGTGCTGTTCCCGAAGACCCCGATGATAATCGTCGACTTCGGCACCGCCACCACCTTCGACGTCGTCGACGAGGACGGCAGCTACTGCGGCGGCGTGATCGCACCGGGCATCAATCTCAGCATCGAGGCGCTGGTCAATGCGACCGCGCTGCTGCCGCGGATCGTCGTTGAACGGCCCCGGCGCGTGATCGGCGTCAACACGATCGAATGCATGCACTCCGGCGTGTTCTGGGGCTATGTCGGCCTGATCGAGGGCATCGTCGCCCGCATCAAGGCCGAGTTCGGCCGTCCCATGAAGGTGGTGTCGACCGGCGGCCTCGCGCCGGTGTTCGAGGGGGCGACCGGCGTGATCGAGCAGGTCGTCCCGGACATCACGGTGCGGGGGCTGATCGAGATCCATCGCCGCAGCCGCAAATGACCGTACCGGCCGGCGACGAACTGCTGTTCCTCGCGCTCGGCGGCGCGGGCGAGATCGGCATGAACCTCAACCTCTACGGCCACGCCGGCAAGTGGCTGATGGTCGATCTCGGCATCGCGTTCGGCGACGATTCGATGCCGGGCGTCGAGGTGATCATGCCCGATCCCGCCTTCATCGTGGAGCGGCGGGAGCGGCTCGCCGGCATCGTGCTCACGCACGCGCACGAGGACCATCTCGGCGCCGTCGCCGATCTCTGGCCCCGGCTGCAGGCGCCGGTCTATGCCACGCCCTTCGCCGCCTCGGTGCTGCGGCGCAAGCTCGCCGAGGCCGGCCTGATGGACGCCGTGCCGATCACGGAGATCCCGCTGCGCGCCCGCTTCCGGATCGGTCCCTTCGACCTCGAGCTGATCACCATGACGCATTCGATCCTCGAGCCGAATGCGCTGGCCATCCGCACCGGGCTGGGTACGGTGTTCCACACCGGCGACTGGAAGATCGATCCCGAGCCGTTGCTGGGCGACGTCACCGACGAGGAGACGCTGCGGCGCATCGGCGAGGAGGGTGCCCTCGCGATGGTTTGCGACAGCACCAATGTCTTCGTCGAGGGCGAGGCGGGTTCGGAGGCGTCCGTGCGCCTCAATCTCGAGAAGCTGGTCGCCAGCCGTCGCGGCCGCGTCGCGGTGACGTGCTTTGCCTCCAACCTGGCGCGGGTGGAAAGCATCGCCAAGGCGGCCGTCGCGGCGCGCCGCCATCCCGTGCTCTCGGGCCGCGCGTTGCAGCGCATGGTCGACGCCGCGCAGGAGTGCGGCTACCTGCTCGATTTTCCCGCCTGTGTCGACGAACGGTCGGCAGGCTACCTGCCGCGCGACAAGGTGCTGTTCATCTGCACCGGCAGCCAGGGCGAACCGCGGGCGTCGATGGCCAAGCTCGCCGGCGACGACCATCGCGACCTGGTGCTCGAGGAGGGCGACACCGCCATCTTCTCGGCGCGGATCATCCCCGGCAACGAGCGGGCCGTCGGCCGCCTGCACAACGCGCTGCTGGCGCGCGGCGTCGAGGTGATCACCGACCGCGAGGCCGACATCCACGTCTCGGGCCATCCCGCGCGCGACGAACTCGTGCGGGTCTACCAGTGGATACGGCCGCGCATCGCCGTGCCGGTCCATGGCGAGGTTCGCCACATGGTGGAGCACGCCGCCCTGGCGCGGGCCTGCCAGGTGCCCGAGACCGTCGTGGCGCCGAACGGCTCGCTGGTTCGCCTCGCGCCGGGACCGGCCGAGATCGTCGACCACGTCCCGGTCGGCCGCCTGGCGCGCGACGGCGACACTCTCGTCGCGCTGGACGGCGAGTCCCTGCGCGAGCGCCGCAAGCTGTTGTGGAACGGCTCGGCGGCCGCTACGTTGGTGCTCGACAGGCAAGGGCGGGCAGCGGCCGAACCGGTGGTCTCCCTGCGCGGCATCGACGACGCCGACGGGGAGCTTGTGCCGGGCATCGTCGCCGGGTTGAAGGAGATGCTGGCCGATCTGAGCCAGGGAGAACGTGGCGACGACCAGCGGATCAGGGAAGCGGCGGGGCGGGCGGTGCGACGTGTCGTCCGCGCGCATGTCGGCAAGAAGCCGTTGACGGACGTGCACATCGTCCGCATCTAAACGGCATGATCGGTCGCCTCAACCACATCGCCATCGCCGTGCCGGACCTCGCAAGGGCGGCGGAGCTTTATCGTACGGTGATGGGGGCCAAGGTCAGCGCGCCGAAGGCCCAGCCGGACCACGGGGTCACGGTCGTCTTCGTCGAGTTGCCCAACACCAAGATCGAACTGCTTCATCCGCTCGGCGAGAAGTCGCCGATCGCCAATTTCCTCGCGCGAAACGCCGACGGCGGTATCCATCACGTCTGCTACGAGGTCGAGGACATCTATGCCGCCCGCGACAAGCTCAAGGCCGGCGGTGCCCGCGTGCTGGGCGATGGCGAGCCGAAGATCGGGGCGCACGACAAGCCTGTGCTCTTTCTCCATCCCAAGGATTTCACGGGCACCCTGATCGAGCTCGAGCAGGTCTAGGGGCGGCGCATGGGATGGGCCACCGGCATCACGGTCTACCTGGTGATCTGGTGGACGGTGCTCTTCGCGATCCTGCCGCTCGGTGTCCGGCGGGTCGAGAAACCGGGGCGCGGTCAGGATCCCGGAGCGCCCGAGCGGCCGCAACTGCGGCGCAAGGCGGCCATCACGTCGGTCGTCGCCGCCGTGCTCTGGCTGGGGTTTTATTTGCTTCATCGAGCCGACGTCTTCAGCTTCCGCCGGCTGGTCGAAGGAAATTAAAGTAAAATATCAAGAACGGCTCTTAAGCCTTTGAAAAGAAAACGGCGGGCTTTGCCCGCCGCCTCTCTGCCCCGAAGCTCCTCGTAAGGCGGCTTTGCGCCGCTCTCCTCCCTAAACTCAGGCTGCGCCTAAGTCGTAGGCTGTGTACATGGCGGCATGACGATTGCCAAGACCTTTTATTTCGGTGGCTTCTGCCGATTAGAACGATTGTTAACGCGGCGAGTCGTTCGACATCAAACAAATTTCCGCGTCCGTTGTCTGATCATCCGATCACCACGTACTTGATCACGAACAGCACAGCGAGGGTGGCGACGGCGGGATGGATATCCTGCCAGCGTCCGGCAACCAGCTTGATGCCGGCGTACGAAATGAATCCGAAGGCGATCCCTTCGGCGATCGAGAAGGTGAACGGCATCGCCAGCGCCGTGATGACGGCGGGCGCGGCCTCGGTGATGTCGTTCCATTCGATCTCGACGAGCCCGCGTGCCAGCAGGCTGGCGACATAGAGCAGCGCCGGTGCGGTGGCATAGGCGGGGATCGAGCCGGCGAGGGGTGACACGAACAGCGCCAGCAGGAAGAGCACGCCGACGGTTGCCGCGGTCAGGCCGGTCCGGCCGCCCGAATTGATGCCTGCGGCGCTCTCGATGTAGCTCGTCGTGGTCGAGGTGCCGATCGCGGCACCGGCCATGGCGGCGCCGCTGTCGGCGAGCAGGGCGCCGCGCAGGCGCGGCACGGTGCCGTCCGGCCGCATGAAGCCGGCGCGATGAGCGAGCGCGATCAGCGTGCCGGTGTTGTCGAACAGGTCGACGAACAGGAAGGCGAAAACCACGGTGATCAGACCGACATGGAAGGCGCCCGCCAGGTCCATCTGCAGGAAGACGGGGCCGATCGAGGGCGGTATGTCGAAGATGCCGCCGAACTTCTGATGACCCATCAGGATGGAGGCGATGGTGACGGCGAGGATGCCGATGATGACGCCGCCGATGATCCGGCGATGCTCGAGGGCGACGATGAGGAAGAATCCCAGGGTCGCCATGGCGACCGGCCAGCTCGCCAGATTGCCGTGCTTCACGAGCGTGGCCTCGCTGCCGATGACGATGCCGGCGTTCTTGAGTGCGATCAGCGCCAGGAACAGGCCGATGCCGGCGGCGATCGCCATCTTGAGCGACTTCGGGATCGCGTTGACGATCCATTCGCGCAGCGGCAGCACGCTGATGATGAAGAACAGGATGCCCGACAGGAACACGCAGCCCAGCGCCACCTGCCAGCTGAAGCCCATGCCACCCACCACGCCGAAGGCGAAGTAGGCGTTCAACCCCATGCCCGGCGCGAGCGCGATCGGATAGTTGGCGAGGAACGCCATCAGGAAGCAGCCGACGGCGGCGGCGACGCAGGTCGAGACGAACACCGCGTCCCCCGGCATCTTGGCGGCGCTCAGGATCTGTGGATTGACGAAGATGATGTAGGCCATGGTGAGAAAGGTCGTGAGTCCGGCCACGAGCTCCGTTCGCACCGTCGTCCTGTTCTCGCTCAGCTTGAATATCTGCTCGAGCATTCGTTGGTATCTCCCCCGATATTGCGGGCAGTGTGCGGGCATCGGCCTGTGCAAATCCAGTCGCCGCCGCTGCGGTTTGCCAAGCGGGGGACCGTTCCCTACAGTCCGCGCCGCCCCCGGAAGCGCCCAGCGAGGACCGATTCAGCATGCGGATGAGCCAGTATTTCCTGCCCACCCTGAAGGAGACGCCGGCCGAGGCGCAGATCGTTTCACACCGCCTGATGCTGCGCGCCGGGCTGGTCCGCCAGACCAGCGCCGGCATCTACGCCTGGCTGCCTCTGGGTTTCCGCGTGCTGAAGAACATCGAGCGCATCGTGCGCGAGGAGCAGGACGCGTCGGGCGCCCAGGAAGTGCTGATGCCGACCATCCAGTCGGCCGATCTGTGGCGCGAGAGCGGCCGCTATGACGCCTATGGCCCGGAGATGCTGCGGATCAAGGACCGGCACGACCGCGAGATGCTGTTCGGGCCGACCAACGAGGAGATGATCACCGTGCTCTTCCGCGACGGCGTGAAGAGCTATCGCGACCTGCCCCGGAACCTCTACCACATACAGTGGAAATTCCGCGACGAAGTGCGACCGCGTTTCGGCGTGATGCGCGGCCGCGAGTTCCTGATGAAGGACAACTATTCCTTCGACCTCGACAAGGCAGGCGCGACGCATTCCTACAACAAGATGTTCGTCGCCTACCTGCGCACCTTCGCCCGCATGGGTCTGAAGGCGATCCCGATGCGCGCCGACACCGGGCCGATCGGCGGCGATCTCAGCCACGAGTTCATCGTCCTGGCGGAAACTGGCGAGAGCGCGGTGTTCTGCCACAAAGGCCTGGTCGACAAGGACATCCTGAGCCGGACGATCGACTACGGCTCGGATCTGCAGTCCATCGTGAACGAATGGACGTCGCTCTACGCCGCGACCGACGAGATGCACGACAAGGCGGCGTTCGAGAAGCTGCCGGAGGACCAACGCCTCGCCGCCCGCGGCATTGAGGTCGGCCACATCTTCTACTTCGGCACCAGGTACTCCAAGCCGATGAACGCCGTGATCGCGGGCCCCAAGGGCGAACCGGTGACGGTCGAGATGGGTTCCTACGGCATCGGCGTGTCGCGCCTGGTCGGCGGCATCATCGAGGCGAGCCACGACGATGCGGGCATCGTGTGGCCCGAATCGGTGGCGCCGTTCCGCGTCGCCATCGTCAACCTCAAGCCCGACGACGGCGCCGTCGCCGCGGCCTGCGACAAGCTCTACGCGGCGCTGCGGGCCAAGGGTGTCGACGTCCTGCACGACGACCGCGACCTGCGGCCGGGCGCCAAGTTCGCCGACATGGACCTGATCGGCATCCCCTGGCAGGCGATCGTCGGCCCCAAGGGCCTCGCGGCGGGCAAGGTCGAGCTGAAGAACCGCAAGACCGGCGTGCGCGAGGAACTGCCGCCCGGGCAGATCGTGGCGCGCTTCGCCTGACGCATGGTCTTCGCCGCCGTCGAACGACTGGTTGCCTTCCGCTACCTGCGGGCGCGGCGGGAGGAGGGCTTCATCTCGGTGATCGCCGCCTTCTCGCTGATCGGCATCGCGCTCGGCGTGGGCACGCTGATCGTCGTCATGTCGGTGATGAACGGCTTTCGCATCGAAATGCTGCGCCAGATGTCGAGCGTCAGCGGGCAGCTCGGCGTGCAGGGCAGTCGTGGCGGCCTCGTCGCCGATGCCGGCCTGCTGGCGAGGATCAGGGCCGTTCCCGGCGTGGCCGCGGCGACGCCGTCGGCGGAAGGGCAGGTCATCGCTATCGCCGGCGATCGTGTGCGTGGCGTGCTGTTGCGTGGCATCGAGCCGTCCGACCTGCGCGAGCGCATGCCGCTGGCGACGGCGATCGAGGGACCCGCCGCGCAGCGCGAACGCTATCGCCGCCTGTGCCGCGGCGGCGACGACAAGGCGGTGGATTGGGGCAGCCTCGATGGCTTCGGCGACACCTTCACGGTGGCCGTCGGCCGGCGCTTCGCCGACCTGATGGGGTTGAAGGTGGGAGATCGCCTCCATCTGCTGTCGCCCGTCTCGGTGGCGACGCCGCTCGGCGTCATGCCGCGCTCGGCGTCCGCCCGGGTGACGGCGATCTTCTGCGCCGGCATGTACGACTACGACGCCAACTTCGTCTATGCGCCCATGGTCGATGTCCAGCACCTGCTCAATCTCGGCAAGAGGATCAGCACCATCGAGATCTTCCTCGCCGACGGCGCATCGGCCGCCGACGTCCGCCCGAAGGTGATGCAGGCCGTCGGCCCGCTCGGATGGGTGTTCGACTGGCTGCAGGCCAATTTCGGCTTCTTCGCCGCCATCCAGGCGCAGACCAACGTGATGTTCCTCGTGCTGACGATGATCGTGCTGGTGGCGGCCTTCAATATCGTCTCCAGCATGGTGATGCTGGTGCGGACCAAGTCCAACGACATCGCCATCCTGCGCACGATGGGGGCGACGCGCGGCGCCATCATGCGTCTCTTCCTTCTGGACGGGCTGGCGATCGGCGGCGTCGGCACCGTCCTGGGGGTGGCGCTGGGTGTGGCCTTCGCCGCCAACATCGAGGCCGTGCGGCAATGGCTGCAGAGCGCCTTCGGCCTGGTGCTGTTCGACGAGACGCTCTATCTGCTGGCCGAGATACCGGCGCACATCGACTGGATGGAGGTCGCCGCGATCGCCGCGATGGCGATGGTCTTCGCCCTGGTGGCGTCACTCTATCCGGCCGCGCGGGCGTCCCGCCTCGATCCGGTCGAAGGGCTGCGCCGTGAGTGACGCGGCCGGACCCGTCGAGCGCTGGCTCGCCTGGCGCTACCTCGCGACGCGGCAGCGGGAAGGCTTCGTCTCCTTCATCGCGATCTTCTCCCTGATCGGCGTCGCTCTCGGTGTCGCCACCCTGATCGTGGTGCTGTCGGTGATGGGTGGCTTCCGCGAGAGCCTGGTCGGCCGGATCATCGGCATGAACGGCCACGTCGTGGTGACCGGGCAATCGGGCAGCCTGCGCGCCGATGCCGACCTCGTGGCGAAGCTCCGCGCGGCGCCGGGCGTGACGGCGGTGCGCCTAACGCTTGAGCGGCAGGCCCTGGCGAGTGCCGACGGCCAGACCAGGGGAGCCATGCTGCGGGGCGTGCGGACCGAGGATCTGCTGTCGCGCGACATCGTCACCCGCAACCTGGTCGAGGGAGGGACGGGGGAGTTCGGCACGGGACGCGGCGTGGTGATGGGAGACCGCTTGCGCCAGGCCCTGAACCTGAGCGTCGGCGACACCGTGACGCTCGCGACCCATCGCCTGAACGAGTCGGGGACGATCGCGCCGCGCTACTCCGACTACACCGTCCTCGGCAGCTTCCTCACCAAGCGCTTCGAGTTCGACTCCAACCTGGTGTTCGTGCCACTCGACAAGCTCGAGGAGGACCTCGAACTCGAACCGCGGACGGTGAGCTCGCTCGACCTGCAGCTCGCCGATCCCGCTCGGGCGCCCGACGCGGCGGCATGGCTGCGGCGCTCGCTCGGGCGCGAAGATCTCGAGATCGCCGACTGGCTCGCCTTGAATTCCCGCTTCGTCGGCGCCCTGCAGGTCGAGCGCGTGATGATGTTCATCATCCTGTCGCTGATCGTCCTGGTGGCCGCCATGAACGTCATCGCGAGCTTCACGATGCTGGTGCGCGTCAAGCGCGGCAGCATCTCGATCCTGCGCACGATGGGGGCATCGCCGGGCTCGATCGTGCGCATCTTCTTCATGGCAGCGGCCGCGGTCGGCCTCGTCGGCACCGCGGCCGGTGCCGCGCTGGGGCTGGCGATCTGCGCCAACATGCCGGCGATCGGGCGATGGCTCTCGAGCGTCACGGCGCCGGGCAGCGGTGCCGCCGAAGTCGACTTCATCACCGCCGTCCCGGTCCGCGTCGAGGCTTCCGAAGTGGTGTCGATCGTCGCCGTGGCGGTGCTGCTGTCGCTGGCGGCGGCCGCCTATCCGGCGTGGCGCAGCACGCGGATCGAGCCGATCGAGGGGTTGCGCCATGAATGACCGGACCGAAGCGCTGTCGCTGCGTGGCGTCGAGCGCACCTTCGTGCAGGGAGACCGCAGGCTGCACGTCCTGCGCGGCGTCAGCCTCGATCTGCACCCCGGCGAGATCGTGGCGCTGGTCGGCCAGTCCGGCAGCGGCAAGTCGACCTTGCTCCACATCGCCGGATTGCTGGAACGGCCGGACAAGGGCGAGGTCGTGCTCGACGGCCGCCCGGCCAGCATCCTGAGCGACCGGGAGCGGACGGCCCTGCGCCGGCGCTTCCTCGGCTTCGTCTACCAGTACCATCACCTGCTTCCCGAGTTCTCCGCCCTCGAGAACGTGATGCTGCCGCAGATGCTGAACGGCCTGTCGCGGAACGAGGCCCGGCGCAGAGGCATCGAGCTGCTCGCCATGGTCCAGCTGGCCGAGCGCGCCGATCATCGGCCGGGGCGAATGTCGGGCGGCGAGCAGCAGCGCGTCGCGATCGCGCGGGCCGTGGCCAATGCGCCGCGCGTGCTGCTGGCCGACGAACCGACGGGCAACCTCGATGCAACGACGGCCGACGGCGTTTTCCGCCAGCTCCTCGCCCTGGTCCGTGAAACCGGCATGGCCGCGCTGATCGCCACTCACAATCCGGAGCTGGCCGCGCGGGTGGATCGCACCGTGACGCTGCGCGACGGCACGCTATTCGCCTAACTTTCCACAGGATCGGCGGCGATGATGCAGCATGGCCATCGCCGACTTCGTCCATCTCAAGGTCCGCTCCGCCTATTCGCTGACCGAAGGCGCGAACAAGATCGATACCATCGTGTCGCTCGCCACGGCACAGGCGATGCCGGCCGTCGCCGTCACCGACCGCAACAACCTGTTCGGCGCGCTGGAATTCTCCCAGTATGCCGCCAAGGGAGGCGTGCAACCGATCGTCGGGTGCGACCTTGCCATCCGCCGCGAGGAGGAGGGCGGGATCGCGGTCGCCGGCAAGCTGCCGGCAGTCGATTGGTTGACGCTGCTCGTCCAGAGCGAGGAGGGCTATCGCAACCTGATGCGGCTCGTCAGCCGCTCGCATCTCGACTTCAAGCTGGGGGCGCTGGCGGCCTTGCCGTTTTCCGAGCTCGAAGGCCACGGCGACGGCCTGCTGGCGTTCGTCGGTAGCACGAGCAGCGCGATCGGACGGCTGTTGGGGGCCGGCCAGGCGCCCGCAGCGGCCCACCTCGTCGAACGGCTGCAGCGGGTGTTCGGCGATCGGCTCTACGTCGAGGTCCAGCGCCACGGCGAAGACGCCGAACGCCGCATCGAGGAGCCACTGCTCGACCTGGCCTACCAGCGCGGCCTGCCGCTCGTCGCAACCAACGACGTGCATTTTCCCAGGCGGGAGATGCACGAGGCGCACGACGTGCTGTTGTGCATCGAGCAGGGTGCCCACATCGACGATCCAAACCGGCGACGCCTCACCGACGAGCACTACTTCAAGTCGGCCGACGAGATGCGTCGGCTGTTCGCCGATCTTCCCGAGGCCTGCGACAACACCCTGGCGATCGCCCGACGCTGCGCCTACATGCCCCTGCCGCGCAAGCCGATACTGCCGAGCTACACCAAGCTCGGCGGGCGCTCGGAGGGCGAAGCGCTGCGGTTGCTCGCGCGGAAGGGGCTGGACGAGCTCAACGCGGCGGGGCGTCTGTCCGGCGAGATCGCGTTCGAGAAGTACGAGCACCGGCTCGCCTACGAACTCGACATGATCGAGAAGATGGGATTCGCGGGCTACTTCCTGATCGTCGCCGACTTCATCCAGTGGGCCAAGGACCACGACGTGCCGGTCGGGCCCGGCCGTGGCTCGGGGGCCGGGTCGCTGGTGGCCTGGTCGCTCAAGATCACCGACCTCGACCCGCTGCGCTGGGGCCTGCTGTTCGAGCGCTTCCTCAATCCCGAGCGCGTGTCGATGCCGGACTTCGACATCGACTTCTGCCAGGACAAGCGCGATCAGGTGATCCGCTACGTGCGCGACGAATACGGCCGAGACCGCGTGGCGGCGATCATCACCTTCGGCAAGCTGCAGGCGCGCGCCGTGTTGCGCGACGTCGGCCGCGTCCTCGGCATGCCCTACGGCCAGGTCGACCGTATCTGCAAGCTGGTGCCCAACAACCCGGCCAATCCGGTGACCCTGGCCAAGGCGCTGGAAACCGAGCAGCTGCTGAAGGAGCAGTACGTCGCCGACGAGGAGATCAAGCGCCTGATCGACCTCGCGCTTCAGCTCGAGGGCCTCTATCGCAATGCCTCGACCCACGCCGCCGGCGTGGTGATCGGCGACAGGCCGCTCGACGAGCTGGTGCCGCTTTTCCGCGATTCCGACAACAAGGAATCGCTGCCGGCGACGCAATTCAACATGAAGTGGGTCGAGAGTGCCGGGCTGGTGAAGTTCGACTTCCTCGGCCTCAAGACGCTGACGGTGATCGAGAAGGCGTGCGCGCTCATCGGTCGCGACAGGATCGACATCGCCAAGCTGCCGCTCGACGACCGCAAGTCGTTCGAACTGCTGGCGCGCGGCGACGGGTCGGGGGTGTTCCAGCTCGAAGGCAACGGCATGCGCGACGTGCTGCGCAAGCTGAAGCCGGACCGCTTCGAGGACATCATCGCCGTCGTCGCGCTCTATCGCCCGGGGCCGATGGAGAACATCCCGAGCTACATCAAGCGCAAGCACGGCGAGGAGCGACCCGACTACCTGCATCCGATGCTCGAGGGAATCCTGAAGGAGACCTACGGCATCATGATCTACCAGGAGCAGGTCATGCAGATTGCCCAGGTGCTCTCCGGCTATACGCTGGGCGGCGCCGACTTGCTGCGCCGGGCGATGGGCAAGAAGATCAAGGCCGAAATGGACGCCCAGCGCGCGAACTTCATCGAGGGCGCCAAGAAGAACGGCGTCGAAGAGAGCCGGGCGTCGTCGATCTTCGATCAGGTCGACAAGTTCGCGGGCTACGGCTTCAACAAGAGCCATGCCGCGGCCTATGCGCTGGTCTGCTATCAGACTGCCTATCTGAAGGCGAACCATCCGGTCGAGTTCTTCGCAGCGACGATGACGCTCGACATGGGCAACGTCGACAAGCTCAACGGCTATCGCCGCGACCTCGAGAAACTCGGTATCGAACTGCTGCCGCCCGACGTGACCCGCTCGTCGGCGGAGTTCACCGTCGAGCGCGCGGCGGACGGCAAGAAAGCCATCCGCTACGCGCTTGCCGCCATCAAGGGCGTCGGACGGGAAGCGATGAACCGGCTGACCGGGGAGCGCGAGGCCAACGGACCGTTCAGGGACCTGTTCGACTTCGCCGAGCGGCTGGACCAGCGCGTGCTCAACAAGCGCCTGCTCGAGAGCCTCGTGAGGGCCGGTGCCTTCGACACGCTGAACAAGAACCGCGCGCAAGCGTTCGGCGCCGTCGAGGCGCTGACCCGCCACTCGCAGGCGATCCACGAAACGCGCGACAGCGACCAGAACAGCCTGTTCGGCGACGACACCGCGCAGCGCCGTCCACAACTGCCCAAGGTGTCGGACTGGGCGCCCATGGAGCGGCTGCAGAACGAATTTGCCGCCATCGGCTTCTATCTGTCGTCTCATCCGCTGGCGGCCTACGAACGCAGCCTGCAACGGTTGGGCGTAACGCGCGCGGCCGACCTGCCGGCCTTGCTGTCGCGCGGCGTGGCGGGTCGCATCAAGCTCGCCGGCACGGTGATCGATCGCATGGAGCGCACCTCCGCCAAGGGCAACCGCTTCGCGTTTGTGCAGTGCTCGGACCAGTCGGGTGCCTTCGAACTCACGGTGTTCAGCGAACTGCTCGGCAGCAAACGCAACCTGCTCGAGGCGGGCCAGGCGGTGCTGATCTCGGCCGACGGGCGACTCGACGGCGAACAGGTGAAGCTCACGGCGCAGACGGTTGAGAAACTGGAGGATGCAGTGGCACATGCCGCCGCCGGGCTGAGGATCGTGCTGGCCGATCCGGTCGCCCTCGAGGCCTTGCACAAGCACCTGGAGGGCAAGCGCGGTCGAGGCAGGGTGACGCTGGTCGTGCCGATGCCGGACGAGTCCGAAGCCGAAGTGACGCTTCCCGGCACATACTCGATCGCGGGTGGGCTGCGTGACGCCATCGGCAGCCTGCCAGGTGTGATGCAGGTGGAGGAGATTTGAGCCGGCAGCCCGGCCTCTTCGAGACTCCGCCGCCGCCCCGGCGTCCGAAACCATCGCCCGGCGAGATCGGGCCGGCGCTCGATTCGCCCCTGCTCGAGGCGCCGGCGTTGCCGCGCGACATCCGGCTGGGCACGTCGTCGTGGTTCTTCCCCGGCTGGCGCAACCTGGTCTACGACGGCCTGCATCCGCAGGTCGCGCTGAGCCGCAAGGGGCTCGCCGCCTACGCCCAGTTCCCGCTGCTTCGCACTGTCAGCCTGGATCGCACGTTCTACGCGCCGATCCCGACCGTCGACTATGCGCGCTACGCCGGCCAGGTACCCGCGCATTTCAGTTTCGTCGTGAAGGCGCCTGCGCTCGTCTGCGATGCCCTGATGCGTGACGACCAGGGCAGGGGGCGGGTGGTCAATCCGCACTTCCTCGATGCCGCCATTGCGGCGCGCGAATTCGTCGTGCCGTGCCTGGAAGGACTCGAGGGCAAGGCCGGGCCGCTGGTGTTCCAGATTTCGCCCCTGCCGCGTGGCCTCGTCGAGGAGGCGGCGAGCCTGGTCGAGCGGCTGGCGGCGTTCTTCGCCGCCCTGCCGGCGCAGCTCGGCGGGCGCCGGCCGCTCTATGCGATCGAATTGCGCAACCCCGAGCTCCTCACCCCGCGATTGATGCGCATGCTGGCCGGCGTCGGCGTGCGCTACTGTGTCGGGCTCCATGATCGCATGCCCGAGGTCGAACGGCAGGAAGCCGCGCTGGCTGTCCTGGATGGCGAGGCGCCCGGCGACCTGATCGTCCGTTGGAACCTGCACCGGGGTTTTCTCTATCAGGCCGCGCGCCAGCGATACGAGCCGTTCGACAAGCTGGTCGACGAGGACGGCGAGACCCGGCGTGTCCTGGCGCGCATGGCGGTTCGGGCATCCAAGGCGGGACGCAGGACCTGGATCACCGCCAACAACAAGGCCGAGGGCTGCGCGCCCCTCTCGCTCCTCGAACTGGCCCGCGAAATCGCCAACTTGGCCCGTTAAGTCTTTGATTCAACAGGGCTTGCGTTCCGGCCCATTAGCCTCTAGAACCACGCCCACTTCGCACGCGGGTTTGCGGTCGACGGGGAGACATCCCGACGCTCGCTCCGGTGTTCCCCGAAGTCTTGGCGGAGGGGGACGACGCCCGCGGAGGCCCAACCGGAAAAGGAGAAACGGCATGGCGATGCCGACCGTCACGATGCGTCAATTGCTGGAAGCGGGTGTCCATTTCGGCCACCACACACGGCGCTGGAACCCCAAGATGAAGCCGTACCTGTTCGGGGTGCGCAACGGGGTTCATATCATCGATCTTACCAAGACCGTGCCGCTGCTCGAGCAGGCGCTGCAGCAGCTCCGCCAGGTCGTGTCCAACGGCGGTCGTGTGCTGTTCGTGGGCACCAAGGCCGCCGCCGCTGATCGCATCGCCGATGCCGCCAAGCGCTGCGGCCAGTATTACGTCAACCACCGCTGGTTGGGCGGCATGATCACCAACTGGCAGACCATCTCCGCCTCGATTAAGCGTCTGCGCGAGCTGGATGACCGGTTGAAAGGCGATGTCGTCGGCCTCACCAAGAAGGAACAGCTCGACCTGACGCGCGAACGCGACAAGCTCGAGCGCTCGCTGGGTGGCATCAAGGAGATGGGCGGCACGCCCGACATGCTGTTCATCATCGACACCAACAAGGAATCGATCGCCGTCCAGGAGGCGCGCAAGCGCGGCATCCCGATCGTGGCGGTGCTCGACAGCAACTCCGATCCCGACGGCATCGATTTTCCGGTGCCGGGCAACGACGACGCGCTGCGCGCCGTGTCGCTTTACTGCGACCTGGTGGCCTCGGCCGTGCTCGACGGCATCCGTGCCGAGATCGCCGCTACCGGCGGCGACGTCGGCGAACTCTCCGAGCCGCCGGTCGAGGACGTTCCCTCGCCGTCGGGAGGCGAGGGCGCCGAGGCCGCACCGGCCGAATAGGCGGGCCCCTTCCTCAGGAGACTTCGACGGGGCCGGTCGCGAGACCGGCCCTTCTCGTACCGAACGGAGCAAGAGCAATGGCTGAGATCACCGCTACCCTCGTCAAGGAACTGCGCGAGAAGACCGGCGCGGGCATGATGGACTGCAAGAAGGCATTGGGCGAGACCCAGGGCGACCTTGAGAAGGCCGTTGACTGGCTGCGCACCAAGGGCCTGTCCGCTGCCGCCAAGAAGGCCGGCCGCGTCGCCGCCGAAGGGCTGGTCGGCGTGGTCGCCAGCGGCAATCGCGGCGCCGTGGTCGAGGTCAATGCCGAGACCGACTTCGTCGGCCGCAATGAGACGTTCCAGAAGTTCGTCGCCGCTACGGCGCGCATCGCGCTGGAGAATGGCGGCGACATGACCAGGATCGCGGCCGCGCCGTATCCCGGCACCGGCCGCGACGTCCAGGCCGAGCTGACCAACCTCATCGCAACGATCGGCGAGAACATGAGCCTGCGCCGGGCGGCATCGCTCTCGGTGTCCGACGGTGTCGTCGCCGCCTACGTACACAACTCGGTGGCGACGGACCTCGGCAAGATCGGCGTGCTGGTGGCACTCGAGTCGAGCGGCGACAAGACCAAGCTCGCGGGCTTGGCCAAGCAACTCGCCATGCATGTCGCGGCGACGAACCCGCAGTCGCTGACGGTCGCGGACCTCGACAAGGCGCTGATCGAGCGTGAGCGGTCGGTGCTGGCGGAGAAGGCCGGCCAGAGCGGCAAGGCTGCCGACATCGTCGCCAAGATGGTCGAGGGCGGATTGCGCAAATTCCACCAGGAAGTGGTCCTGCTCGAGCAGGCCTTCGTCATCGACGGCAAGACCAAGGTTTCGAAGGTCGTCGAAGATGCCGCCAAGCAGGTCGGTGGCACGGTCCGCTTGGCCGGCTTCCTGCGCTTTGCCCTGGGCGAAGGTATCGAAAAGAAATCGGAGGATTTCGCGGCGGAGGTGGCCGCTCAGCTCAAGAAGTAGTATGACAAGCGGCACGGCGCGCGTACCTGTGGTCCGTGCCGCCCAAAAAAGAGTCAACCAGAGGCCATCGATGCCGCCGGCTCCTCGCTATCGCCGCGTCTTGTTGAAGCTCTCGGGCGAGGGCCTGATGGGCGGTCGGGAATACGGTCTCGACCCCGCCATGGTCGGCATGGTCGCCCAGGAAGTGAAGGCCGTACACGACATGGGGGTACAGGTGTGCCTCGTCATCGGCGGCGGCAACATCTTTCGGGGGGTCTCTGCGGCGGCTTCCGGCATGGACCGCGCGAGCGGAGACTACATGGGTATGCTCGCCACGGTGATAAACTCGCTGGCCATGCAAAGCGCCCTCGAACGCCACGGGCTGCAGACCCGCGTGCAGTCGGCCATCCCCATGACCACGGTCTGTGAGCCCTATATTCGCCGCCGCGCCGCGCGCCATATGGAGAAAGGGCGTGTGGTGATCTTCGCCGCGGGAACGGGCAATCCCTTCTTCACCACCGATACGGCGGCCGCCTTGCGTGCGGCCGAGATGGGCGTCGACGTTCTCCTCAAGGGGACGCAAGTGGACGGCGTTTATTCCGCCGACCCCCGCAAGGACAAGTCGGCCAGGCGCTATGACAGCCTCACCTACATGGACGTGCTGTCCCGGGACCTCCAGGTCATGGACGCATCGGCCATCTCGCTCGCGCGCGAAAACAGGATTCCCATCATCGTGTTCGACATCCACAAGCAGGGTGCGTTCGCCAAGACGATGTGCGGGGAAGGCACTTTCACCATCATCAAGGACGAGGGCTGAAGATGAGCACAGACCTCAAAGAGCTGGAGAAGCGCATGCATGGGGCACTCGACGCCCTGAAGAAGGAGTTCGGCGGCCTGCGCACCGGCCGTGCCTCCGTCAACCTTCTCGATCCCGTCATGGTCGAAGCGTACGGTCAGCGCATGCCGCTCAACCAGGTGGGCACGGTGAGCGCCCCCGAGCCGCGGTTGCTGACGGTCAACGTGTGGGACAAGGGTCTCGTCGTCTCGACCGCCAAGGCGATCCGCGAGGCGGGCCTCGGCCTCAATCCCGCGCCCGACGGCCAGATGATTCGAATCCCGATTCCCGAATTGACGGCCGAGCGGCGCAATGAGCTTGCCAAGCTGGCCCACAAATATGCCGAACAGGGCCGGGTTGCCGTCCGCAACGTCCGTCGCGACGGGATGGAAGCGCTCAAGAAGGCCGAGAAGGATCACAAAATCTCTCAGGACGAACACCGCGGCAAGTCGGACGAAGTGCAGAAATTGACCGATCGCTTCGTGAAGATGGTCGACGATGCGCTGGCGACCAAGGAAAAGGAAATCAAGACCGTCTGATGTCGACCGCGCCGCTACCCGCCGCACCTGACGCCCCGCCCGGGCCGCATCACGTCGCCATCATCATGGATGGCAACGGACGGTGGGCGAAGGCGCGCGGTCTGCCGCGAGTGGCTGGCCATCGCAGGGGGGCCGATTCGGTGCGTCGCGTCATCCGGGGCGCCGCCGAGTTGGGCATTCCGATGCTGACGCTGTTCGCGTTCTCGACGGAGAACTGGGCGCGACCGGCCGACGAAGTCAGCGACCTGATGGGACTTCTGCGGCACTACCTGCGCAACGAGCTCGAGGAGCTTCGGAAGAACGGCGCTCGGTTGCGCGTCATTGGCGATCGCGACCGACTCGCGTCGGATATCGTTCGGGACATCGCGGACGCGGAGAGGTCGACGAGCGCGAATGCGCGCATCGACGTCAACATCTGCATCAACTACGGCGCACGCGACGAGATCGTGAGGGCTGCCCGCAATCTGGCTCGCAAGGTCTCGCGGGGGGAGCTCGCGCCGGAAGCGATAGACGAAGATCGCTTCGAGGGCGCGCTTCTCACGGCGGGTTTGCGCGACCCGGATCTGCTGATCAGGACGAGCGGCGAGCAGCGCATCAGCAACTTCCTTCTGTGGCAATGTGCCTATGCCGAGTTGGTCTTCGTCGACACGCTTTGGCCGGATTTCGGCAAGGAGCATCTCGAACGGGCGATCGCCGAGTTCCGTCGCCGTGAACGTCGCTATGGCGGCGTCAACGGCTAGCGCACCGGGGCAGAGCGCGCGGTTCCGGGGCTTGCTGCCGAGGGTCGTGTCGGCGGCAGTCCTTGGTCCGGCGGTGCTTGCTGCGATCTGGTTCGGTTTCCCCTGGATCGATCTGATGGCAGCGCTCGCGGCACCGATCATGGTTTCCGAATGGATCAGGCTCACGCGCGGACGATACCTCGCGCGGATGATGACGGTGACCTACGCGCTTGCGGCGGTGGTCGCGCTCCTGTGGCTGAGGCACCAGCCGGAGTCGGGCCGCCAGACGGTGCTGTGGATCGTCGCCTGCGTCTGGGCGACGGACATCGGAGCGTACTTTCTGGGGGTGCTCGCGGGCGGCGCCAAGCTCGCGCCTTCGATCAGCCCGAGCAAGACCTGGTCGGGACTGGTCGGGGGCATGGCGTTCGCGGCGGTGGTCAGCGCGGCTTGCGGCTGGATATTCGGCGCCGGGCACACCGTGTGGCTTGCGATCTTCGGTGCGATGCTCGCGGTCGTAGCGCAAGCCGGCGACCTCCTGGAATCGGCCGCCAAGCGTCGTGCCGGCGTGAAGGACAGCGGCAGGATCATCCCGGGGCACGGCGGCTTGCTCGACAGGATCGACGGGCTGATCGCCGTTCTCGTGGTCGTTGCCGCCATACGGCTCGTCGTCGGAGGAGTGTGGCCGTGGGAATGATGCGCTGGAACCCGCCGTCCGTCGACCGGCCGAGGACCGTGACGATCCTCGGCTCGACCGGCTCGGTGGGCCAAAGCACGGTCGATCTGATCGCGCGCGATCCCGAGCGGTATCGCGTCGAGGCGCTGGTTGCCGGCAGTTCCGTGGAAGTGCTGGCCGACCAGGCGCGGCGCCTGCGTGCCCGGATCGCCGTTGTTGCCCACCCGGACCGCTATCGTGCGCTCAAGGAGGCACTCGCCGGAACCTCCGTCGAGGCTGCGGCAGGGCCCGCCGCGGTGGAAGAAGCGGCGGCACGGCCGGCCGAGTGGGTCATGGCGGCGATCGTCGGGTTCGCCGGGCTCGCCTCGACGCTCATGGCCGCCCGGCGTGGCGCGATGGTGGCGTTGGCGAACAAGGAAGCGCTGGTTTGCGCCGGTGTGTTGCTGATGGACGCCATCCGCGAATCGGGAGGCGTGCTGCTGCCCGTCGACTCCGAGCACAACGCGATCTTCCAGGTATTCGATCCGGCGCAACGTCACGCCGTGGATAGGCTTATCCTGACGGCCTCGGGCGGACCGTTCCGCAACTGGTCGCTGGCCGACATGGCATGCGTTACACCCCAGCAGGCGCGCGCGCACCCCAATTGGGACATGGGCGCCAAGATCTCGATCGATTCGGCGACGATGATGAACAAGGGGCTGGAGCTGATCGAGGCGCACCTCCTGTATGGACTTCCCGCCGAGCAGCTGGACATCGTCGTCCATCCGCAATCGGTCATCCATTCGATGGTCGCGTACCGTGACGGATCGGTCCTGGCGCAGTTGGGCACGCCCGACATGAGGGTGCCGATCAGCCATGCGCTCGGCTGGCCGTCGCGGATCGAGGGGCCGGCCGCTCGGCTGGACTTCGCGAGCCTGTCGGCGCTGACCTTCGAGCGGCCCGATTCCGGCCGTTTTCCCTCGCTACGGCTGGCGCGCGAGGCTTTGGTCACGGGAGGAGTTGCACCCATCGTGCTGAATGCGGCAAACGAGGTTGCTGTGGCTGCTTTTCTTGCCCGGCGGATCGGCTTTCTCGACATTGCCCGCGTCGTCGAGGATGCGATGATGTCGACCGACCAACTTTCCGCGCCCCTGCAGTCCCTGCGGCAGGTCGATGCCGTGGACGTAGAGGCAAGAGCGACAGCCGAGAAGTCTCTCAAGGCTCACGCTCCAACTAATTGAAGTAGAACGCATTTCGTGATGTAGTGGGATATGCAGAGCATCGTCAGCCTGTTCACGACCTATCTGCCGTACTTCATCCTGATCCTGACGTTGCTCGTCTTCGTTCACGAGTTCGGGCACTATTGGGTGGCGCGCCGCTTCGGCATCCACGCCGAGGTGTTTTCGATCGGCTTCGGGCCCGAATTGTTCGGCTGGACGGATCGACGGGGAACGCGATGGAAATTCTCGGTCATCCCCCTCGGCGGCTACGTCAAGTTCCTGGGCGATAGCGACGAGACCAGCGCGACGCCGGCGCAGGGCGGGCTGCCGACCGAGCAGAGCAAACGTGCGTTCTTCACCCAGCCTCTGCATGCGCGCGCTGCCGTCGTGCTCGGCGGACCGATGGCGAACCTGCTGTTCGCCGTGCTTCTGCTGACTGCAGTGTTCTACATAGCGGGTGAACCTTATTCGCCGGCGACGGTTGCCGTCCAATCCGACAGTCCGGCGGCAAGGGCCGGATTGCGCACCGGAGATGTCGTCGTGCGGCTGGCGGGCGAGCGGGTCAATCGCTTCGAGGACATCCAGGACGCCCAGTTCCTTTATTGGGCGCACCCGATGTCGGTCGAGTACCGCCGCGGCAATCAACTGCGGCGCGGCGAGATCGTGCCGCAGTTCTGCGAGCGCACCGATCGTTTCAACAACACCATCCGCTTCGGCGAACTGGGACTCGACCAGCTCGTTCGCCCGGTGGTCGGCGGGTTCACGGCGAACAGCCCGGGGCAGGCGGCGGGCCTGAAGGTCGGCGACCTGCTGCTCGAGATCGACGGCAAGCCGGTCGAGTATTTCTCGCGCATTCCCGAGCTGATCGGCGACAAGGCCGGTACCCCCGTGGTCGTGAAGTACGACCGGGAAGGGCGGCGCTACGACACGACGGTGATACCCGAAGCCGACCGGGTGACCGATTGCACGGGCAAGCAGAAGATGATCGGCCGACTGCGCGTCCGTCCAGCCAGCGTGACCGAGTTTCGCAGTCACGACGTTCTGGGTGCGATGTATGCCGGCGTGCGTCACGTCTGGGGGATGACCCAGATGTTCTACACGTCAATGGCCCAGATCCTGACGGCAACGAGGCCGGTCGACGAACTCGGCGGCCCGATCCGAATCGCCAAGGCGGCCGGCGAGGCGTCCTACAGTGGCTGGATCGGCATCCTCAATCTGGTGATCGCGCTCTCCGTCGTGCTCGGCGTGTTCAACCTCCTGCCGGTCCCGATGCTGGATGGCGGTCACCTGGCGATGTACCTGTACGAAGCGGTGCGTGGGAAGCCGCTGGGACTCAAGGCTCAGGAAGTCGGGCTGAAGGTGGGGTTCGCGCTGGTGATCTGTGTGGCGCTGGTGGCGACCTTCAACGACATCCGTCTGCTGCTGCGCTGACGGGAGGGAAAGACGGCGTGATCTTGGGGACAAAAGGGGTGGCTACGGCCCTGACACCGGTTTATGAAACGACGTTCTCGAACGGGAGCGTTGGCGGCTCACGACAGGGTCGGGGGTGGGTTTGATCATTCGTTGGGCCGTTCTGGCGATTGCCGTCGTTCTGGCATTCGGCGCCCCGGCACATGCCCAGCGGGGCGGTGCCGCCGGAGGCGTGATCAGTTCCGTCCAGATTCAGGGCAACGTGCGCTCCGAGGTCGAGACCATTCGGTCCTACCTGCAGCTCAAGGAAGGCGACGCCTACGACCCTGCCGCGGCGGACCGCTCGCTGAAGGCGCTTTTTTCGACAGGCCTGTTCTCGGACGTCGCCATCGACATGCAGGGAAATACCCTGATCGTGAAGCTGACCGAGAACCCCATCATCAATCGGGTCGCTTTCGAGGGGAACCGCAAGATCGACGACGACAAGCTGCGCGACGAAGTGCAGTCGAAGGCGCGCCAGGTGTTCACCCGTGCCCGCGTGCAGGCGGACGTCGAACGCCTCCTGACGATTTACCGCCGCAGCGGTCGATACAACGCCGTGATCGAGCCGAAGATCATCCGGCTCGAGCAGGGGCGCGTGGATCTCGTATTCGAGATCGACGAGGGCGACGTCACCGGCATCAAGCGCATCAGCTTCGTGGGCAACGAGCATTTCGGCGACGGCACGCTGCGCGGCAGGATCCGGACCACCGAAAGCGCATGGTATCGCTTCCTCTCGTCAGACGATCGTTTCGATCCCGATCGGCTGAATCTCGACCGCGAACTCCTGCGCAAGTTCTATCTCTCCGAGGGTTACGCCGATTTCCGGGTCGTCTCGGCGGTGGCCGAACTGTCGCCGAACCGCGACGGGTTCTTCATCACCTTCACGATCAGCGAAGGGGACCGCTACAGGTTCGGCAAGGTCGACGTGACGAGCCGCTTTCAGGGCCTCGATGTCGACACGCTCAAGAGCTACCTGACGATGCGCGAGGGCGACTGGTACAACGCCGACGAGGTCGAGAGCACGGTCACTTCGATGGCCGACGCCGTGGGATCTCTGGGTTACGCCTTCGTCGACGTGCGCCCCCGTATCAACCGCAACAAGGACGACCTCACGGTCGACGTGATGTTCGACGTCCAGGAGGGGCCGCGTGTCTATGTCGAGCGTATCAACATCCAGGGCAACACGCGCACGCTCGACAGGGTCATCCGGCGCGAATTCCGCCTCGCCGAAGGCGACGCTTTCTCGACCGCCAAGGTCCGGCGCAGCCAGGAACGCCTGAGAAATCTCGGCTTTTTCGAGAAGGTAGACATCTCGGCCGCGCCCGGGTCTGCGCAGGACAAGACGATCCTCGAGGTCCAGGTCGTCGAGCAGAGCACCGGCGAAATCTCCTTCGGTGCGGGCTTCTCGACGACGGCCGGCATCTTGGGCGACATCTCGATCCGCGAGCGCAACCTGCTGGGCAAGGGCCAGGATCTTCGGCTCGGCGTGTCGCTCGGCACCCTGAGCACCCTGATCGATCTCAGTTTCACCGAGCCCTACTTTCTCGACCGCAACGTGGCGGCGGGGTTCGACATCTTCCACACATCGAACGACCGCCAGAACATCGCCTCGTACAGCGACAAGAGCCTGGGCTTCGCCTTGCGCTCGGGGTGGGCCTATACCGAACATACGCGGCAGATCGTGCGGTACACGCTGCGCCGGACCGAGATCTACAACGTACAGCCCTGGGCCTCGCCGATCGTGCAATCTCAATCCGGCACGTCGGTGGTCTCGGAGATTTCCGAAACGGTCGCCTGGGATACGCGCGACCAGCGGCTCAACCCGACCAAAGGCTGGCTGCTGCGCAAGAGCCTTGCACTCGGCGGCCTCGGCGGCACGGAGTACTATCTGCGTGCCAACGCCGATGCCGTGTATTACTACTCCATCATCGACGACTTCGTGGCGTCGATCGGCGGCTCGGTGGGTTGGATCGACCCGTATAACAACTCCATACTCAGATTGAACAATCGCTTTTTCATCGGCGGCGACTCGTTGCGCGGCTTCCGGGTGGGCGGCATCGGCCCGCGCGACGCATTCACCACGGATTCGCTCGGCGGCAAGTACTATTACACGGGCACGACTGAATTGAGCTTCCCTCTCGGCTTGCCCAAGGAAATTCCCCTCCTCGGCAAGGCCTTCATCGACATCGGCTCGCTATGGGGCGCGGTGGAGACCACGGCCAACGTTCTCGACAGCCAGACCATGCGGGTGGGGACGGGCATTGGCGTACAATGGATATCGCCGTTCGGGCCGATCCGTGTAGACTACGCCATCCCGGTGGTGAAGGAACCCTGGGACAAGACCGAGAATATCCGCTTCAGCTTCGGCACGCGCTTCTGACGGGATGGCGCTGGAATGAACATCCAAACCGACAAGACCAGCATGGCGACCGCGAGCGCGGTCGATATCAGGCGCATCCTGCAGATGATCCCGCATCGCTATCCGATGCTGATGGTCGATCGCGTGATCGAGATGCGCCTCGACCACAGCGCCATCGGCATCAAGAACGTCAGCATCAACGAGCCGTTCTTCCAGGGGCATTTTCCGTCCGAACCCGTCATGCCCGGCGTCCTGATCGTCGAGGCCATGGCACAGACCGCTGCCGTCCTGGTGGTTGCCACTTTCGGCGCCGAATCGGAGGGGAAGCTGGTCTATTTCATGTCGATCGATGGCGTCCGCTTCCGCCGGCCGGTGGTTCCGGGTGACCGTCTCGAATTGCACGTGGAGAAGGTGCAGAGCCGCGCCAATGTCTGGAAGTTCTTCGGCAAGGCGATCGTCGAAGGCAAAATCGCCGCCGAGGCGACCTTTGCCGCCATGATCCGCGACAGGTAGGGAAGGGAAGATGCCCGATACAGCCGCCAACTACCGCATGCTTCACACCATGATTCGGGTGCGGGATCTCGAGAAGTCCTTGGCCTTCTACACTGGCCCCATGGGCATGACGCTGCTGCGCAAGCGCGACGTGCCGGAAGGCAAGTACAGCCTCGCCTTTGTCGGCTACGGCGACGAGAAGGAGCACTGCGTCGTCGAGCTGACCCACAATTGGGACCAGGAGAAGCCGTACGAGCTCGGCACCGGCTTCGGTCACCTCGCCGTGGGCGTGCCCGATGTCTACGGCATGTGCGAGCATGTAACCAAGGCCGGGGGCAAGGTGACGCGAGCGCCGGGGCCGGTGAAGTTCGGCACCACCGTGATCGCCTTCGTCGAAGATCCCGACGGCTACAAGATCGAGCTGATCGAGCGGAAATAGGCGCCTACGGCGCCAGCGTTCCGTAGGCGAGCAAGACGAGCAAACCCAGCGTCACCGCGCCGAGCACCATCCGGGCACGCCGCCCGGGACCGCGGAAATTGTCGTTGGCCGGGCGCCCCAGCCGTACGACGCGCGGCATCGGCTTCCGCCTGAGCGACACCGCCGAGGTCGACATTCGATGCGATCCGCGCGACGAGGAGCGTGCCATGTTCCTGCCGTTTCTGCCGAGCGCGCCGCCCTATCCCCTGAGGTGCAGCGGCTTGTAGGGCCGTTCCGTCTGACCGTTGTAGAGCTGCCGGGGGCGGCCGATCTTCTGGTCCGGGTCCTCGATCATCTCGTTCCACTGCGAAATCCAGCCGACCGTGCGGGCGACCGCGAATAGAACGGTGAACATGGAGGTCGGGATGCCGATCGCCCGGAAAATGATGCCGGAGTAGAAATCGACGTTCGGATAGAGCTTCTTGGAGACGAAATAGTCGTCCTTGAGCGCGATCTGTTCCATTTCCATGGCCAACTCGAGCAGCGGATCGTGGGTGATGCCGAGCGAGGTCAGCACCTCATGGCAGGTCTGTCGCATCACCTTGGCGCGCGGGTCGTAGTTCTTGTAGACGCGATGGCCGAAGCCCATCAGGCGGGTGTGATCCTGCTTGTCCTTCACGCGGCTCAGGAAGCCCGGGATGTTCTGCTTGCCGCCGATCTCGTTCAGCATGTTGATGACGGCTTCGTTGGCGCCGCCATGGCTCGGGCCCCACAGCGAGGCGATGCCGGCGGCGATGCAGGCGAACGGGTTGGCGCCCGACGAGCCGGCGAGCCGGACCGTCGAGGTCGAAGCGTTCTGCTCGTGGTCGGCATGGAGCATCAGGATGCGGTCCATCGCCTTCTCGAGCACCGGATTGACCTCGTACTCCTCGGCCGGGACCGAGAACATCATGCGCAGGAAGTTGGCCGAGTAGGAAAGGTCGTTGCGCGGATAGACGAACGGTTGGCCGACGGAGTACTTGAAAGCCATGGCGGCGATGGTCGGCATCTTGGCGACCAGGCGATACGAGGCCACCATCCGCTGGTGCGGGTCGTTGATGTCGAGCGAGTCGTGATAGAATGCCGACAGTGCGCCGACGACGCCGCAGCACACCGCCATCGGATGGGCGTCGCGCCGGAAGCCGCGATAGAACTGGCTGAGCTGCTCGTGCACCATGGTGTGCATGGTGATGTCGCGGACGAATTTCTCCTTCTGCGCCTTGTTCGGCAGGTCGCCCTTCATCAGGAGGTAGCAGACCTCCATGAAGTCGCTCTGCTCGGCGAGCTCGGCGATGTTGTAGCCGCGGTACAGCAGCACGCCTTCGTCGCCGTCGATATAGGTGATCTTCGAGCCGCACGAGCCGGTCGAGGTGAACCCGGGATCGTAAGTGAACATCCCGGACTGGCCGTAGAGTTTGCGGATGTCGACCAGACGCGGGCCGATCGAGCCGTGAATGATGGGAAATTCGTAGGACTTGCCCGTTTCGTTGTCGGTCAGCGTGGCGGTCGATTTGGCCATTGGGAACTCGTCAGGCTCGATGGTGCGGGGGCGGGATGCCAAGCGGAATGGCCGTCCGGCCAGGTTCGGCGGCAACCTAACAAGCCCGTCCCGCAGGCGCAATTGTGGCGCCCGACCGCTATTTCGCGGGCGGCCGGCGGCCCGACGAACGGCTGCCGACGAGGACCATGCCGCCGCCGATCAGGGTCATGCCGGCGCCGTGGCGCGGCTCCAGCCGTTCGCCGAGCACGAGCCAGCCCAGCAGGATCGCCGTTACCGGGATCAGGAACGTCACCAGCAGCAGCCGGGTCGCGCCCGCCTCGGCGAGGATGTGGAAGTAGAGCAGGTAGGCGAGTGCCGTCGACAACAACGCAAGTGCCGCGAGCGCCGAGAGTGTCGCCGCGGTCGGAACGACGGGCAGAGTCCAGGGTTGGTCGACCAGCAGCATGATCGGCAGAATCAACATGGCGCTTGCCGTGACCTGACCGGCGGCGACATCGAGGGGCGGCACGCCCATCGCCGCGAAGCGGCGGCCGTAGACGCCGGCGAATGCATAGGACAGGGCGGCGGCCAGGCAGGCGATCTGGCCCCAGACATCGGCGACGGCACCGGCCAGCGCGTCGGGGCCGATCAGCATGGCGACACCGAGCAGGCCAGCGAGAGCGGCAACGGTCTTGCGGACGTTCATCTTTTCGTCATGCGTCAGCAGATGCGCCACGACGAGCGTGAAGAGCGGCGTCGTCGCGTTGAGGATCGAGGCGAGCCCGGCCGCAATATGGGTCTGGCCCCAGAAGATCAGGGCGAAGGGAATCACGTTGTTCAGCAATCCCATGGCGAGGAATGCACGCCACGGTGCGGCGCGTGGGCCGACTTCCCGCAGCAACAGTCGGGCGAGCTGCAAGGCGATCGCCGCCAATGCCACGCGGCCGAACACCACGGTGAGCGGCGCGAGTTCGGCGAGAGCCACCTTGGCGAAGAAGAATGAGCCGCCCCACAGGACGGAAAGCGATACCAGCCAGATCCAGACGCGAGCGACCATGCGGCAATGGATGCCGCGTCGAACGCCGGTCGTTCTATCCGCCGGCGGCGAGCAATCTGCGGCGGCTTTCGTCGGGGCCCAGAATCGCCAGCACCTCGAAGATGCCGGGCGAGACGGTCGAGCCGGTCAACGCCACGCGCAGCGGCTGGGCGACCTGGCCGAGCTTGGCGCCCTGGTCCTCGGCGAAGCGGCGAACCGCCTCCTCGATCTGCTTCTCGTTCCAGCGGGAGGCCTCGGCCTCGAGGGCCGGAGCGAGCCGCGCGAGCAAGGCTTTCGCGTCGGCGGTAAGTTGCGCACGGGCTTTGTCATCTGCGATCGGTGGCGCGCCGGTGCGGGCGTAGAAGACGAGATTGTCGGCCAGCTCGACGAGCGTGCGCGAGCGCTGCTTTACGCCGTCGAGGCCGCGCACGATCCGCTCGCGCCCGGCGGGATCGACCGGCGTGCCGAGCCTCGCCTCGACGCGCGGCAGCACGAGCGGCACCAGTTCGTCATCGGGCGTCTCGCGCAGGTAGCGGGCATTGAGGTTGGTGAGCTTGGCCAGGTCGAAACGCGACGCCGAGCGGCCGACACCTGCAAGGTCGAACCACTGGATTGCCTGCTCGGTCGAGATGATCTCGTCGTCGCCATGGCCCCAGCCGAGGCGCAGCAGGTAGTTACGCAACGCGGCGGGCAGGAATCCCATGTCGCGATAGGCGTCGACGCCCAGGGCACCGTGGCGTTTGCTGAGCTTGGCGCCGTCCGGTCCATGGATCAGCGGGATGTGGGCGTAGACGGGGACGGGCCAGCCCATGGCGCGGATAATCTGAAGTTGGCGGAAGGCGTTGTTCAGGTGGTCGTCGCCGCGAATCACATGCGTCACCCCCATGTCGTGGTCGTCGACCACCACGGCGAGCATGTAGGTCGGCGTGCCGTCGGCGCGCAGCAGGATCATGTCGTCGAGCTGCGCGTTGTCGACCGTCACCTCGCCCTGCACCGCGTCCTGGATCACGGTTTGGCCGCTTTGCGGTGCCTTGAGGCGGATGACCGGAGCAACGCCGGCCGGCGCGTCTCGGGGATCGCGGTCACGCCAGCGCCCGTCATAGCGCATCGGCTTGCCCGCGGCTTTCTGTGTCGTGCGCATCTCCTCGAGCTCCTGCGGCGAGGCGTAGCAATGGTAGGCATTGCCGGTCGCCAGCATCTGGCGCGCCACCTCGGCATGCCGCGCCGCGCGCGAGAACTGATAGGTCACGTCGCCGTCCCACTGCAGACCGAGCCAGGACAGGCCGTCCAGAATGGCGTCGATTGCAGGCTGCGTTGAACGCGCGCGGTCGGTATCCTCGATACGCAGCAGGAACTTTCCGCCGTGGTGGCGGGAGAACAACCAGTTGAAGAGCGCCGTGCGGGCCCCGCCGATGTGAAGGAAGCCGGTCGGCGAGGGGGCGAAGCGGGTGACGACAGTCATTTGCGGGAAGGGCGTGAAGGAAACCGAAGGGCGGCTGGAAAAGCGCGCCGTAGGTAGGGGAGCGTGCTCGGCCTGTCAAACAACGCCGTGAGCGCGATCGCATTGCGCGCCTGGGTGCTCGGCCAGCTCGACGCCGAGCGCGGCCGTTGGCTGCTCTGGCTGCCGGTGGCGCTCGGGCTCGGCATCGCGATCTACTTCGAGCTGCCCAGCGAGCCCGCGCTCTGGCTTGGCCCCGTCTTGATGGCCGGATCGCTGGCCGTTCTCGTCCTGACGCCGGCCGGCAGCTACGCGCGAGCGCTGAGCATCGGCCTGCTCGCGGCGTCCGCCGGCTTTGCATTGATGACGTGGCGGACTGCCGAAGTGGCGGCGCCGACGCTCGCCCGGCCGCTGTTCAGCGTCAATGTCGAGGGGCGCATCGCCGACATCCAGCGCCTGCCCGACGGCGTGCGCGTCGTCCTCGAGTCGGTCCGACTCAAGGGCAGGGGCGTGCCGCCGGTCGAGGCGACGCCGGCCAAGGTCCGTGTCTCGCTGATTCGGGGGAGCCCGCCGATCGCCATTGGCGACCGGCTGCTGGTGCTGGCCAATCTGTCGCCGCCGGCCGGGCCGGCCATGCCGGGTGCCTTCGATTTCCAGCGCGTCGCCTGGTACCAGCAACTCGGCGCCGTCGGATATGCCCTTGCACCCGCGGCGGTGATCGAGCGCGGCGAGGCCGAGGGCTTGCGCCGGAGCGTGAGCGCGCTGCGCGCCGAGGTCACCCGGCGGATTCTCGAGGCCGTGCCGGGACCGGCGGGCGGCGTGGCGGCCGCCCTGCTGACGGGTGAGCAGAGCGCGATCGACCGGGAGGTGGTGCAGGCGATGCGCGATTCGGGCATGGCGCACATCCTCGCCATTTCGGGTCTGCACATCGTCTTCGTGCTCGGTCTGGTCATGGGATTCGTTCGCTACGGCATTGCGCTGATCCCGCCGCTGGCGCTGCGCGTCGATGCCAAGAAGATCGCCGCCGTGCTGGGTTTGCTGGCAGCGCTTTTCTACACCGCGCTTGCCGGCGCCCCCGTATCGGCGCAACGGGCCTGCACGATGGCGGCCTTCGCCCTGCTGGCGGTGCTGCTCGACCGCACGGCGCTGTCGCTGCGCCTGGTTGCCTGGGCGGCCGTGATCGTGCTCGCGGTGACCCCGGAGGCGCTGACCGGTGCGTCCTTCCAGATGTCTTTCTCCGCAGTGATCGCCCTCATTGCCGCCTGGGAAGTGACCGGCGGCTGGCGGCGGCGGCTGCATGAGCGCACCGAACTCGTTCGTCGACGCTGGTTGTGGAAGCTGATGGCGGTCGTGGGCGCGACCCTGCTGACCACCCTGATCGCCTCGACGGCGACCGGCGCCTTCGCCGCCTATCACTTCAATCGTGTGCCGCTGCTGGGCATCGCCGCGAATCTCGTCGGCGTGCCGCTCACCGGGTTCTGGATCATGCCGTTCGGTCTTCTGGCCATGCTCCTGATGCCGCTCGGACTCGAAGCGGTGGCGCTCGCACCCATGGGGTGGGGGATCGATCTGCTGGGCGGCCTTGCCAAGAGCGTCTCGGCCTGGCCGCACGCGGCGAACCTGGTGCCGTCGCTGCCGGGAGCAAGCCTGTGGCTGTTCACCTTGGGCGGGCTGTGGCTTTGCCTGTGGCGTCGTCGCTGGCGGTTCGCCGGCGTGCCGGTCATCGTCGCCGGATTGATGCTCGGATCGGGGCCGGCCCCCGACCTGCTGATGAGCGAGGACGGTCGCGTGCTGGGCCTGCATGACGACAAGGGCGTGCACATCGTCTCGGCGCGAAGCGACCGCTTCGTCACCGACGCTTGGGCGCGCCGTGTGGGGCAGGAGGGGGCGCGAAAATGGTTGGCCACCGGCGACGAGCGGACACGCGGCCTGGGGTGTACGTCGGCCGATCTGTGCCGCTGGCGCAAGGGACCCTGGCGGGTGGCGATGGTGAGCGACCAACGACGCCTGGCCGAGGCCTGCGCCGCCGCCGACATCGTTCTGGCGACGGTCGACGCGCATGGCCGATGCCACGGACCGCGGTTGATCCTCGACCGACGCGACGCCTGGCGCGAAGGCGCTCAGGCCATCTGGCTCACCGAGCAGGGGCTTCGGCGCGAGACGGCGAGTGCGCAGCGTGGCGATCGCCCGTGGGTGCCGAACAGTCCCTCCCGTCGGGCGATACCACTGAAGGCGCCCGGCACCTGAGACTGTCGCCGCTATCGACTTTTCGGTCGCGCTTCGGGATCAGTTGTAGCGTCGATACAGGCCGGCGAGCCGTCCCTGAATCTTGACCCGGTCGGGTCCGAAGATCCGTGTCTCGTAGGTCGGGTTCGCGGGCTCGAGCGCGATCGAAGCGCCCTTGCGGCGCAACCGCTTCAGGGTCGCCTCGGTGTCGTCGATCAACGCCACGACGATTTCGCCCGTATCGGCCGTGTCGGCGCTCTTGATGATGGCAATGTCGCCGTCATGGATGCCGGCCTCGATCATCGAATCGCCCTGCACTTCCAGACAATAGTGCGCGCCCGAGCCGAGCAGCGACACAGGCACGTCGACTGTCGTCGAGTTGTCGCGCAGCGCCTCGATCGGGGTGCCTGCCGCGATGCGGCCGTAGAGCGGCAGGCTGAGAGCCTGCGCCTCGTTGGCCGCCTGGATGGCGCCGGCGAGCGGCACGCGCTCGCCGCGGATGACCTGGGGCACGAACCCTTCGCGCGATTCGGACATTCCGCGCCGGGAATCGAGCAGGGGCGTGACGTTGGCCGCCGGCAGGGCCGCCGCTTCGGGCAACTTGAGGACTTGCAGCGCGCGCGCTCGATGCGGCAGACGGCGCAGGAAGCCACGCTCCTCCAGGCCGGTGATCAGGCGATGGATGCCGGACTTCGACTTCAGCCGAAGGGCCTCCTTCATCTCGTCGAACGACGGCGAGACGCCGCCATCATTGAGACGCTTGTTGATGAACAGCAGCAGTTCGTTTTGCTTGCGGGTTAGCACCGTCTTCTCCCCGAAACGCCTACCAGATTTCGGAACAAATCCCGAAACCCGGCACATGTTCTAGTTTAGTTCTGGCGCGAGGTCAAGTTTTCCCAAGGATAGTGGGGATCGAACCCGCCGAGGGAGAACGAAAATCGGACTGGCCGGCGGCTATTTCGTGGCTGCTTCGTCGACCCGGTTGACCCAGCTTTCGACCAGCGGATTCACCAGTTGCGGCCGTTCCCACAGAGGAAAGGCGCCTGCCGTCGCGATCGTCGCGCGTCGCGCTTCGGGCAGCGCACTGGCGAGAAAGTCCGCGGTCGCCAGGAAATCGGTGAGGTCGTGCTCACCGTTGACCAGCAGGGTCGGCATCGGGAACGTCCCCAGTCGGCCGGTGAGGTCGGGCACGGTGGCGGGAACGGCGGTGTCGATCCAGGGCCCGCCAGCGAAGTCGCCGAGCAGTCGCGCGTGTTGCTCCGAACGGCAGGCAACGGGATCGGCGCGGATGGCGTCGAAGAAAGCCGCCGTCTCGAACCAGTCGCGCTTGGCGGCCTCGACACCGTGTCGTTTGGTGACATCGACGGCGCGCGCGAAGGCGCTTGCGACATAGGGCATGGCGCGGCCCGGCAGCACGGCGCCCTCGAGGACGAGCGAGCGAAACTTTCGCGGCGTTTCGGCCGCCAGCAGCAGCCCCACGGCGGCGCCGGTGTGCGTGCCCCAGAAATGGGCATCGCCCACACCCGCTTCGTCGAGCGCTCGAGAGACACTGGTCGCGTATTCGACGAGGCCATAGGGTCCCGGCAGGTGCGACGACCGACCATGGCCGGGCAGATCGACAAGGAGGAGATGCCGGTCGCGTCGGAAGTGGGCTTCCTGGGTGTCGAACAGGCCGCAATGCTGGGTGGCGCCATGCAGCATCACCAGCCATGAGCGGGCGGGCCTTTCGGCTCTCACCACGCGGTATGCCGCCGCTGCCATGGCCGCCGTCCTAGAAGACGCCGTCGGGCTGCGCGAGGTCGATCACCCGCACGACGTCGCCGGCCTGCCGCGGCGGATCGTGCGGCGGCCGGACCATCAGGGCGTCGGCCCAGGCGAGCACCGACAGCATGGAGCTGTCCTGTACCTTGTGCGGCTCCACCTCGAGTTCGCCATCGCCCGTGCGCACCAGCCTCGAGCGCACGTAGTCCTCGCGCGTGTCGTTCTTGTCGAGATCGACCGCGAGGCGCGCCGGGCGCGTCGGCGGCAGGTCGCCCGCCTGTCCCAGCATCCTTTCCAGCGCCGGCCTCACGAAGAGCAGCGCGCAGACCATGGTCGACACGGGATTGCCGGGCAGCCCGAGCACGCGGGCGCGCTCCCTGGCGGCGAACATCAACGGCTTCCCCGGCCGCATGGCGATGCGCCAGAAATCCATGGCGAAGCCGAGAGCCTCGAGTGATTCCTGCACGAGGTCGTGGTCGCCGACGGAGGCGCCGCCCAAGGTGATGAGCAGGTCGTGCTGCGCTCCGGCGATGATGCGGTCGCGAATTGACGCTGCGTCGTCGCGCACGATGTCGAACAGGGTCGGCTCGCCGCCCCAGGCGCGCACCAGTGCGGCGACGGCGATGCCCGAAGACGAGACGATCTGGTTTCGGCCGACCGCTTCACCCGGCATCACCAGTTCGTCGCCGGTCGAGAGGATGGCGACGCGCGGCTTGCGATGCACCTGGAGCCACGGCGCGTTCATCGCCGCGGCCAGGGCGACATCGCGCGTCGTGAGGCGACGGCCGGGTTTCAGGGGCCGGTCGCCGGCGGCGAAGTCGAGCCCGGCCTTGCGGATGTGGCGGCCGATGCGTGGTGCCTCGAGGATCGTGATCTTGTCGCCATCCGCCGCGGTGTCTTCCTGGATGACGATCGAATCGGCGCCCATCGGCAACGGTCCGCCGGTGAAGATGCGCACGGTTTCGCCGTGTTGCAGGGCGTGGTCATAGGATCCCCCCGCGGGTGCCTGTCCGACCAATTTCAGCGTCGTGGGAGCGGCCGGCACGTCCTCGGCTCGTACGGCATAGCCGTCCATCGCCGAGAGATCGGCCGGCGGCTGCGCCAGTCGCGCGGCCGGCGCCGCAGCGAGCGCGCGTCCGGCGGCATCGGCGACCGAAACCATCTCGGCCGGCAACGGCGAGAAGGCGGCGATCACGCGCGCATGCGCGTCGCGGACCGACAACAGGTCAGGAGGCATTGAACGTCCCCGACTTGCCGCCCGACTTGTGAATGAGCTTCACGTCGGCGATCACCATGCCGCGGTCGACGGCCTTGCACATGTCGTAGACGGTGAGGGCGGCGACGGACGCCGCCGTCAGCGCTTCCATTTCAACGCCGGTGCGGCCCTTGATCTTGCAGGTGGCCTCGATGTCGACGGCGTTTCGCTCGGGGGCGAGCGCGAGCTTCACGTCGACCGACGACAACGCCAGCGGATGGCAGAGCGGAATGAGGTCCGAGGTCCTCTTGGCGGCGGTAATGCCGGCCAATTGGGCGACCACCAGCACGTCGCCCTTGGCGGCCTTGCGGTCACGGATCAGCGCCAGCGTGGCCGGCTGCATGGTGACGCTGGCGCGGGCAACGGCCACGCGCTCGGTTTCCTCCTTGCCGCCGACATCGACCATGCGGGCATTGCCGCCGGCGTCGAAGTGGGTGAGGTCCTTGCTCATTCTGCCTTCCTGGTCAGGAGGGTGCGCACGGCGCTTTCGACGTCGGGTTGGCGCATGAAGCTCTCGCCGATCAGGAACGCCGAGGCGCCGACCCTGGCCATGCGTTCGAGGTCGGCGGCGGTGCCGAGGCCGCTTTCGGCCACGAGCACGCGATCCTTCGGCACACCCGGAGCGAGCTGTTCTGTCGTCGCCAGATCGACGGACAGGGTCTTGAGGTTGCGATTGTTGACGCCCACGAGATCGCTTTCGATCTTCAGCGCGCGCTCGAGTTCTGGTGCGTCGTGCACCTCGACGAGCACGTCCATGCCCCAACGGTGCGCAAGCCGCGCGAGTTCAGCCGCAACGGCGTCGTCGAGGCAGGCCATGATCAGAAGCACGCAATCGGCGCCGAGCGCGCGCGCCTCGACGATCTGGTAGGGATCGATCATGAAGTCCTTGCGCAGCACCGGCAGCCTCGTCGCGGCGCGCGCCTGCACGAGGAACTCATCCCTGCCCTGGAAATAGGGCTCGTCGGTCAGCACCGACAGGCATGTCGCCCCCCCGCGTTCATAGGCCCGGGCGAGGGAGGGCGGGTCGAAGTCCGGTCGGATCAGGCCCTTGCTGGGCGATGCCTTCTTGATCTCGGCGATCAGGCCGTAGTGTCCGCCGGCGATCGCCGCCTTCAACGCCCGGGCGAAACCGCGCGGCGCGTCGGCGGCCCTCGCCGCGGCCTCGACCTCGACGACCGGCCGCCGGGCCTTGCAGGCAGCGACGTGTCTTGCCGTGTCCGCCGTGATACGGGCCAGCGTATCGCTCATGCGCACACCTTCTTGAGCTTCGTCAGTGCCGACATCGCCTTGCCGCTGTCGATCGATTCGGCGGCGAGCCTGGCGCCTTCACCGACATCCTTCGCCTGGCCGGCGACCATGAGGGCCGCGCCGCTGTTGAGCAGGACGATGTCGCGAAAGGCGTTTTTCTCGCCGCCCAGCACCTTAAGGATCGCGTCGGCGTTGTGCGCGGCGTCGGCGCCTTTCAGGGCGCCGAGCGTGGCGCGGGGCACGCCAGCATCCTCCGGAGCGATCTCAATCTCGCTCACCGTGCCGTTTTCCAGTGAGGCCGCCCAGCTCTTCGTCGTCGTCGTCAGTTCGTCCATGCCGTCCTGGCCATGCACGACCAGGGCACGTTCGAGACCGAGCTGGCCGAGTGCCTGCGCCACCGGCTTCAGCCAACGGCGGTCGAAGACACCGACCAGCTGGCGCTTGACCAGCGCCGGATTCGACATCGGCCCCAGGAGGTTGAAGATCGTGCGTGACGGGGCGAGCTCGACGCGTGGACCGGCGACGTTGCGCATGGCGCTGTGATGGCGCGGTGCCATCAGGAAGCACACGCCGGCCTCGACCAGGGCCTTCTCCAGTGTCTCGATCGGCAGCTCGAGACCGATGCCGAGTGCGGCCAGCACGTCGGCCGAGCCCGACTTGGAGGTGAAGGCGCGATTGCCGTGCTTGGCGACGGGCACGCCGGCCCCGGCGACGACGAGCGCCGAGCACGACGAGACGTTGTAGGTGCCGTGATGGTCGCCGCCGGTGCCGACGATGTCGATGGCGCCCTCGGGCGCGTGCACGCGCTGGACCTTGGCGCGCAGGACGCGGGCGCCGCCCGCCAGTTCCTCGGCGGTTTCGCCGCGTACCTTCAGACCCATCAGGAAGGCGCCCATCTGGGCCGGCGTGGCGTCGCCCGACGTCATGATGTCGAACGCCCGCTCGGCCTCGTCGATGCCGAGGCTCTGCCCGTTGCCCACCTTGGCCAGGAGGCCGCGGAAATCTTCGATGTCGCCGCTCACCCGCACTCCGTCACGTAAAGACCCTTGCCGGCCGGCCGGCAGGGCGCGTAGCTATATCACATGGCTCAGGACATCATTCTCAAGGTCACCGGCATGGATTGCGACGGCTGCGTCAAGGCCGTCACCCGCGCCGCGACGGGCGCAGGTACCGCGCCGCTCTCGATCGATCTAAAGAGCGGCGAGATGCGGCTGCCCGAAGGCGCCGACCTACCCGCCATTACGCGCGCCATCCAGCGCGCCGGATTCGGCGTCGTACCCTAACCCCAAGGGTAGTTACTGAAAGTAAGTAAAGACTTCAGGCCGCCTTGCGACTCTGTTGGCCCGGGTGGGCGCCGGCGATCTTGAGGAAATTCTCGAGAATCTTGTGGCCATGCTGGGAGGCGATGCTCTCCGGATGAAACTGCACGCCATGGATCGGCAGGGTCCGGTGGCGCAGGCCCATGATGATGTCGCCGGTTTCGGCGACCACTTCCAGTTCCTTCGGGAAACCGCCGCGGTCGACCACCAGCGAGTGGTAGCGGGTGGCGTCGAACGGCGAGGGCACGTCCTCGAACACGCCTTGCCCCTTGTGCTGGACGCCCGAGAGCTTGCCGTGCATGGGCGTGGGCGCGCGCACGACCTTGCCGCCGAACACCTGACCGATGGCCTGATGGCCGAGGCAGACGCCGAGCAGCGGCACCTGTTCGCGTGCCGCCGCTTGAATGAGGTCCATGCAGATGCCGGCCTCGTTGGGCGTGCACGGACCGGGCGACAGCACGATCGCATCCGGCTTCGAGGCGAGCGCGGCATCGACCGTGATCTGGTCGTTCCGATGTACGGCGCAGCGCGCCCCGAGATCGCCCAGAAAATGGACGAGGTTGTAGGTGAAGCTGTCGTAGTTATCGATGAGAAGCAGCACGTTCGACTTGTCCCTCGTGTCGGCGGTAATGTAGGCCAAATGAGCATGAGAACAAACTCCCGTGCGTGCCTCGCCGTGCTGACGTCGGCGCTGGTGTTCGCCGCGTTGCCGGCAGAGGGGCGGGTCGATTGCAACGAAGGCCTCGGAGCGCTCGACGCCACCGCCGACTCGCGGCTCACGGCGCAGGACTTCATCAGCGAGATCGCCGCCAAGGAAACGGCGCTCTCACGGGCCTTCGCGACGTTCGGCTATCGGCTGGAGGTCGTGGTCCAGACCCTCAAGGGCGACGAAGTCGACGGCGAGTTCCGCCAAGCACTGCTCTCGGAGTTCGACGACACGGGTGCGCGTCGGGACAGGCTGGAGGGCGAGACGATCAATACGTTGAAGCGGATCAAGTTTTCCGAGAGCGACGTTTGGGCGTTCCGCGACACGCTGCCGTTCACCCTGACCATGGACAAGCTGGCCGACCGCGACATCGTCTATTCCGGGCGCCAGGCCATGGGCGACGTGCGGCTGCACGTGTTCGACATCCTGCCGCGCCATGGCGTGGACCGCGAGCGGGCCTTCCTGGGAAGGACTTGGGTGCGGGGCCGCACCATGGGCATCGTGCGAACCTGCGGCCGCAGCCCGGGGTTCCCCATCGCGCGCATGCGCTACGAAGTGATCCGCGGCGAAGTGCCGGGCAGCGACGACTATCTGCCGTTCTCGATTCGCGCCGACGAGGACGTCGATGTCGATGGAGAGAAGGTCCATGTGCGCATCAACGTGACTTACCGGAACTATAGCAAGAAGCGGCCCTGACCGTCCCTCGTCCGTCACCGGAGTTGGGCTTTTCTGTTACACTTCGGTTAACAAGAAGTCCTGCCCATTGGTCGTCGAACCCCTCATCGTCGGGCTGCTGCTGCTGGCAGCCATCATGCACGCTTCGTGGAACGCCATCCTGAAGTCCGATTCGTCGGACCGGCTGGCGACTTTCGGCGTCATCATGACGACCGGCACCCTGATGGGCTTGGCTACTGTGCCGTTCGTGCCCATGATCGAGCCGGCGGCATGGAAGTTCCTGATCGCCTCGGTTCTGATCCACATCGCCTACTACGCCTGCCTGCTCAAGGCGTACTCCTACGGCGACCTCAGCCACACCTATCCGATCGCGCGCGGGCTCGGGCCGCTGCTCGTGGCGCTGGTCTCGGGCCGGATGATCGGCGAGCACCTGCGGGTGCAGGACATCGCCGGCGTCGTGCTGTTGAGTCTCGGCCTGGTCGCGTTGGCGATGCCGCTGCGCGCCGCTGTGCCCCGGCCCGGCGCACGCCATGGGCTGGCGACATTTTTCGCGGTGCTCACAGGCTTCACCATCGCCGGCTACATCGTCGCCGACGGGCTCGGCGTGCGTGCGGCGGGTCCGACGCTCGAGCACCGCATCTCCTACATCGCCTGGCTGTGCGTGGTCGAAGGGCCTTGGCTCCTGGTGTTGGCGCTGACATTGAGACCGCGCAGCGTCTGGAGCCATCTCAAGGTGAATTGGTGGCGCGGTGCGGCCGGCGGCGCCATCGCCACGGTCGGCTACGGCATCGCGATCTACGCATTGGCTCTCGGACCGATGGCCCATGTCGCCGCCCTACGCGAGACGTCGGTACTGTTCGGGGCTCTGATTGGCACGCTGCTGCTTGGCGAGCCGTTCGGCCGGCGGCGGGTCGCTGCGGCGGCGGTCATCGTGGTGGGGCTCGTCCTGATGAACGGGCCGCAGCTCATTTGAGCGGCCGCACCTCGACGTCGGTCCGTGCCAGCTGCTCGAACAGGCGCCGCCGGCCGGCGATCGGCCACCACGCGTAGAGGAAGATTTCGATGGGACCCCACATCGCCACCCAGCCGACGATCAGAAGGCCCTCGCGCAGGATATGCGTCGGACCTGTCTCCGGTGTGCCGATCAACTGGCGCACGACGAGGCAGACCACCAGGAAGACGAGGCCGATCGCGAGGCTGCGCCGGCCGCGTCTAAGTTCCGAGCTCAAGCGCCGGCTCTCGACCTGGGCGCGCCAGAGGAAGTGGCCGCGGATCGAAGCGATGATGTCGGCGGCGTCGGCCAGCTTCAGTTCGGGTTCCGAAAGCAGCACGACCAGTCGCATCGGCCGGCCACCGAGTTCCTGCGCCGAGCCGACGATGTATTCGTCGGCGGCCGCGTCGAGCTCCTTGTCCTTGAAGGGCGAGGGATCGAGCGAGTTGTAGAGCCGCGCCAGCCGATCGAGCCGCAACTCGACTGCGACGGCTTCGTCCTTGTTCGCCTGCACGTTCGCTGTCATGCCTTCGCCTCGATTGTCGATGATCTGACGAAGCGATGTCCACACGCAACCTCGATGGGCTCATGGCGCCACGCTCGGTCGTGGCGGTCGGCGCAAGCGCGCGACCGGGCACGGTCGGCCGCGCGGTGACACGCAACCTGCTGCGGGGCGGCTTCCGCGGCGCCATCCATCTGGTCAATCCCAAGGGCGGGGAGATCGAGGGCCACAAGGTGCTGCGCAGCCTGAGTGAGCTGCCCGAGCCCGCCGATCTCGCCGTGATCATGACGCCCGCCGACACCGTGCCCGGCGTCGTCAAGGAACTCGGCCTCGCCGGCACCAAGGCTGCGGTGATCGTCAGCTCCGGGCCCGGCACCGGTGCGGACGCGCGCAAGGCCAACCAGGCTTGGCGCGACCGGCTCCTGCGTGCCGCGCAGCCCCATTTGCTGCGCATTGTCGGCCCCAACTGCATCGGCTACGCCGCTCCGGGCATCGGGCTCAACGCGAGCTTCGGGCCGGGCCGGCCGAGGGCCGGGCGCATCGCCGCCATCGCCCAGTCGGGCGCGGTGCTGGCGGGCCTGGCCGACTGGGGCGCTGCGCAGAACATCGGCTTCTCCCGCCTGGTCTCGATGGGCGACATGGCCGACGTCGATTTCGGCGACATGCTCGATATCATGGCGGGCGACCACGAAACACGCGCCGTCCTGATGTACGTCGAAGGCATCACGCAGGCGCGCAAGTTCATGTCGGCGGCACGCGGCGTCGCCAGGCTCAAGCCGGTGATCGTGCTAAAAGCCGGCCGTCACGCGGCCGCGGCGCAGGCGGCGGCATCGCACACCGGCTCGATGGCCGGGTCGACGGCGGTCTACGATGCGGCGTTCGCCCGCGCCGGCCTGGTGCGCGTGACGGGCCTGGGCGAACTCTTCGATGCCGCCGAGACGCTCGGGCACGGTATGTCGCCGCGCAACGAGAGCCTCGCCATCCTGACCAACGGTGGCGGTGTCGGCATCATCGCGACCGACACCCTGATCGACGAGGGCGGCGAACTCGCGACCTTGGCGCCCGAGACCTACGCGCGCCTCGACAAGGCGATGCCGCCGATCTGGTCGCGCGCCAACCCGCTCGACATCGTCGGCGACGCCGACGGTGCGCGCTACGCCGCGGCGCTCGATGCCCTGGCCGACGATCGGGGCGTGGGCGCGGTGCTCGCCATGAACGTGCCGACGGCGCTCGCTTCGCCCGAGGAGGCCGCTCGCGCCATTGCCCAGTCGTCCGGCCGCAAGCTGGTGCCAGTGATCGGTTGCTGGATCGGCGGCCCCGACGCCGAGGCTGGCCGGCGCGTGCTGCACGAGGCCGGGTTGCCGGCCTTCGACACGCCGCTGCGCGCCGTGCGCGGCTTCATGCATCTGGTGCAATACCGCCGCGGCCAGCGCGCGCTGCAGCGCACGCCGCCATCGATCCCGGAAGCGCGTTCCGACACGCGCCTGGTCCACTCGATCGTCAACGGCGCACTGCATGAAGGACGCAGCATCCTGACCGAACCCGAGGCCAAGCGCGTACTGACGGCCTACGGCATTCCCGCGGTGCCGACCGAGATCGTTCTGGATGCGGCCGAGGCCGCCGCCGCCGCGGTCCGCATCGGCTTTCCCGTCGCGGTCAAGATCCTGTCGCGCCAAATCACGCATAAAACCGACGTTGGCGGCGTGGCTCTAGACCTCGATTCGGAGCAGGCCGTGCTCGATGCCGTGCGCGACATGAGTCGCAAGGCCCATGAGCTGGCGCCGGCGGCCGCGATCGACGGCTTCGTCGTGCAGCCGATGGTGAAGCGCCCACACGCCATCGAACTCATTCTGGGTGCTGCCGAGGATCAGGTGTTCGGGCCAATCCTGATGGTCGGGCACGGCGGCGTGGCGGCCGAGGTGGTCGACGACAAGGCGCTGGCGTTGCCGCCGCTCGACCCGGTGCTGGCCGAGGACGCCCTGAGTCGGACGCGCATCGACCGGCTGCTGCGCGGCTATCGCGACCGGCCGCCGGCGGCACGCGCCGCCGTCGGAGAGGCCATGGTGCGGCTGTCGCAACTCATCGCCGACGTCGAGGAGATCGCCGAGCTCGACATCAATCCTCTGCTGGTGGACGACAAGGGCGTCGTGGCACTCGACGCGCGCATCGTGGTGCGGCCGCCCAGCAAGCAGGAGAGGGCCGCGCGCTTTGCGATACGGCCCTATCCGAGCGAACTCGAGGCGGCGCTCGTCCATCGCGGCGAGACTCTGCGTATCCGTCCGATCCGGCCGCAGGACGAGCCGCTGCTTCAGGCATTCACGCGGCGCCTCTCGGCCGAGGACATCCGCCTGAGATTCTTCGGGCCGTTGCGCGAACTCAGCCATGAGATGGCCGCGCGCCTGACGCAGATCGACTACGATCGCGAGATGGCGTTCTTGCTGCTCGACGGCGAGGAACTTCTCGGCGTCGGTCGGCTGGCCGCCGATCCGGGTTTTGAACAGGCCGAGTTCGCGCTGATCGTCGCTTCTGACCGTCAGGGCCGGGGCTACGGCCGCCTGCTGATGGACAATGTGCTCGCTTACGCGAAGACGCGCGGCATCAAGCGCGTGATCGGCCATGTGCTGCGCGAGAACCGGAAGATGTTCGGCCTCGCCGAAGCACTCGGCTTCAAGCGCGAGCCCGGCCGTGTCGGCAATGGCGACGTGCGCATGGTGAAGCGACTCGGCGATGTGTAACGAATGTTTTGTCGGCCCTTCTGAACTAAGGCAAAATAGTGGCGCAAAGTCAGGTGCTTAAGACTGAAATTTCAGATGGCGTCTAGGAAGAACAGAAGCAGGAAGTCGAACAGAAGGAGTCCGGAGGGCCTGCGGCGGCAATACGCGCGCGCCAGTGCCTGGCTCGCCGCGCGGCGCATCCCCGCTGCGGTCGCTGCGGTCGTGCTGCTTTTCGGCGCGAGCCTGTTGGGCGGCTACCGGGTTGCCGAGCACTTCCTGCCGACCGAGCCCGCGGCGACGCCCGAGCCCAAGTACGCGCGAATCGACGATCTGCCCGACCTGCCGAAATACACCGAGGTCGAACCCGGCAAGTCGCGGCCGACGGTCGAGGAAAAGCCGCGGCCGATACGGCTGGCACCGGCGCCAGCGGACGAAACGTGGCGACGCCACGCCGTGCCATTCCGGCTTCCGTCCGCCACGCCGTTGGTTGCCATCGTCATCGACGACATCGGCCTCGACCGGCCGCGCTCGCGCCGCGCCTGGGAGCTGCCGGGTCCGATGACGATGTCGTTCCTGCCCTACGCCAGGGACCTCGCAACGCAGGCGCGCGCGGCGCGGGCGCGCGGCCACGAATTGATGCTTCATCTGCCGATGGAGCCGAACGGGCGAAACGATCCCGGCCCGCAGGCGCTGCTCGTGTCGCTGTCGATGGCCGAGATCCGGCAACGCACCGTCGCGGCCCTCGATTCGTTCGACGGATATGCCGGCGTCAACAATCACATGGGCAGCCGCTTCACGGCGTATCGGCCCGGCATGGAGGCGGCGCTCCGGCAGTTCAAGATCCGCGGGCTGATGTTCCTCGATTCGCGCACGACGGCGCAATCCGTAGGTGACCAGCTCGCGCATGAACTCGGTGTGCCTTCGATCGTGCGGCACGTCTTCCTCGACGACGACGACACGATCGAAGCGGTACGCCGCAAGCTCGCCGAATCGGAGGTGGTGGCGCGGCGACAAGGCTTCGTCGTCGCGATCGGCCATCCGCACGAGGCGACCTTGCAGGCCCTCATGGAATGGTTGCCGACCGTGCAGGCCAAGGGACTGGCACTTGCGCCGGCGAGTGCCATCGTGCGTAAGCGCAACGGCTGGGAGTGAGAGGAGCTTAGGGTTCCAGCCCGACATGGACCGGCGAACCCGGGCCGCCCGGCTGGCGAAGCACCTGGCGCCGCATGCGGGGGTGGAAGCTGATGTGCACGCAGCGGTTCTTCTCGTAGATCAGCTGGTCGTACTTGAGCGTGCTGTCGCGGATCACCTTGGCTGCGTCGAGGTCGGCGATCTTGTCGACGTGGAAGTCGGCGGCGTGTCCCAGCGCATGGTCGGAGTCCGGCACGCCGCCCACCGCTTCGTTGACCACCGGGTTTCGATAGCCGCTGGTGATCTCGATCGGCCGGTTGAAGAGGGCCCTGACGGCCTCCATCCGCTCGGCGAGATTGCGCAAGTTGACCATGTGCGCGGCCGTCGGTGTGTTCTTGACGCCCATCGAAATCGCCTTGCTCGAATGGGTGAACTCGATGAGCGAGAAATGCGGGCTCAGTTGCACGAACGCCTCCGGATGCAATTCCGTCGGGCATGGTACGCCTCGGCGGCGGCCGGACAAGGATGATGACAGGATGGACGGCCCGCCGCCCGACGATCATGTTGCGCGAAAACCGCGAGGAGGAGCGTCCAGTGCGCTACCGCAAGAAATCGATGATCGTGGCGCCGCAGCCCGAGGCGGCGGAGGCTGGCGCCGACATGCTGTGCGAGGGCGGCAACGCGGTCGATGCCGGCATTGCCTGCGCGCTGGTCCAGGGCGTGGTCGACCCGCTGATGTGCGGCATTGCGGGCTTCGGCTCGTGCGGCATCTACATGCCGGACAGGAAGTTCCACGGCTACATCGACGCGCACGCGCCGGCCCCGCTCGCAGCACGGCCGGACATGTGGGCCAACCTGATCGAGAGCGAAGCGCGCGACGGCTACGGCTTCGTGCTCCGGGGCAGGATCAACGACATCGGCTACCGGTCGATCTGCGCGCCGGCAAATCTCAGGATGTATCACGACGCCCATCGCGAGCACGGCAGCCTGCCGTGGTCGCGCATCGTCGAGCCGGCGATCCATTGGGCGGAGAACGGCTGGACGGTGCGCCCGCATGTCCATTTCTGGTGGTCGGAGGAGGGTCTCTACGGCCGCGTGCCCAACCACGAGCGCACGCGCTTCACGCCGGCGGCGCGTGACCTCTACTGCCGTCCCGACGGTTCGCCCAAGCGGGTCGGCGATCGGGTCGTCAATCGCGACTACGGTCAGACCCTGCGCGCCATCGCGCGCGGCGGCGCCGATGCCTTCTACACGGGCGAGATCGCGGCGGCGATCGCCGAGGACATGAAGCGCAACGAGGCGCTGCTCTCGGCCGACGACCTCCGGGCCTGGAAGACCCGGCGCAATCCGCCGCTGTGGGGCGACTATCGCGGCTACAGGGTCTCGACCAACCAGCCGCCGGGCGGCGGCGTCATGCTGCTCGAGATGCTGAACATCCTCGAGCATTTCGACCTCGGCGCGCTCGAGCATGGGACGGCCGAGCATGTGCGCATCGTCGCCGAGGCGATGAAGCGCGCCACCATCGACAAGGACGCCCATGTCGGCGATCCCGCCTTCGTCGACGTACCGGTCGCGCATCTTACGTCGAAGGCCTATGCGGCCGGCATGGCCGACGAGATCAGGCGCGGGGTGAAGGCGAGCGTGCCACGCTTCAATTCGGGCGCCGCCTCCAAGGACACCACGCACATCTCGGTACTCGACCGCGACGGCAACTGCTTCACCATGACCCACTCGCTTGGCATGCCGTCGGGCGTGGTCACGCCGGGGCTCGGCTTCATGTACAACGGCTGCATGGGTGTGTTCGATCCGCGGCCAGGTCGCGCCGGCTCGATCGCGCCCGGCAAGGCGCGCTTCTCGTCGGTCGTGCCGTCGATCGTCTTCCAGGGCGACCGGCCGCACCTCATCATCGGTGCGCCGGGCGCGACGCAGATCGCCATGGGCGTCCTGCACGTCATCCTGAACGCGCTCGATTTCGGCATGACTATGGTCGAGGCGGTCAGCGCGCCGCGTTTCTCGGCGACCTCCGACACGATCGACGTCTCCAATCGCATCCAGTGGCGCGTCGAGCGGGAACTGGGTGCGATGGGTTATCCCGTCGCGCGCAGCCCGCATACGTTCGGCTTCGCGGCCGTCCATGCCATCCGGGTACACGAGGACGGGCTCGATGGCGGCGCCGATCCGGGCCACGACGGGGTGGTGATCGCGGTGTGACGAGGGCCTATAGTCAAGGCGTCGGCCAATGGGCTATCCTGCCGGCAAAAGACACGGCGCGACACGGAACTGGGAGGAATTCATGCGTCTATCAATGGCCGCAGCAGTGGCTGCTGCAGCGATTCTGGTCAGCGGCGGTGCGCAGGCACAGATCGAGCAGAAGAAATTCAACGTCGTCGGCACGTGGAACTTCCTGACCAACTGGAAGGTCCTCGAAGTGCCGTTCTGGGAGAAGGAGCTTCCCGATGCGTCGGGCGGCAAGCTGTCCGGCAACATCAAGTCGATCACCGAACTGAACCTCAAGGGCACCGAAGTGCTGCGGCTGCTCAAGACCGGCGTCTACGACTTCGCGGCCGCCTTGCCGATCTACGTCGATGACGGCGCGGCGATCATGGAGGCGGTCGACATCGCAGGTGTCGCCCGCACCTTCAAGATGAGTCGCGAGATCATCGACCTGTGGATGCCCGAGACGCAGAAAGTCATGCGCGACCGTCACGGCGCGATGGTGCTCGGCACCTTCACCTGGCCCGAGCAGAACTTCTACTGTCGGGGCGACATCCAGAGCGTTGCCGACCTCAAGGGCAAGAAGGTGCGCGTGCAGGGCGCCTCGCAGGCCGACCTGGTCAAGGGTTTCGGCGGTTCCGCCGTCACCATCGCCTTCGGCGAAGTCGTGCCGGCTCTCGAGAAGGGCGTCGTCGACTGCGGCATCACCGGCACCATGCCGGCCTACAAGGCCAAGTGGCATGAGGTCACCAACACCCTCTTCAGGCTGCCGGTCGGCTTCACTGCCTCGACGTGGGTGGTGAGCTTGCGCACCTGGGACAAGCTGAATCCGGCGACACAGGATCTCATCAAGAAGGAGATGGCCAAGCTCACCGACAAGTCCTGGAAGACCGTCGAGGAGGAGAGCGAGGAGGGCGTCGCCTGCACCACCGGGCAAGGCAAGTGCACGCAGGGCACACCTGGCAAGCTCAAGCTCGTCAAGCCGTCGGACGCCGACCTCAAGGCGCGAGATCAGGTGCTGAACGACGTCGTGCTGCCCGCCTGGGCCGCCCGGTGCGGCGCCGAGTGCGCGGCCAAGTGGACCGAGACGATCGGCAAGAAGTACGGCCTGTCGGCCAAGGCCAAGTAACCGAACCAGCACGGGGAGGGCCTCGGCACGGTCGCCGAGGCCCTCGCAGTTTCTATGGAACGCACCTGGAACGTAACGGCGGCGGCGTCCCGTCTGTTCGCCTGTCTCGGCGGCGTGCTGCTGCTGGTGGCGGCAGTGCTGGTGTCGGCCGAGGTCCTGTCGCGCAAGCTGCTGACGGTGGTCTATTCGGGCTCCGACGAAATGGCGGCATACCTTTTCGCCGTCGGCACGAGCTGGTCGCTGGCCTACGTTCTCGTAACCCGGGGGCACGTGCGAATCGACGCGCTCTACGGGAGGTTCTCGCCGCGAGTGCGGGCGATCCTCGACGTCGTCTCGATGGCCACGCTCGGGCTGGTGGTCGTGGCGATGTTCGACCGCGCCTTCGATCTCACCTTCTCGAACTATATCGAGTGGAACCGCTCCAACACCCCGCTGCGCACGCCTCTGTCGCTGCCGCAGATCCCCTGGGTGTTCGGGATCGCACTGTTCCTCTTCTCGATCGCGATCGCGCTGCTGCGCACGCTGCTGGCGCTCGGTCGCGGCGACTACCTCACGGCCGCGCGCACGGCCGGTGTGTCGTCGCAGGACGAGGAGATCGAGGCCGAACTCGCCAATCTCGGCATCGCCTACGGCCGTCGGCGACCCACCGACAGGACGGAGACCTAGATCGCATGCTCGTCACGGCGCTCGCGATGCTGGTCGTCCTGCTCGCCATCAGCGTGCCCATCGCCGCGGCGATGGGCGTGCTCGGGCTCGCGCTGAACCAGTTCTATTCGTCGATGCCGCTTTATCTCGCGATGGGCGAGATCCTTTGGAACTCGAGCTCGGAATACATTCTGATCGCCATTCCGCTCTTCGTCATGCTGGGCGAGATCCTGCTGCGTTCGGGCATTGCCGAGCGGGTCTATGCGGCGATGGCGCAATGGCTGTCCTGGCTGCCTGGCGGCCTGATGCACGCCAACATCGGCACCTGCGCCATGTTCGCGGCGACCTCCGGGTCAAGCGTCGCGACGGCCGCGACGGTCGGCGTGGTGGCGCTGCCGCAGATCAAGCGGCGCGGCTACGACGAGCGTCTGTTCCTCGGCACCCTGGCGGCCGGCGGGACGCTCGGCATCCTGGTGCCGCCGTCGATCAACTTCATCCTCTACGGCCTGCTGACCAACAGCTCGGTGCCGCGGCTCTATCTCGCGGGGATGTTGCCGGGCGTCATCCTGGCCGGGCTTTTCATGCTGTTCATCCTGATCAGTTGCCTCATCGTGCCGGCCAAGGGCGGCTCGCCGATGGAGACGTCCTGGGCGCGAAGATTGCTGGCGCTCAAGGATCTGATCGCGCCGTTGCTGATCTTCCTGGTCGTCGTCGGCTCGATCTACGCCGGCTGGGCGACGCCCACCGAAGCCGCCTCGCTCGGCGTGATCGCCGCCCTCGTCCTGTCGGCCGTCGAACGGCGGCTCACCTGGACGATGCTGCGAGCGGTGTTCGAAGGAACGATGCGTACGACGGCGATGATCATGCTGATCATCCTGGCCGCGCAGTTCCTGAATTTCGTGCTGGCTTCGATCGGCTTCACCGACGGCATGGGCAAGCTGATCGAGGGACTGGGTCTCGGCCAGTACGGCACGCTGCTGCTCATCATCGTCTTCTACCTGGTGCTCGGCTGCTTCATGGAAACGATCTCCATGATGATCCTGACGACGCCCTTCATCTTCCCCATCGTGGTCGGCCTGGGTTGGGACCCGATCTGGTGGGGCATCGTGCTGACCGTGCTGATCGAGGCGGCGCTGATCACCCCACCCGTCGGTCTCAACCTCTACGTCGTGCAGGGCATGCGCGAGCGCGGGCCGATCGCCGACGTGATCTGGGGCGCACTGCCCTTCGTCGTCTCGATGATGATCCTGATCGGCATGCTGATGGCATGGCCGGAGATCGCCCTGTTCCTGCCCAAGCTCATCATGGGCTGAAGGGCGGGCGAGCCGCCCCGGGACGGCCGGACGGCTCGCCCGCGTCGATCAGCCGTCGATCGGCAGGCCGAGTGCGGTGCGGCCGGCGAGCTGGCGCTGTTGGCTGCCCTGCAACGGATGGAAGCGCGCGCCCTGCGCGTCACGGAACAGCCGCTCCAGGCCGAGCTTGCGGAAGTAGGCGGCACCGCCGGCCGCTTCCATCGCCAGCTCGACCGTCTTGAGGACGCCGCGCGCGACGAGCGCACGATGCACGAAGATCTCACTGGTGGTCTCGGGGCCGGGCTGGGCAATTTCGGAGAACGCCACCATGCTGTCGTGGGCGATGCGCGTCGCCACCCACTCGTTGTGCAGCTCGCCGACCGTTTCGACCGGCGCCGAGGCAGCGCGTGTGGCCGCCGCCGCGACCGCGATCTGGCAGGCCGCCTCGGCCACGCCGGTGTAGACGGCGTAGACCAGCGGAAAGGCCACCATCGAGACCATGTGCATCATCGGATGCCACTTGCCCGACGGGCGCCGCCCCGCGATCGCCTGGTCGGCAACAAAGACGTCCTTCAGGATCACGTCGTGCGAGGCACTGCCGCGCATGCCCATCGTGTCCCAGGTATCGACGACCTCGATTCCCGGCGCTGTCATCGGCAGGCCGAACTGCAGCACCGTCGGCCCCTCCGGCGTCTGCTCGACGGCGCCGGTCATGAAGAGGTCGGCCGACGGCGCGCCCGACGCGAAGATCTTGCGGCCGTTCACCCGGTAGCCGCCGTCGACGCGAATCGCCTCGCCCGAACCGGTCAGCCAGTCGGAGCCGCCGGACGACAGGAGCTGGATCCGCTCGGCCGCGACGCGCTTCAGCAAACCGTCGGTCGGCGCCTTTTGGTTCTTCCAGCGCCAGGCGGCGAGTGCCACCGGATGGGTGTGCATGGCGAAGGCGAGGGCGGTCGCGCTGCAATGCCCGGCTATGCCGCGCAGCATCTCGGCGAGCTCGACGCGCGACAGGCCCCAGCCGCCGAGCTCGGCGGGCACACCCGCGGCGAGGAAGCCGCGCTCGCGCAACAGCGCAAGATTGTCGCCGACGAACTTGTTGGCCGCGTCGGCGCGAATCTCCTCCTGCTTCAGTCGGTCTGCGATGTCGGCGAGTTCGGCTTTCCAGACGGGAACGGTCGACGTGGGTTTCCTTAGGACGATGGCGGACATGATTGCGTACTCTCTATGCTATAGGCGTCCCATCCGCGGCGAGGTATCGCCCGCCCCACCCACGGACGACAATGACTGGAACGCCGGATTCCTTTGCCGATACGCCGGACGTGTTGGCGGAAATGCTTCGCGCCGTGCGGTTGACGGGGGCGGTGTTCTTCAACGCGACCTTCTCGGCGCCCTTCGGCGTGCTGTCGCCGCGGCGCTTCGATCCCGGCCTGCCCATGGCGCACCTCCGCCACATCAGTGTGTTCCACATGGTCGTGTCGGGCGGGTGCACCTTCGAGGCGGCGAGCGGCCGTCGCCGCGGCGTCACAGCGGGCGATCTGCTGTTGATCCCGTTCGCCGATCAGCACAAGTTCTGGAATGGCGACGGCGTCGACATGGCGCCAGTGCCGAGCTTCCTGCAGCCGGGGCCGATCGAGGGCATGTGGGCGGCGCGCCACGGCGGCGGTGGCGAGCAGACGCGGATGCTCTGCGGCTTCCTCGAATCGTCGGAGTTCCTCGGCATGCCGCTGTTCCGCGGCCTGCCGGAGTTGCTGGTTGCCCGTGTCGGCGACGGCAAGATCGGTGAATTGATGGCATCGACCGTTCGCCAGGTCATGGCGCTGGTCGAGCAGGGCTCACCCGGCGCTCAGAACATGCTGGGGCGGATGATGGAGCTGCTGTTCGTCGAGATGCTCCGACGCTACGCCGCCGGGCTGCCGGAAGGCAGCAAGGGGTGGTTGGCGGCACTCAATGATCCGGTCGTCGGGCGCGCTCTGCGTCGGGTCCATACCGAACCGGCGCGCAAGTGGACGGCCGACAGTCTCGCGCGCGAGGCGGGCTCGTCACGGACCGTGCTGGCCGAACGGTTCAACGCTCTGCTCGGCCAGCCACCGATCGAGTACGTGACGGTCTGGCGGATCCAACTCGCGGCCGAGCGCCTGCGCAACGGCCGTGACAGCGTCGCCGCCATCGCCGACGATGTCGGCTACGAATCGGAGGCTGCCTTTGCGCGGGCGTTCAAGCGCGTGACGGGCCTTACGCCCGGCCAGTGGCGCAGCGGCGCCGGTGACAGCCCCGAACTGATGCCGCTGCAGTTCAGGCGGCCACTGATCCCGGATCCTGCCTAGACGGGCATGGTCCTCTTCTGGTGAACGCGGCCGACGCGCGCCGTTTCGGGATTATGCCCGGCGATGACCCGCACGCCCTCGTCGAGGGCGGCGGCGATCGAGGCGGGCGTCTGCCCCTCGAGGAAGGCCAGCTCGTTCTTGCGGCAGGCAGCGAAGACGCGGGCGCGGGCTACTTCCATTTCCGCGGGGTAGGGGCGGCGCTGCAGGCTCGTGTACCCGAGCGACAGGCCGAGATCGCCTGGACCCAACTCGGCAAACCCCAATCCTGGCGTCGACAAGATATTTTCGCAGTTGGCGACGCCGGGCGGACTCTCGATCTTGACGCCGAGTAGAAGTTCGCCCTCGGGATTAAGCGGCCAAGGCTCGCAGCGGCCAAAATAGTCTTGCTGATCAATGCCCCAGACCGGCGCGGCTGTGGGCTCCGAGCCACGTCCGCGCGAACCGATTCCCAGTTTGTCGCTGCCAGGTTTGTGGTGCGGGAAGCGACAGGCGCGCACGAACTCGCGGACGGCGTCGGCCGACTCGGCCTGGCAAAGCAAGATGCCATGGACGCCGCGTGCGAGGATCTGGCGGAACTGCCAGGCATTGAACTGGACGTCGGGGCCGTCGATGCCGTTGACAGGCGCCTCGACGATGACTGCCGGCGTGCGATGGCCGGACGCCGTCGGCCCGCCATCGACCAGCCCGCGCATGTACTCGGCGAGCCCGGTCATGTCGAAGGCGCCGTGCTCCATGCCGACATTGATGTAGTCGGCCCAGGTTCGCGCGTCCTTGCGGCCCTGCTCGTAGGTCAGCACGTGCCCGGTGTGAGGCCCGTCGTAGTAGATCGCCTGGCCGGCTTCGAGCAGCTCGATGGCGCGGTTGATGCGCTTGGGCATGACGATACCTTCAGTAGCCGGCGCTTCGGTCGACGACTTCCTTGAGCGGCTCGCCGCGCACGAACCGGCCGAGATTGTCGACGAACAGGCGGGCAACGAACCTGTCACGTTGCGGATGCGGACCGCCGATATGCGGCAACACGACGATGCCCGGCGTCTTCCAGAAGGGATGCGCGTCCGGCAAAGGCTCTTGCCGGAAGACATCGAGCAGGGCGCCGGCGATCTTTTTTCCCATGACCGCCGCGATGAGATCGTCGTCCTTGATGGTGTGGCCGCGGCCGAAATTCAGCAGCCAGGCGGACGGCTTCATCTTCGCGAGTCGCGATGCATCGATGAAATTCTCGGTCTGCGGGGTAGCCGGCAGCAACAGCAGCACGAAATCGGACTGGACGAGCAGTTCGTCGCTGCGTTCGGGCGGCAGCATCTGCTCGACGTTTGCGGCGGGCGCCGGCCGCCGCTTGGTGCCGATCACCCGCATGCCGAGGGCGGAGGCGAGGCGCGCGACCTCGAGCCCGATTGCCCCCAGGCCCAGGATGCCGAGCGTTTTCCCGGACAGCGGCTGGGCGACCATGTGGGTCCACCTGGCCTGTTTCTGGCTCTCGGCGGCTGCGGCATAGGGCTTGGCGACGTAGAGCAGCGCGCCGAGGATATTCTCCGGCATCGACTCGGCGTGGGTGCCGCGCGCGCAGGTGAGGGTGAGGGCGGCTGGCAGGTCGGGCAGGGCGAGCCAGCCTTCGACACCGGCGCTCATCGCCTGCACCCAGCGCAGCCGCTTCATGCTCGGCAGCAGGCCGGGAGGCACGCCGCCGGCCATCAGTGCCTCGGTGTTGGCGAGCTGTTCGGGCGAAGGTTTGTCCTTGCGCGCCAACAGGTCGACCTTCACCAGGTCGGCGAGGCCGGCCTGCCTGATCGCGTCGAGATAGGTCGCGGTCGAATCGGTCCAGAGCAGCACGTTCACACGATTGGTCACGCCGGAAACTCCTGGTGAAGTCGGGGGACTGGTAGCCTAGCGTCTTTGAGGTCGACGCGGTACTTTCGCGCCCGTGAAGGGAGTACCCAATGGATCTGACGTTCGGCAAGGAAGAGCTCGCGTTCCAGCAGGAAGTCCGCGGCTGGCTGAAGGAGAATCTCACGCCTGAGATCGTCGGCGAGCTGAAGGCCGCGAGAAACGCCTACCTGCCGAAGGAAAGGCTGGTCGACTGGCAGAAGCGGCTGGCGAAGAAGGGCTGGCTCTGCACGGGCTGGCCCAAGGAATTCGGCGGCCCGGGTTTCACCACGACCCAGAAGTACATCTTCGAGATGGAGATGGCGCGCGCCGGCGCTCCCGGTACCTCGCCGTTCGGCCCCAAGATGTGTGCGCCCGTCATCATGAAATATGGCAGCGAGGAGCAGAAACGGCGCCACCTGCCGCCGATGCTGAATTCCGACCTGATCTGGTGCCAGGGTTACTCCGAGCCTGGCTCCGGTTCGGATCTCGCCTCGCTCCGCACCCGCGCGGTCCGCGAGGGCGACCACTACATCGTCAACGGCCAGAAGACCTGGACGACGCTGGCGCAGACAGCGGACTGGATCTTCTGCCTCGTGCGCACCTCGACCGGGGGCAAGCCGCAGGAGGGCATCTCCTTCCTGCTGATCGACATGAAGACGCCCGGCATCAAGGTCGATCCGATCATCACCGCCGATGGCAACCGCGCCGGCACCCAGGAGGTGAACTCGGTGTTCTTCTCCGACGTGAAGGTGCCGGTCGAGAACCGGGTGGGCGAGGAGAACAAGGGCTGGACCTATGCCAAGTACCTGCTCGAGTTCGAGCGCGGCGGCAATCCCTACAGCCCGCGCCTGCGCTCGAGCTTCGACCGCCTCAAGCGGCTCGCCTCGGCGATGCCCGAGGGCGAGGAGTCGATCCTGTCCGACGTCGCCTGGCGCGAGAAGCTCGCGCGCATGGACATCGAGATTTCCGGCCTCGAGATGTTCGAGCAGGAGTTCTACTCGCGCCTCGCCTCGGGCCAGAACCCGGGCGCCATGTCGTCGATGATCAAGCTGCGCGGCACCGAGGTGATGCAGCAGGTCCAGGAGTTCGCCGTCGAGGCGGCGGGCTATTACAGCCAGCCGTTCCCCGAGCAGCGTGCCTGGAATGCCAATGTCGAGCCGATCGGGCCGGAAGGCGTCGACGTTCTGGCGCCGCGCTACTTCAACGGCCGCAAGATGACGATCTACGGTGGCTCGTCCGAGGTGCAACGCGGCATCATGGCCAAGGCGATCCTGGGGCTTTAGGAAAGACAGCAATGGATCTGGCGTTCAACGCGGAAGAGCTCGCATTCCAGAAGGAAGTGCGCGACTGGATCACGGCCAACATCCCGCCCGAGGTGGCGGAGGAGAGCCGGCGCAGCCGCTCGAGCCACGTCTCCAAGGAGCGGCTGCTGCAGTGGCAGAAGAAGCTCGCGAGCAAGGGCTGGCTCTGCCCAAACTGGCCGAAGGAATATGGCGGAACGGGCTGGAACTCGACGCAGAAGTTCATCTTCGAGATGGAGATGGCGCGCGCCGATTCGCCCTATCTCTCGTCCTTCAGCATCAAGATGGTGGCCCCGGTCCTGATGAAGTACGGCAGCGAGGCCCAAAAGAAGCGCTTCCTGCCCAAGATCGCCGCCGCCGAGGAGCTGTGGTGCCAGGGCTACAGCGAGCCTGGATCGGGCTCCGACCTCGCGTCGCTGCGCACCCGTGCGGTGCGTGACGGCGACCACTATGTCGTCAATGGCCAGAAGATCTGGACCACCAACGCCCATTGGGCCGACTGGATGTTCTGCCTGGTGCGCACATCGAGCGAGGGCAAGCAGCAAGAGGGCATCTCGTTCCTGCTGATCGACATGAAAACGCCCGGCATCAAGGTCGACCCGATCTACCTGGTCGACGGTACGCGCACGCCCATGCGCCACGAGGTCAATCAGGTCTTCTTCAGCGACGTGAAGGTGCCGGTCGAGAATCGCGTCGGCGAGGAGAACAAGGGCTGGACCTACGCCAAGTACCTGCTCGAGTTCGAGCGCGGCGGCCAGGCCTTCGGACCGCGTCTGCGCAAGGCGTTCCGCCATCTGCAGACCCTGTCGAAGAGCCAGCTCGCTTCGGGCGAGCCGCTGTCGGCCGATCCCAAGTGGCGCGAGAAGATGGCGGCGCTGGAGATGGAGATCGATGCCGTCGAGATGAACGAGCTGATGTTCTATTCGAGCCTGAAGACCGGCGATGCGCCGGGCAGCATGGCCTCGATCATCAAGATGCGCGGCACCGAAGTCGGCCAGAAGGTCACCGAGCTCGCGGTCGAGGCGGTGGGCTGGTACGGCGTGCCCTTCACCGAGCTCAGGAACTACGACAGCAACGTGGTGCCGGTCGGTGGCGAGTACGAGGACGACGCCTCGCCGCGCTACTTCAACCAGCGCAAGACCACGATCTACGGCGGTTCCTCTGAAGTGCAAAGGAACGTGCTCGCCAAGGCGATGCTGGGACTCTAGCCGTGGAGTACCGCAATCTCGGCCGCAGCGGGCTCAAAGTCTCCGAGATCTGTCTCGGCACGATGACGTTCGGCAACGGTGCCGATCAGGGCGAGGCGACGCGCATGGTGAGCGCGGCCTTCGATGCGGGCGTCAATTTCTTCGACACCGCCAACTCTTATGTCGGCGGCGTGTCGGAGACGATGCTGGGCGAGGCACTGAAGGGCCGTCGGCACGACGCCATCGTCGCCTCCAAGGTCTTCAATCCGATGGGACCGCGTCCGAACGATTCGGGCATGTCGCGGCTGCATATCAAGCAGCAGGCCGAGGCGATCCTGAAGCGCCTGCAGACCGACTATCTCGATCTCTATTTCATTCATCACGTCGACACCCAGACCCCGCTCGACGAGATGCTGCGCGCCTTCGACGATCTCGTGCGCGAGGGCAAGGTGCTCTACACCGGCTGCTCGAACTACGAGGCGTGGCGCCTGATGGAGGCGCTGTGGACCAGCGACAGCAAGGGCTGGACCCGCTTCGACGCCTACCAGCCGCAATACAGTCTGGTCGTGCGCGACATCGACGAAGAGATCGTGCCGGCCTGCGAGCTCAAGGGGCTGGGCATCGTCGCCTGGTCGCCGCTCGCCTCGGGCTATCTGGCGGGCAAGTACACACCGGGCAGCCTCGAGGTACAGGGCACGCGCTCGTCGGAGGGCTGGGGCTTCCAGAGCCGCTTCTTCGCGTCGAACCACGCCGAGATCCTGCAGACGCTGCTCGATGCGGCGAAAGCGATCGGCCGGTCGCCGGCCCAGACCGCGTTGCGCTGGGTGATGGATCAGCCCTTCATCGCCTCGGCCATTGTCGGCGCGCGCAACACCCCGCAGCTTTCGGAGACCCTCCAGGCCGGCGGCTGGCGCCTCCCCGCGGAGATCCTCGAGACCTTGAACAAGGTCTCCGCCCAGCCGCATCGCTATCCGCGCGCCTTCGAGGAGCCGATGGTCGAACGCCGCAGCGCGGCGGTGAAGATGCCGGGGACAGGCAAGGGCTAGCCCGGGCCGGCCGGGAGCGCCGGATTCGCGCGTTCGGCTTCGCGTGGAAAGGGCCTCCGTCAGCCGTGCATGGTGAGGCCGCCCGACACGCTCAGGGTCTGGCCGGTGATGAAGCCGGCGTCGTCGCTCGCGAGGAAGCAGACGGCACCGGGAATGTCCTCGGGCTGGCCGACGCGCTTCATGGGGATGGCGCCGACCAGCGCGGCACGGACTTTCTGGCCGCGCTCGTCGTCACCGGCGACGGCGGCGAGGAGGGGGGTGTCCGTCGGTCCGGGGCAGACCGTGTTGAGCGTGATGCCCTTGCGTGCGACCTCGCGCGCCACCGTCTTGGTGAAGGCGATGATGCCGCCCTTGCAGGCCGAGTAGACCGCCTCCTGCGAGGAGCCGACACGGCCGGCGTCGGAGGCGATGTTGACTACCCGGCCCTTGCCGCGCGCCACCATGCCCTTCAGCACGAAGTGGCTCATGTTGAGCGGGCCGCGCAGGTTGATGGCGATGACCTGGTCCCACAGGTCGGGCGTGGTGTCGACGAAATTGACGAACTTGTCCCAGCCGGCGTTGTTCACCAGCACGTCGGTCGGGCCGACCTCGCGCTCGAAGCGGGCGACCTCCCGACCGACGGCGTCGTAGTCCGTGATGTCGACGCCCGAGACGAAGCCCGCGATCTCGTCGGCGACCTTCCGCGCTGCGTCGAGGTTCTTGTCGAATACGCCGACCCGCGCGCGGTAACCCGCGAAGCGCCGGCAGATGGCGCCGCCGATAGCGCCGCCGCCGCCGGTGACGATGACGTTGCGGCCTTCCAATCCGTGCATGGCCGGGCCCTCAGAGTGGAGAATAGGGGTCGAACTTGGGCTTGCGCTTCTCGAGGTGCGAGGCGAGCCCTTCCTTCACCTCGGGCCCCATGAAACCCAGCATCTCGAGTGCCGTCGAGGCGTCGAACGACGGGCCCATCATGCGCAGCCAGTTGTTGAGCGCGTACTTGGTGAAGCGGATCGAGGTTTGCGCGCCCTCGGCGAGCTTGGTGGCGACCTCGAGGCCCTTGGCTTCGAGCTGCTCGTCCTCGACGCACATCGAGACCAGGCCAATGCGCTCGGCTTCCTCCCCGTCGACTGCTTCGCAGAGCAGCAGATAATACTTCGCCTTCGCCATGCCGCAGAGCAGGGGCCACACGATCACGGCATGGTCGCCGGCGGCGACACCGAGCCGGGTGTGGCCGTCGATGATGCGGGCCTTCTTCGAAGCGATGGAGACGTCGGCCAGGATGCCGGCGACCAGGCCTGCGCCGACCGCGGGGCCACGCATGGTCGAGACGATGGGCTTGGAGCAATTGATGACGTTGTAGACGATGTCGCGCGCCTCCTTCCAGGTGCGAAGCAGCGCGTTGAAGTCCTTCATGTTGTTCTCGATCAGGTCGAAGTCGCCGCCGGCCGAGAACACCTTGCCGCCGGCGCCCTGGATGATCACGCAGTTGACGGTGTCGTCACCGTCGATGTCGCGCCACACATTGACCAGCTCGGTATGCATGATCGCATCCGTGGCGTTGTATTTCTCCGGGCGGTTCATCGTGACGCGCAGCACCTTGGGATGCGGGCGGTCGAATACCAGGCGCTGATACTTCTTCTGCCAGTCGGACATGCGGCTTCCTCCACTGAGGCCACGGTATCGCTTGCAGCATGCCAACTCCAGACGCCGCCTCCCATGTTGACAGTTTTGGCGCGCGGCAGCTAACGTCGTTGTGCTAACCAGCAAACCAACGGCTGCGGGCTCAGCAACGATCGAGCAACGAGACAAGCGCAGCTCTTCAGGGAGGACCTCAATGTCCAATTGCATCGCAATGCGTAGGCGTGCGTTGACGTTTGTCGGCGCTGCGGCCGTGCTCGCAGTCGCCGGCGTGGCCCAGGCTCAGCAGAAGAAGGAAGTGATCTTCACCGCCGGCCCGACTGGTGGCAGCTGGACGCCGCTCGCGGCCGCCGTTTCGCAGGTCATCAACAAGGCCAACGCCGACCTGAACGTGCAGGTCGAGCCGGGCGCGGCGCTAGTCAACATGGAGAAGATGCGCACCGACAAGGCCGATATCGGCTGGTCGATGACGACTGTCATGGCCGAGGCGCGCACCGGGACCGGGCAGTTCGCCGGCAAGCCGACCGACAAGGCACTCTACGTCGCCAACTTCTACCCCAACGTCTGGCAGCTCGTCGTTCCGGCCGACAGCGACATCAAGAGCATCAAGGATCTCAAGGGCAAGCCGGTGGCGCTGCCGGCGCGCGGCAATACCAGCCTCGCCGCGGGCTGGGAGTATCTGCTCAAGGTAAACGGCATGACGCTGAATGACCTCGGGCCGAAGAGCTACGGGCCGGTTTCCTCGAACGCCGATGCCATGAAGAACAGGCAGGCGGTCGCGGCGGGATGGTTCACGGTCGTGCCTGCCTCGTTCGTGCTCGACCTCGGCTCCGCGATGAAGCTGCGCATGATTCCGGTGAGCGCGGCCGAACTCGCCGAGCTGAAGAAGATAAACGCGGGCTTCGTCCAGTTCACGGTGAAGGGCGACACCTACAAGGATCAGGGCATCGCGGCGGACGTGCCGACATTCCAGTCGCCCACGGTTCTGACCGCCTCGTCGGCGACGTCGGCGGACGTCGTCTACAAGATCACCAAGGCAATCGTCGAAGGCCGCAGTGAGTTCGCAAGCGTCGTCAAGGCGATGCAGGGCATCACGCCGGCGGAGATGGCGCAGAACTTCGACATGCCCTACCACCCCGGCGCGGAGCGGTACTACAGGGAAGCAGGACTGCTGAAGAAGTAGCGCGGGCCTGAGTCGTGCGTAAGCTTGCGGGCTATGCAGCCCTGGTAGTCGGCGTGGTGGCGGTCGTGATGTCCGCCTACCACATCTACGCCAGGCTGACGACGCATGCGCCGGATCAGCAGGCGCTGCTGGTCATTACGCTCGGCTTCAGCCTCGTTCTTTCGTTTCTCGCCTGGCCGGGCCGTGCGGGCGAGCACGAGGACCGCATTCCCTGGCTGGATCTCGGACTGGCGGCCTTGTCGCTGGCCTGCGTCGGCTACATGTTCGTCGAATACGACTACATCGTGAATCGCTTTCCGACGGCCCATCCGTTGACCCAGCTCGACATGGTGGTGGGCGTCGTCGGCGTCCTGCTGGTGCTCGAAGCGACGCGCCGCACGATCGGTGTGGCACTGCCCATCGTGGCGATCGTGTTTCTCGTCTACGGCCTCTTCGGCCAGTGGATGGGCGGCTTTCTCTATCATCGCGGCCTCTCCTTCGAACTGACCGTCGACCAATCCTGGTTCACGACCGAGGGCGTCTACGGCGTGCCGTTGGGCGTGGCCAGCACCTATGTCATCCTGTTCATCATCTTCGGCGCGTTCCTTGAGAGATCGGGCGCCGGGCAGTTCTTCATGAACTTCGCCAACGCCATCGCCGGCGGGGCGCGCGGCGGTCCGGGCAAGGTGGCTGTCGTTTCGTCCAGCCTGTTCGGAACGATCTCGGGCTCGGCCGTAGCCAACGTCATGACCACCGGCTGGCTGACGATTCCGCTGATGAAGCGAACCGGCTTCAAGCCCGAAGCGGCAGCGGCCATCGAGGCCGTCGCCTCGACCGGCGGGCAGATCATGCCGCCGATCATGGGCGCCGCGGCCTTCGTCATGGCGGAATTCCTGGGCGCCAGCTACACGCAGATCATGATCGCGGCGGCGATCCCGGCGTTCCTTTACTATGGCGCGCTGTTCGCGGCGATCCACTTCAACGCCGCCCGTGCGGGCCTGAAGGGGCTGGCGCGCCATGAGCTGCCCATTCTGCGCGACATCATGATTGCCCAGGCGCATCTGTTCCTGCCGGTGATCGTTCTTCTGGTCTTGCTCTTCATGGGCTTCACGCCGACCTATGGCGCGATCATCGCGACTGCGGGGCTCGTGGTCATCTCGTGGGTGCGCCCTGCGACCGGGTTGCGCCCGAAGGCCTGTCTCGAGGCGCTGCGAGACGGCGCGATCCACACCGTACCAGTGGCCATGGCCTGCGCCTGCGCCGGCATCGTCATCGGAATTGTGCTGCAGACCGGCCTTGCTCTTCGCTTCACGGCGTTTCTGGTGGACTTCACCCAGGGGTCGCTCATCCCGGCTCTCATCATCACGATGGTGGCCAGCATCATCCTCGGCATGGGCATGCCGACCACGCCGGCCTACATCATGCAGGCGGCGTTGCTGGTTCCCGCCATCGTGAAGCTGGGCGTCGATCCGCTGGCGGCACATATGTTCGCCTTCTACTTCTCGTGCCTGTCGGCGGTGACGCCGCCGGTGGCATTGGCCGTCTACGCCGCGGTCACGATCAGCGGCGGAAGCCTGTGGACCGCGGGCCTGCAAGCGGTGAAGTTCGCGGCGGCCGGATTCATCGTGCCCTACTTCTTCGTCTTCAACCCGTCGCTGCTGTTCATCGGCGCCTGGGAGGACGTGGCGAGGGCTATCGTGACCGGATCCGTCGGCGTCCTGTTCCTGGCCGCCAGCCTCGAAGGCTACTTCATGCGCCGGGCCACCTGGTACGAACGGATACCGATGTTCGTCGGTGCGCTGATGCTGATCCACCCCGATGGCATGACGGACCTCGCGGGAGCGGGCGTGATTTTGATCGGCGTGATCAGCCAGAGATTTCGACGCGGCACCGAGGCCGCGCGGCCGGCGGAGTGACAGCGTGAGCAAGCCTCAGTTGGCGGTCTTGACGATCATCGCCGCCGTTGTCCTCGGTGCCACCGTCGCCTACGGAATCCTCAGGCTCTACGCCTGAGCGCCGATTTCAGCGCCGCGTGTTGCCGGACGTCCAGCTCCCGGCGGAGGCGAAGCGCACGGCTTCTTCCGCCGCGTCGACCAGGGCGCGCGCCTTGAGCACGCTCTCCTGGAACTCGGCCTCGAGGTCGGAATCGGCGACCACGCCGACGCCAGCCTGGACGTACATCACCTCGTCCTTCACCAGCGCCGTGCGCAGCAGGATGCAGGTGTCCATCGAGCCGTTGGCGGCGAAATAGCCGGCGCAGCCGGCGTAGATGCCGCGCCGCACCGGCTCGACCTCTTCAATGATCTCCATGGCCCGGACCTTGGGGGCGCCGGACAGCGTGCCGGCCGGGAAGCCGGCCTTCAGCGCATCGATCGCATCCAACCCCTCCTCGAGCGTGCCCTCGACATGGCTGCTGATGTGCTGGAGGCGGCTGTACTTCTCGATGGTGAACTGTTCGACCACCCGCACCGAGCCGATCTTGGCCACTCGGCCGACGTCGTTGCGCGCCAGGTCGAGCAGCATCAGATGCTCGGCGTGCTCCTTGGGATCGGCGAGCAGCTTGTCGGCCAGAAGCTTGTCCTCCTCCGGGGTGGCGCCGCGTCGGATCGTGCCAGCGAGAGGACGAATGGTGACCGTGTTGTCGCGCAAGCGCACCAGGATCTCGGGGCTCGATCCCACGATCGTGAAATCGCCGTAGTCGAAGAAGATCAGGAAGGGCGACGGGTTGATCCGGCGCAGCGAGCGATAGAGTGCGAGCGGCGGCAGCTTGAAGGGCAGCGAGAAGCGCTGCGAGGGTACGATCTGGAAGGCGTCGCCGGCGCGTATGTACTCCTTGCACACCGAGACCATGTCCTTGAACTGCTGCTTGGTCATGTTCGCCCGGGGCGGCGGCAGCTCCTGGAGGGCGTCGGCGTTCTCGCGCTGGAAGGGCAGGGCTCGCTCGAAGTCGGAGACCGCATCGGCGAGACGCTCCTGCGCGGCCTCGTAGGCGGCGCGGGCACCGGTCCCGTCCTGGGGCCACACCGGCGTGACCAGCGTCACCTGGTCCTCGAGCCGGTCGAAGATGCAGATCAGCGTCGGCCGCACCATGATCGCGTCCGGAAGGCCGATCGGGTCGGGGTTCTTGTCCGGCAGCCGCTCCATGTCGCGGACCATGTCGTAGCCGAGAAATCCGAACAGGCCGGACGCCATCGGCGGCAGGCCCTTCGGCAGTTCCATCTGGCATTCGCGGACCAGAGCGCGCAGCGTTTCGAGCGGCCGGCCGTCGAGCGGTTCGAACGCATGGCCGTCGGTTCGGGCCCTGCGGTTGATCTCCGCCCGGCCCTTGGCGCAGCGCCAGATCACATCGGGCTTGAAGCCGATGATGGAATAGCGCCCCCGTACCGAGCCGCCCTCGACCGATTCCAGGAGAAACGAATTGGCACGCCCGTCGGCGAGCTTGAGATAGGCCGAGACCGGTGTCTCGAGGTCAGCCACCAGCTTGGTCCAGACGAGCTGCGGCTTGAGCGCGTCGTACGTAGCCGAAAAGACGTCGAATTCGGGAAGGATCGTCATGGTTACGGCGTGGGCTGTTCCGGCGAGCTGAAAGCGGCGGCGAAGGCCGCTTCGTCGAGCGACACGCCGTACTTCAGGCGCAGCGCCGTCAGGAGCTGGGTGACGAGGTCGGTGGCGATCATCGAGTCGAGCTGCGTCGCGAAGCGGCCGAGAGCCTCGGTCTCCTTGGCCAGATCGGCGGAATCGATCGCCTTGGTGCGCACGATCACGCTGCCCTCGGTGCTGCGCACGGCCTCGGCCTTGCCCGGCGCCAGCTTGAAGAGCGCCTGCGCCGCCTGTTGAGTGAGGTAGTTGCCCGAATCGGATTCGAAACGCGTGACCGGCTTGGTAGTGCGGACTTCCAGCCCGAGTTCCTTCGCTATGGCATCGAGATCGGCGCCTGAATTGGCCTTCTCGACGATGACTTTGACCTTCTCGTCCGCCAGCTTGCGCCGCTCCTGCGCCTGCCAGGCCTCGACGACCTTGGCCTCGACTTCGGATAGAGTGGGGGTGCGGGCCGGGGTGATGCGATCCGTCCGCACGACGAAGTACTCGCCCTGCTGAGTCTCCAGCAGAAGGCTTTCGCTGCTCTCGCGCGTGCCGAAGGCCGCGTGGACCAGCTCGCTTGCCGCGGGGCCGATGACGACCTGGTTGCCCGACGGGTCCTGGCCCTGGGCATCGACATTGTCGTAGGTGCGCACCTTGAGGCCGAGTTCCTGGGCCGATTCGCTCATCGACTGGGTCTTGCTTAGGGAGCGCTCGAAATCGGTCACCAGCTTGATCAGCAAGTCGGGCGTCTGCTGCGCCTTCAACTCGGCTTCCAGCTTGTCCTTGGCTTCCTCGAAGGGGATGACCTTGCCGGGCTCAATCTTGTTCACCCGCACCACGTGCCAGCCCAGCGGCGACTGGATCGGGGCGGGAGCCAATCCTTCGGGCTGGGCGAACACGCCATCGGCGAGCGGACCGGGCGGCAGATCCTTCTTCTCGATGGGGCCGAGATTGATGACGCCGTCGCTGCTGCCCAGCACGTCCTTGGCGGCGTCTTCCAACGACTTCCCGCCTTGGGCGGCGGCAATGAGCTGCTTGGCCTTGTCCTCCGAGTCGGTCATCGCCTGGTCGACGTCGCGCTTCTCGGCGGAGCCGAACTGGCCGGAGCGCGCCTCGTACTCCTGCTTCAGTTGCTCCGGCGTGACCGTCACCTGGTCCTTGACGTCGTCGACCGTCATCAGCACGTAGGAGAAGGCCCGGTATTCCGGTATCTGGAACGCGCTCTTGTTGGCGTCGAAGTACGCGTTGAGCTGGTCGGCCGTTGGCTTGGGTACGTCGACGACGATCGAATCGGGGACATAGACGGTTTCGGCAACCCGCTTCTCGCTCTCCATCTTGAAGATGTCGTCGCGCAGGCTGGTCGGCGCGAGGCCGTCGGTGCGCACGACGCCGAACAGCTGGCTCGAGGCGATCTCGCGCCGTACGTCGGCGACATAGAGTGCCTCGGGAATGCGAGCCTGCCGCAGGCGGTCGCGATAGAGCAGGGGATCGAATGTGCCGCCTGTGCCCTGGAAGGCGGGATTGCGGGCGATCACGGTCCGGACATCGTCGTCGCTGATCGACAGTCCATACTCGCGGATGGCGTTGTCGATGACGGCGCGCTGAATGACGTCTTCGAGCGCACGCAGATGCAGTCCGAAACGCACGGCCTGGACGGGTTCGGGGCGCTGGCCGGTCTGCCGCTGGATCTGCTCGAGTTGCCGGTTGAAGCGGTCACGCACCTCATCGACCGTCACCGAGGTTCCACCGAGCCATCCGTAGAGCGGGATGTGGGTGCCGCCGACATGGGCCACGGTCGCACCGCGGCCGCCCAGGCGCAGCATGTCGCCGATGCCCCAGAAGGCGAAGCTGATGATCAGCATGCCGAAGAGAACCGTAAGGACGATGTAGCGGGCGTATTTCTTGAATTGATTCACGGGGCGGACTTTTGGCAGTCGAAAGAGCGAGGGCGGAATGCCTACCATCGGCGCCCTTTGACCGCAAACGGCCTCGCCGCTAGACAGCCGATGCGAGTTTGGAACGAGGGAACCCATGGCGCGTTCGCGACGGCCTATGATCGCCGGAAACTGGAAGATGAACGGCCTCCGGGAGGAGGCGATCGCCCTCGCCAAGGCGACGGCGGCGGGTGCAAGTGCTGCCGGCTGGAGCGACCGCGACGTCGTCGTTTGCCCTCCCGCACTCTGGCTCGCCGCGGTCGCCGAGGCGGTGACGGGGAGCCGTGTGCTGGTCGGAGGCCAGGATTGCCACGGCAAGGCGACGGGGGCGCACACCGGTGACGTCGCGGCTGAGATGTTGCGCGATGCCGGCGCCAGCCACGTCATTGTCGGACACTCCGAACGTCGCACCGACCACGGCGAAAGCGACGCCATGGTGCGGGCCAAAGCCGAGGCGGCCTGGCGCGCGGGCCTGGTGCCGATCGTCTGCATCGGCGAGACGCTTGGTGAACGCGATGCGGGCAAGACGCTGGCCGTGCTCGAGACCCAGCTTGAGGGCAGCGTGCCGTCGGGCGCGACGGCGGCCCGGCTCGTCGTGGCCTATGAGCCGGTCTGGGCGATCGGAACCGGCAAGACCCCGACGACTCGGGAGGTCGCCGCGGCTCATGCGCACATTCGCAAGGTGCTGGCGACCCTGGTGCCGGATGCGGCCGCCGTCCGCCTCCTCTACGGAGGTTCCGTCAAGGGCAGCAATGCCGCCGAATTGCTGGCGGCCGGCGACGTGGACGGCGCCCTGGTCGGCGGGGCCAGCCTCAAGGCCGACGAGTTTTTGGCTATCGCCAACGCCGCCTGAAACCGCTAGAAGCCCGGCCTCATGGACAGCGTGAGAGGCATCTTGCACGACTGGCAGCCGGTGCTGCTGGTCATTTTCGTGGGCGTCACCGCCGCGATGATCGTCGTCATCCTGCTTCAGCGCAGCGAGGGCGGCGGTCTCGGCATGGGCCGCACCGACGCTCTGTTCTCGGTTCGCGGCCAGACCAACGTCCTGTCGCGCATGACGGCCATCCTGGCCGGCGTGTTTTTCTTCCTGAGCCTCCTGATGGCCTGGAGCGTGAGCCAGCCGACACGGACGAACCGCTCGATCATGGACCAGATGCCGCCAGGATCGACGGCCCCCGGAACGCCGCCGGCGGTTCCGACGCAGCCGGCGGCGCCAACCCGCTAGGAACAATGGGCGAATTGTTCCGTTCCCTTCGCCGATGCGGGTTCGGCGGGGTGATATCCCCATGGCCTGACGTCACCAGATTTAGTAGGCTGTAAGCCCATGACGCGCTTTATTTTTATAACGGGCGGCGTGGTTTCCTCTCTCGGGAAGGGTCTTTCGTCGGCGGCGCTGGGTGCGCTTCTGCAGGCGCGCGGCTATCACGTGCGGCTGCGCAAGCTCGATCCCTATCTCAACGTCGATCCGGGCACGATGAGCCCGTACCAGCACGGCGAGGTCTTCGTCACCGACGACGGCGCCGAGACAGATCTCGACCTCGGCCATTACGAGCGCTTCACCGGGGTCGATGCGCGCCAGAGCGACAACATCACGACCGGGCGCATCTATTCTTCAGTCATCGCCAAGGAGCGCCGCGGCGAATATCTCGGGGCCACGGTGCAGGTGATCCCGCACGTCACCGACGCCATCAAGGACTTCGTGCTGGCCGACACCGACCGGGAGGATTTCGTGCTGGTCGAGGTCGGCGGCACGGTCGGCGACATCGAAAGCCTGCCGTTCCTCGAAGCCATTCGACAGATCGGCAACGAACTCGGGCGCGAACGCACGATGTACATCCATCTCACCTTGTTGCCCTGGGTGCCGACGGCGGGCGAGCTCAAGACCAAGCCGACCCAGCACTCGGTCAAGGAGCTGCTGAGCGTCGGCATCCAGCCCGATCTGCTGGTTTGCCGGTCCGGCGACAAGGAGATCCCCTCGAACGAGCGACGCAAGATCGCGCTGTTCTGCAACGTCAAGCCCGAGCGTGTCGTCGAGGCGCGCGACGTCGACACGATCTACCAGGTGCCGATCGCCTATCACGATCAGGGCTTCGACGCGGAGGTCTGCCGGTATTTCGGGCTGGCGACGGACAAGGAGCCCAACCTCGATCGCTGGCGCGGGGTGGTCCGCTCGGTGCGTGAGCCCGAGGGCAAGGTGACGATCGCCGTGGTCGGCAAGTACACCGTGCTGCTCGATGCCTACAAATCGCTCTCCGAGGCGCTGACGCACGGCGGCTTCGGCTCCAACGTCAAGGTCGCGCTGGAGTGGATCGACAGCGAGATCTTCGAGCGGGACGACGCGGTGGCGCATCTGGAGAACGTCAACGGCATCCTCGTGCCGGGCGGCTTCGGCGAGCGCGGCACCGAGGGCAAGATCCACGCCGTCAAGTTCGCGCGCGAGCGCAACGTGCCGTTCTTCGGCATCTGCTTCGGTATGCAGATGGCCGTGATCGAGGCTGCCCGCAACCTGCTCGGCATGGAAGACGCCTCGTCGAGCGAATTCGGTCCGACGCCCCATGCGGTGGTCGGCCTGATGACTGAATGGATCAGGGGCAACCAGGTGGAAAAGCGCGCGGTGGACGGCGATCTGGGCGGCACGATGCGACTCGGCGCCTATCCCGCCCATCTCAGGCCGGGTACCAAGGTGCACGGGATCTACGGCCAGGACGTGATCAGCGAACGCCATCGCCACCGCTACGAGGTCAACGTCAACTACAAGGACCGGTTGGAGCAGGTCGGCCTGCGCTTCTCCGGCATGTCGCCGGACGGGATCCTGCCCGAGATCGTCGAGATCCCCGACCATCCCTGGTTCATCGGCGTGCAGTACCATCCCGAGCTGAAGTCCCGCCCGTTCGCGCCGCACCCATTGTTCTCGTCGTTCATTGGAGCCGCGAAGGCGCAGAGCCGGTTGGTTTAGCGATGCCCTGCAGGCCGCCCGCGACGGTCGTATTTCGGTCATGTTTTGCCGCTGATAATCGATCATGCTTCGGATCCTCTGGATTGTCCTGACGGCACTCGCGGTTCTTGCCGGCGGGGCGCTGGCGCAGCCGGCGGCGCAGTCGCCCTACGGCAAGGCCGAGCGGCGCGATCCCATTTTTCTGCGCTTTCCCGAGATGGCCGAGCGCTACTGGGTGAACACCGAGACCAACGCGGCGAGCAACAAGGTGGTCGCCATCCCGATGCCGCGACAGTGTGCGTTCCTCTATGCCGACGCCTACACGCGCGGCCAGATGAGCGAACGCGAGGTGCAGGACACCGCCTTGTCGGCCTGTAACCGCAAGCTCGCCGAGCTCGGCCCGCTGGGCGAGAACTACGCCACTGCCTGCCAGTGCAAGGTCGTGATCAGCAACGAAACCTATGTCGTGCCGCGCGAGACGATGCCCGACGAATCCTACGGTCCGGCCTCGATCTTCTATCGCGACGAGCGGGGCAACAACGTCAGGCTGAACGGACAGGCACGTTACGGCGCGCTGATCGGGCGCGATCGATCCGTCACATTCTCGGTGAGCAACGCCCGCGGAGAGCACGTTTGCGACGGCACCTTCACAAACCAGTCGTCGGGCACCGGCGCATTCTCGCTGTCGTGCTTCGGCGGCAAGTTCAGCAGCCGGGGCACCTACCAGAGCAAGGCAGGCGGGCCGAACGACCACATCGTGGCGCGCGGACAGACGGCGAACGGCTCTCCGGTCGTGCTGGTCATCGGACTGCCGTCGCAACTCGCGGCGGGTACCTATGGCGGCCTCTAGGATGCGCGGCCTACCCGTCGTCGCGGCGTTCGTTGCCTGGCTGCCTGTCGTGGCGCTCGCTCAAAGTGCGAGCGAAGTGGAGCGCTGCTTCCAAAATCCGGCGGCCTGTTCGACGAGCGGGCCGGCAGCCCCCTCCAACCAGGCCGGCGCCGTGGCGCGCCCCGCACCGGCACCCGACCATGCCAGTGTGTTGCAGGGCTCGGAGGGAGAGCGGCGGAAGATCCAGGAATCGCTGCGTACTCTGGACAAGTACCCCGGCCCGATCGACGGCAACTTGCAGTCGCCGGCGACCGTGAAGGCCATCGGCGACTGGCAGAAGGGCCGCGGCGCCGCCGCCACCGGCAAGCTCACCCCCGAAGAGGCCAAGGCCCTGAACGAGGAAGCGGCGAAGGTTCCGATCAAGCGGATCGAGCCCGCACCGCAGCAGGTCGCGACGCCGACGCCAGCGCCGGCCTCGCCGTCCTCGAACGCCGATGCCCTCAAGGCACTGCAGGAGCGTCTGGCCGCGCGACGCAAGGCCGCAGAACCCAAGGCCGATGCGGCGATTCAGGCACTCGTCCGAGATCTGAAGGCCTATGTCGCCGCGGACGGCAAGGGGCTCGCGGGCGACCAGTTTCCGGCCTTCGCCAAGTGGTACGCCGAGACCAAGACAGCCGGACGCAGCGTCGGCGACATCAATCCGGCGATCGATGACTATGGCGACGCCAAGGATGGCGCGGCAACGACGGCGGAAGTCCTCCTGCAAGGCAAGCAGGGCGACGTCTCGGTGTCGCAATGCCTCGTGTTCGCCTGGGTCGAGGGCAATCCGCGCAAGAACCCGCAGGCCTTCTCCTGCGACGACATCGCCGCGGTCGAGAAGTGGAAGACCGAACGGGCCCTGCGCAGCGCGTGGCGCTGAGCGATCAGAGAACGCTGACTCCAATCATGGAATCGCGTGTCACCAGCCCTGCGAGCTGGGTCTCGTCGAGGCTTTCGGATCCGGCGGGGCGCATCGGCAGCACCAAGTAGCGCATATCGGCCGTAGAATCGTGCACCCGCACGGTCACGTCGGCCGGCAGTTGCGTGCCGAATTCCGCCAGCACCGCCCGCGGCTCGCGTACCGCCCGGCTGCGATAGGCCCTGCTCTTGTACCAGTCGGGCGGGATTCCCAGGACCATGCGCGGATAGCAGGAGCACAACGTGCAGACGACGAGGTTGTGCGTGCCGGGCGTGTTCTCGACGACGATGAGACGCGTGGGCTGATCCATCTGCACGCCGGCTTCCTCCGCACCTGCCGTGCCGTCGTGGAGCAGGCGCTCCTTGAATGCCGGATCCACCCAGGCTTTCGCGACGATCCTGGCACCGAGGTGAGGGCCGCGGGCGTCCATGCGCTCGATCGCCTGGCGTACCTCGTCCGCGGTGAGAACTCCCTTTTCGATGAGGAGTTCTCGGACGGCGATCTCGAGCATCTTGTGATGCGTCATCGTATCGTCGTGATCCGGACGAGGCGCGTGGGGATCCGGGCCGTCGTGCGTGTGGGTGATGCTGTCCATCATGGCCGGGTTCACCGTTGCTCGAGCCAGTGTTCGTAGAGTTCGATGTCGATGGTGTCGCTGATCGGGCCGGCGTAGTCGGGCCAGACGTCCTTCTGCGAGAAACGCACGCGATACAGCACCTGCTTGGGTTCGCCGCTGCGTCCGTAGGCCAGTTCCTCCGGGTTGCGGAACTCGCCGCAAATCCGTTCCACCACGCCGCTCTTGCCGCGGATGTAGTAGGGTGTCCGGATGTGTCCCGGCGGATTGCCGCGCCGCACGTTCACCGTCGCGCCGACTGGGAACCGGGGCGTCACGGCTTGCCGACCTTCGGGCCGTCCGGCCGTCTCTCGATGTCGGCGAGCTTGGTGCGAAGCTCCTCGACACTGATGATGCCACGGTGCACGAGGGCGGAGGCGATGGAGGCGATCCACCGCTCGTAGTAGGTCAGGCGGTCGTAGGCGTCGCCGGGCAGCGATTCGATGCCCTTGCGCAATTCGTCGACCGTGAAGCGTCGCTTGCGCGACAGCAGTACCATCAGCGCGTCGACGCGCTTCTCCCAGAGCTGGTAGTCGTGTTCGACCCGCTCGACGGGCCCGGCCTGCAGGCCGCCCATGTCATGTACGCCTCGCATGTGGCCACTATAGAAAAACCCGTCGCCAGCGGCTAGACAGGCCGCGCCTGAAAGGAGTTCCTGCCGTCATGAGCGTTATTGTCGAAATTCGCGGCCGCGAGATCCTCGACTCCCGCGGCAATCCGACCGTCGAAGTCGACGTGGAGCTGGAAAGCGGCGCCACGGGGCGCGCCGCGGTGCCGTCGGGGGCGTCGACCGGGGCGCACGAGGCGGTCGAGCTGCGCGACGGCGACAAGAAGCGGTACGGCGGCAAGGGCGTCCTGAAGGCAGTCAATGCCGTGAACGCCGAGATCATGGATCTTCTGTCCGGGCTCGACGCGCGTGACCAGATCAAGATCGACCGTGCCTTGATCGACCTCGACGGAACGCCGAACAAGGGCCGGCTGGGCGCCAATGCGATCCTGGGTGTATCGCTCGCCGTCGCCAAGGCGGCGGCGGCCGATAGCCGGCTGCCGCTCTACAAGTATGTGGGCGGCAGCCAGGCGTCGGTCCTGCCCGTGCCGATGATGAACATCATCAACGGCGGCGCCCATGCCGACAATCCGATCGACATCCAGGAATTCATGATCATGCCGGTGAAGGCGGATCGGTTCGCCGACGCCCTGCGCATGGGTTCCGAGGTCTTCCACGCCCTGCGCACACAGCTCAAGGACGCCGGGCACAACACCAACGTCGGCGACGAAGGCGGCTTCGCGCCAAACCTGGCGACGGCCGACGAGGCGCTGACCTTCATCATGAGGTCGATCGAGAAGGCCGGCTACAAGCCGGGAGAAGACATCATGCTGGCGCTCGATCCGGCGTCGACCGAATTCTTCAAGAAGGGCAAGTACGAGCTCGAAGGCGAAGGCAAGTCCCTCGATGCCGGCGGTATGGTCGACTACTATGCGGCCTTGGTCGGCAAGTATCCGATCGTCTCGATCGAGGATGGCATGGCCGAGGACGACATGGCCGGCTGGAAGGCGATCACCGATCGGCTCGGAAAGAAGATTCAGCTCGTCGGCGACGACCTGTTCGTCACCAATCCCAAGCGGTTGAGACAGGGCATCAAGGACGGGCTGGCGAATGCCATTCTCGTCAAGGTCAACCAGATCGGCTCGCTGACGGAGACGATGGAAGCCGTGTCGATGGCGCGCAACGCCAACTATGGCGCGGTGATGTCCCATCGCTCGGGCGAGACGGAGGACTCGACCATCGCGGATCTGGCCGTCGCCACGAACTGCGGCCAGATCAAGACGGGGTCGTTGTCGCGTTCCGATCGCCTCGCCAAGTACAACCAGCTCCTGAGGATCGAAGAGCAACTCGGCACCCAGGCGCGCTATGCCGGCCGGTCGATCCTGCGCGGAGTCCAGGCCCTCGGCACGACGTCGTAGTGCGTCGCGAATTCGTCGAAGTCCGACAGTACCGCGCGGGCTTCGCGTTCGACATGGGCTTTGGCGATGTCGTCGCCGGCGAAGGCGCGGATGGCATCGCGTGACTGCCAGAGGGTGACGGCGAGGAACTCCATTCCGGCATCGTGCTCCCGGCGCAGGAGCCAGCCATCGCGGTAACCGTCGAGGCGCTGCAGTTCGGGCACCACGGTCTCGTCGAAATGCGCGACATATCGGCCGGCGTTCTCGAGAGTGGCGCGGCCGCGCCAGAGACGTGCGATCATGATGCGAAGCTGCACTGGCCTTTGCCCAAGCTATTGGCGAAAATTGCGCCATGGCCCGCGTCGATCCACGTAACTCGAGCCGATACTGGTGGGACCGGCACTTGACCGGCCTCAGCCTGCTGTGCGCCGACTTCACCTCGCACGACTACCCCCTCCATTCCCACGAGGCGCTGGTCGTGGCCGTGACGGAACAGGGCGGTTCGATCGTCAAGAGCCGCGGGCAGGTCGAGGAGGCCCGTACCTCGACGTTGTTCGTGTTCAATCCAGCGGAGCCGCACGCCGGCTGGATGGGGCGGAGCCGTCGTTGGCAATATCGATCGCTGTATCTAACGCGATTGGCGATGGATCGACTGGCTGCCGAGTTCGGCATCGACCAGGTGCCGTATTTCACGCGCAACGATTTTCGCGACGGCGACCTGATCCAGGGGTTTCTGGCACTGCACCGGACACTTCAGGAAGGCGGCGAGGCGCTGCGCGAGCGCGAGCTTCTCCTCGAGACTTTCGGTCGGTTGTTCGAGCGACACGGCAGCGGTACGCGACCCAAGCTGCCTGGACTCGACGACCGCCGCCGGCTCGAGCAGGTGAAGGATCGGATGCGCGCGGACTATCCGACGGATCTGCGTCTGGAGGATCTGGCGCAGGGAGTAGGGCTCTCGACTTTTCAGCTCATCGGCCTCTTCAAGCGCACGACCGGCCTGACGCCGCATGCTTACCTGACGCAGCTCCGCCTGAATGTCGCCTGCCGCCAGCTTCGCCGCCGCCGGGCCATCGCCGAGGTCGCCTCGGATGTCGGCTTCTACGACCAGAGCGCGCTCACCAGGCATTTCAAGCGGTGCTTCGGCATCACCCCGCTGCAGTTTGCACGGGCCGCTGCACCATAGGCAATTTTCGCCAATACTCTTCAAGCTGCCTGACCTAGCAAGGTGGCATGCAACTCCTGTGTCACGACCAGCCCGAACTCCTGACTCTGTCGAGCGAGGTCACCGACAGCCGGCCTGGCAAGGTCGCCTTGGTGCAAACGCCCTTCTACCCTGGCGGTGGCGGCCAACTCGCCGACCGCGGCCGGATTCGCTGGAATGGCGGAGACGCCGCCGTGATCGGATTCGAGTATTCGGCGGGCAAGATCTGGCATCTGCTGGACACCCAAGCCGAGATCGCAGGTGTCGTGGAAGCGGCTGTCGATCCAACGTTCCGCCGACGGATGCGCCAACTCCACACGGACACCCACATCCTGAACGCGCTCGTGTTCGGGACCTTCGACGGCGCGCTCGTGACTGGCGTGCAGATGGCGGAAGATGGAACGGCGCGCATGGACTTCGATGTCCCCGGGGCCGACAACGACAAGCTCCGGGCACTCGAAGGGCCCATCAACGAAGTCATCCGGCAGGATCTTCCGCTGCAGTTCATCTATCTGTCGATGCACGAGGCTCATGCCGAGCGCGGCTTGATCCGCAGCCGATCGGTCGCCCCGCCGCCGACGCCCGACGGCAAGATCCGCGTCGTCGAAATCGCCGGTCTCGATCGTCAGGCCTGCGGCGGCACTCACCTCGCCTCGACGGGACGATCCCCGCCGGTCCGTATCCTGAAGATCGAGAACAAGGGGCGGCACAATCGCAGGGTCAGGATCGGGTTGGCCGAAAACCCTTGATTCTCAATACCATATGTTGCCATAGTTAAAGGTACAGGCAGCATATGTTGTTGAGACCTCGACAGATCCTGGCGCCCCTGATCTTCGCCACGCTGTTCGGCTATTTCGGCTACCACCTCGTCAACGGCGACCGAGGTCTCTTGGCCATGGCCCATCTGCAGCGCGAGGTGCTTTTGGCTGATCAGAATCTGGCCGAGGCCGAAGCGGCGAGAAAAATCTGGGAGCGGCGCGTCGCGGCGCTGCGCAACCAGAGTCTCGATCCCGACATGTTGGACGAACGCGCGCGCGCGCTGCTTAATTTCTCACACAAGGACGACATCGTCGTCTTCACGCCGACTCGCTGAGCGCGGTTCGAGGAGCGGCCGCCCGAAAGAAACTTTCCGGGGCGCTCCGTCGTTTGCAAACAATCGCTCAATTGCTGCGCCGCACTCTCGCGCATTCTGATTTTTTGTAGCTGGATCAACTACATCGCCATCGGCAATGGTATAAGCCGCGGCGGGGTAAAGAGGGGAACTGCTATGGCGAAGCCGGCCACCAAGCCGAGAGTCGAATCTCTTCCCATCCGATCGAAACCGTCCCGGTCCGGCGACAACAGCGTATCCGCCGAGCAGCTCAAATCCTTCTACCGCGACATGCTCCTGATCCGCCGCTTCGAGGAGCGGGCGGGACAGCTGTACGGCATGGGCCTCATCGGCGGGTTCTGCCATCTCTATATCGGCCAGGAGGCCGTCGTCGTCGGCATGCAGGCGACGATCGGCGACAAAGACGCGGTCATCACCTCATACCGCGACCACGGCCATATGCTGGCCTGCGGCATGGATCCCAAGGGAGTGATGGCGGAGTTGACGGGCCGCAGCGGCGGCTATTCCAAGGGCAAGGGCGGCTCGATGCACATGTTCAGCCGCGAGAAGAACTTCTATGGCGGCCACGGCATTGTCGGCGCCCAGGTACCGATCGGCACCGGCCTCGCCTTCGCCCACAAGTACAACGGCAGTAAGAACGTCAGCCTCACCTACTTCGGCGACGGCAGCGCCAACCAGGGGCAGGTCTACGAGGCGATGAACATGGCGGCGCTCTGGAAGCTGCCGGTTGTCTACATCATCGAAAACAACCGCTACGGCATGGGCACCTCGGTCGAACGCGCCTCGGCCACCACCGAACTCTACAAGCATGGCGAGACCTTCGGCATCCCGGGTGAGCGCGTCGATGGCATGGATGTGCTGGCCGTCCGTGCGGCGGGCGAGAAAGCGGTCGAGCACGCCCGGAACGCCGGGCCATACATCCTCGAGATGCAAACCTATCGGTATCGCGGTCATTCGATGAGCGACCCGGCCAAGTACCGGACCAAGGAAGAGGTCGACAAGTATCGGAACGAGCGCGATCCCATCGACCATGTCCGCAAGCTCCTGCTCGACGGCAAGAAGATGGACGAGAATGCGCTGAAGGTGGTCGACGCCGAGATCCGCAAGATCGTCAACGACGCCGCCGAATTCGCCCAGCACAGTCCCGAGCCCGAGCCTTCCGAGCTGTGGGCCGACGTCCTGGTCGGAGGCTGATCGCCATGTCGATTCCCGTTCTGATGCCGGCGCTGTCCCCCACCATGACGGAGGGCAAGCTTGCCAAGTGGCATGTCAAAGTGGGCGATGCGGTCAAGTCGGGACAGGTGATCTGCGAGATCGAAACCGACAAGGCGACGATGGAGGTCGAGGCGGTGGACGAGGGTACGGTTGCCCGGATCCTGGTGCAGGAAGGAACCGAGGGCGTCGCGGTCAACACGCCCATCCTGGTCCTTGCGGCCGAAGGCGAGGAAGTCACCGATGCGGCGAACGCTGCGCCTGCCCAATCGACGGCCGCCAAGGCCGACGTTCCGAACAACGAAGGCAAGCCCAAGGCGGAGATGCCGCCGAAACCCGCACCGATGCCGCCCGTGGCGGCGCAGTCGGCGGAGCCCGAGTGGAAGGGCAGCACGCACCGCATCACGGTGCGCGAGGCGTTGCGCGACGCCATGGCCGAGGAGATGCGCAAGGACGGCGGCGTCTTCCTGATGGGCGAGGAGGTCGCCCAGTATCAAGGCGCCTACAAGGTCAGCCAGGGTCTGCTCGAAGAGTTCGGCGGCAAGCGCGTCATCGACACGCCGATCACCGAACACGGCTTCGCGGGCCTCGGCGTGGGTGCGGCCTTCGGCGGCCTCAAACCGATCGTCGAATTCATGACGTTCAACTTCGCCATGCAGGCGATCGACCAGATCATCAACTCCGCGGCCAAGACCCACTACATGTCCGGCGGCCAGATGACCTGCCCGATCGTTTTCCGCGGCCCCAACGGCGCGGCGGCGCGTGTCGCCGCGCAGCACTCTCAATGCTACGCGAGCTGGTATGCACACGTGCCGGGCCTGCGCGTGCTCGCGCCGTGGAGCGCCGCCGATGCCAAGGGCCTGCTCAAGGCCGCGATCCGCGATCCCAACCCGGTGATCTTCCTCGAGAACGAGATTCTCTACGGCCAGTCGTTCGAGGTCCCGGAAGACGCCGATTTCGTGTTGCCGATCGGCAAGGCCAAGATCGAGCGCGCCGGCAAGGACGTCACCATCGTTGCCTTCTCGATCATGGTCGGCAAAGCACTCGCCGCCGCCGAGGAACTGGCGAAGCAGGGAATCGACGCCGAGGTCATCAATTTGCGGAGCTTGCGGCCGCTCGACACCGACACCATCGTGGCTTCGGTCAAGAAAACCAACCGGCTGGTCTCGGTGGAGGAGGGATGGCCCTTCGCCGGCATCGGCTCGGAACTCGCCGCCCAGATGATGGATCTTGCCTTCGACTGGCTGGATGCGCCCGTCAAGCGCGTCGCCGGCCTCGACGTGCCGCTGCCCTACGCAGCCAACCTCGAGCGCATGGCGCTGCCGCAAGCCGAGAACATCGTCGAGGCCGCGCGCGCGGTCTGCAATCGCTGACGGCGGGACCACACCATGTCGATCAACATCCTGATGCCGGCGCTGTCACCCACCATGACCGAAGGCAAGCTCGCGAAGTGGCACGTCAAGGTGGGCGATGCGGTGAAGTCTGGGCAGGTGATCTGCGAGATCGAGACCGACAAGGCGACCATGGAGGTCGAGGCGGTCGACGAAGGTCGGATCGGCCAGATCGTCGTTGCCGAGGGCGCCGAGGGCGTTCAAGTGAACGCGGTCATCGCCATTCTGCTGGAAGAGGGCGAGAAGGAGGTGGCTGCGGCGGCCGCACCGCCGGCCGCCTCGGCCAAGCCAGCTCCCGCCGAGACGACTGCTGCCGCCCCGGCGCCGAAGCCCGCACCCGTGCCGAAGGCAGCTCCGGCCCAGTCGGCCGCGGCAGCGTCGGGGGGACGGATTTTCGCCTCGCCTCTCGCCAAACGCATTGCCGCCGACAAGGGGGTCGATCTGGCGGGCCTCAAGGGCTCGGGGCCCAATGGCCGCATCGTCAAGGCGGATGTCGAGAGCGCCAGACCCGGCGCCGCGCGTCCACCGGCGGCAGCTCCTGCGCCGCGATCCACGGCGGCGGCGGCTCCGCTGGCCACGGCGCCGGGCGACACCCGCGTGCCGCACAGTTCGGTCCGCAAGGTCATCGCGCGCCGCATGCTCGAGTCCAAGCAAACGGTGCCGCACTTCTACTTATCGGTCGATTTCGAGATCGACGCATTGCTGGCGGCCCGTCGGGCGATCAACGGCGCGGCGAGCAAGCGCGGTGCCAAGGTGTCGGTCAACGACATGCTGATCAAGGCGTGTGCCAAGGCGCTGCGCGACCACCCGGACTGCAACGCCTCGTGGACCGAGGAGGCGATGATCCAGTACGGGGCGGTCGACGTTTCCGTCGCCGTCGCCACCGACCGCGGCCTGATCACGCCGATCGTGCGCAATGCCGACATGAAAGGTCTGGCGCAGATATCTGTCGAGATGAAGGATCTCGCCGACCGTGCCAAGGTGGGCAAGCTCAAGCTCGACGAGTTCCAGGGCGGCGGCTTCACCATCTCGAACCTCGGCATGTTCGGCATCAAGGACTTCGCCGCCATCATCAATCCGCCGCAGGCGATGATCCTCGCGGTCGGCGTCGGCGAGCCGCGGCCGGTCGTGCGCGATGGTCAGGTCGTGGTGCGCACAATGATGAGCTGCACGCTCGCCGTCGACCACCGTGTCGTGGACGGCGCCATGGGCGCGCAGTTCCTGCAGACGCTGCGGACATATGTCGAGCAGCCGGCGGCGATGCTGGTCTAGGAGCGGATCATGGCCGACACCGCATTCGACTTGATCGTCGTGGGGGGCGGGCCGGGCGGCTACGTCGCCGCCATCCGCGCCGCGCAGCTCGGCATGAAGACCGCCGTCGTCGAGCGCGAGCACATGGGCGGCATCTGCCTCAACTGGGGGTGCATCCCGACCAAGGCGCTGCTGCGCACGTCGGAGGTCTACGGCCTCATCAAGCATGCCGACGCCTATGGCCTGTCGGTGAAGGACGTGTCGTTCGACCCGAAGAAGATCGTCGAACGTTCGCGCAAGGTGGCGGGACAGCTCAGCAACGGCGTCAAAGGCCTGATGAAGAAGAACAAGATCGCGGTGTTCGACGGCACAGCGAAGCTCGCCGGCGCGGGCAAGCTGGCGGTGGCGATGAACGACAAGAGCAACGCCACGCTCTCCTACAAGCACGTGATCCTGGCGACCGGCGCGCGCGCCCGCCAGCTCCCTGGCCTCGAGTCCGACGGAAAGCTCGTCTGGACCTACAAGGAGGCCATGGTGCCGCCGGTGTTCCCGAAGTCGCTGCTGGTGATCGGGTCCGGTGCGATCGGCATCGAGTTCGCCAGTTTCTACCGCACCATGGGGGCGGAGGTGACGGTTTGCGAGGTCGTCGATCGCATCCTGCCGGTCGAGGACGAGGAAGTGTCGGCCTTCGCCAAGCGGGCCTTCGAGAAGCAGGGCATGAAGATCCTCACCGGGGCCACGGTCTCCGGGCTGAAGAAGGGGGCCAACAGCGTCACGGCGACGATCACCGCCGGCGGCAAGAGCCAGCAGATCACTGTCGATCGCGTCATCTCGGCCGTCGGCATCGTCGGCAATGTCGAGAATCTCGGGCTCGAGGGCACCAAGGTGAAGGTCGAGAAGACCCATATCGTGATCGACCAATGGGGCTTCACCGGTGAACCGAATGTCTACGCGATCGGCGACGTGGCCGGCCCGCCGTGGCTCGCCCACAAGGCGATGCACGAAGGCGTCGTGGTCGTGGAGAAGATCGCCGGCGTCAAGGGCGTGCACCCGATGAACGCGGCCAACATTCCGGGCTGCACCTATTGCCAGCCCCAGGTCGCGAGCATCGGCATGACCGAAGTCGCCGCCAAGGCCAAGGGCCTGCAGATCAAGGTCGGCAAGTTCCCGTTCATCGGCAACGGCAAGGCGATCGCGCTCGGCGAACCCGAGGGCTTCGTCAAGACGATTTTCGATGCGAGGACCGGCGAATTGCTGGGCGCCCACATGATCGGTGCGGAAGTGACCGAGCTGATCCAGGGCTACAGCGTCGCCAAGACGCTGGAGACGACGGAAGCCGAGCTGATGGCCACGGTCTTCCCGCATCCGACGCTGTCGGAGATGATGCACGAATCGGTGCTGGCGGCTTATGGCCGGACGCTCCATATCTGAGGCATCATGGACGGTTCGCTCGACAAGCCCCCGATCAGCCGGGCCGAGCGCCACCCCGAGAAGGCGCATCGCCCCGACAATCCCATCCGGCGCAAGCCGGAATGGATTCGGGTGCGCGCGCCCAATTCTCCCGAGTACGCCGAGACCAGGAGGCTGATGCGCCAATACGGCCTCGCGACGGTGTGCGAGGAGGCGGCCTGCCCCAACATCGGCGAGTGCTGGAAGCAGAAGCACGCCACCTTCATGATCATGGGGGAGACCTGCACGCGCGCCTGCGCCTTCTGCAACGTCGCCACCGGCAGGCCCGGCGCCCTCAATCCGCACGAGCCGGCCAACATCGCCGAGGCGGTCGGCAAGCTCGGCCTCGGCCATGTCGTCGTCACGTCGGTCGATCGCGACGATCTCGGCGACGGCGGGGCGGCGCACTTCGCGGCGGTGATCCAGGCACTGCGCCGCTCGGCGCCCTCGACCACGGTCGAAGTCCTGACACCCGACTTCATGCGCAAGGACGGCGCCGTCGAGACCGTCGTGGCGGCGCAGCCGGACGTGTTCAACCACAATCTCGAGACGGTGCCGCGGCTCTATCCGACGATCCGGCCCGGCGCGCGCTACTTCACGTCGCTGCGCCTGCTGGCGCGCGTCAAGGAGATCGATCCGGCGGCGTTCACCAAGTCGGGCCTGATGGTCGGCCTCGGCGAGACGCGCGAGGAGATCCTCCAGGTGATGGACGATCTGCGCGCCGCCGACGTCGATTTCCTCACGGTCGGCCAGTATCTCCAGCCGACACCCAAGCACGCGCCGGTGGACCGCTTCTGGACGCCGGCCGAATTCGCTGAGCTCGGCTCGCTTGCGCGCGCCAAGGGGTTCCTTCTGGTGTCCGCCTCGCCCCTCACGCGGTCGAGCTACCATGCCGGCGACGATTTCGCCCGGCTCAGGGCCGCCCGCGCAGCCAGGCTGAAGGTCTGACGCTTTGGCGGTCCGCCACGGCGAGCGCAAGGTCGTGCCCTATCGTCCCATGCAGATGTTCGATCTGGTGGCGGACGTTGCGCGCTATCCCGAGTTCCTGCCGTGGTGCACGGCGGCGCGCGTGCGCCGGCGCGAGGGGGAGAATGTCGAGGTCGACGAGCTGGCCATCGGCTTCGGCCCGTTCCGCGAGAAATTCATGTCGCGCGTGGTGCTCGACCCGAACCACGTCGGCGGCCCGCGCATCGACACCACTGGAATCCAGGGCCCGTTCAGGGTGTTGACCAGCCGATGGATCTTTCAGCCCCATGCCGAGGGCACGCTGATCGATTTCGAACTGACCTTCGAGTTTCGCTCCCTGCTGTTGCAGCGCACGGTCAGGCTGCTGTTCGCCGAGGCCGTGCGACGCATGGTCGGCGCGTTCGAGGCGCGCGCCGCGGAGCTTTACGGCGACGGCGTCAACGCTCGGCCAGCGACGCCAGCATCGACAGGGCGGTGAGCACCGACACCCGGCGGATGGCGTCGCGATCGCCAGGGAACACGTGCCGTTCGGCGACCGGCTCATGGCCCGCCCGCACGGCGCCGAAATGGACGAGGCCGACCGGCTTGTCCGGCGTGCCGCCGCCCGGACCGGCGACGCCGGTCACGGAGACCGCGATGTCAGCCTCCGACCGGGCGAGCGCGCCGGCCGCCATGGCGCGGGCCACCGGCTCGCTCACCGCGCCGTGGCCCATGAGAGCGTCCCAGGAGACGCCGAGCATGCGGCGCTTGGCTTCGTTGGAGTAGGTCACGAAAGCGCGGTCGACCACGTCCGACGACCCGGCGATCGCGGTCAGGGCTGCGGCGATCAGGCCCCCGGTGCAGGATTCGGCCGTCGTGATCTTGAGACCGCCCCTGCGGCAGGCGTGCAAGACATGCTCCGCGGCTTCTCGAAGCTCGTGATCGAACATCGCTACTCCTCGCTCCTCGGCAGTTCGACGGTGGCCACCGCCTGCGCCGCGATGCCCTCGCGGCGGCCAGTGAAGCCCAGGCCCTCGGTCGTCGTCGCCTTGACACTCACGCGGGCGGGCGCAATTCCTGCGATCGCGGCGATGCGCGCGGTCATGGCCGGCCGATGCGGCCCGATCCTCGGCGCCTCGCAGACGAGGGTCAGGTCGAGATGGACGATGCGGCCGCCGCGCGCCTGGACGAGGCCGACGGCGTGTCGCAGGAAGCGATCCGACGAGACGCCCCGCCATTGCGGATCGGACGGCGGGAAGTGCTGGCCGATGTCGCCGGCACCGATGGTGCCGAGAATGGCGTCGGTCAGGGCATGCAGCGCGACGTCGGCATCGGAGTGTCCGGCCAGTGAACAATCGTGCGGGATCGCGATGCCACCCAACATGACGGTGTTGCCCGGCGCGAAGCCGTGGACGTCGAACCCAAATGCCGTCCGGCTCTCCATGGTCGAGCTCCGCTCCAGGTCCTCCGCCGTCGTGATCTTGCGGTTGTCGTCGCTGCCGGCGACCATGACAAGCTTCAGCCCGGCATGCTCCGCCACCGCGGCATCGTCGGTGAGCGCGCTGGCCTCGTCGCCGGCGAGGTGGGCGACCTGCCGATGGGCGTCGAGCAGCGGCCCGAAGCGAAAGATTTGCGGCGTCTGGGCTCGCCAGAGGTGGACGCGGGGCACCGTCGCGACGACGGCACCCTGTGGCGATGCGCGCTTCAAGGTGTCGGCGACGGGCACGCCCAGCACGGCGCCGTCGACCGCCGGCGCTGCCGCTGCGGCGAGACAGGCCGCTATGTCCTGCGGCCGGACGAAAGGCCGGGCAGCGTCATGGATCGCCACGAGATCGGGCGGGTCGTCTGCCAGTCTCAGCAAACCGTTGAGGACCGACTGCTGACGGGTCGAACCGCCGATCACGGGGGGCGGCAGGCCGAGGTCGGCGGTGGCTGCCTCGAACAGCCGCTCATCGCCAGTGGCGATGACGACATGAACGTCCGCGATACCGACCGCGGCCCTCAGGGCGCGGATCGTATGGCGCAGGACCGGCTCGCCACGGAGGAGGGCATACTGCTTCGGCAGGGGGCCGCCGAACCGGCTTCCCCGCCCGGCGGCGACGATGAGGGCAGCGCAACGAGTCACAGGGTGTTGATAACATTGGTGGAACGGCGGCGCACTTGAAGCGCTTGCCTCGGGCTGCCGGACCCGCTATTGCTCGCCCAATTATTGTGCACTGCACAAGTTGCCCAGAATCTAAACAATGTCTCCTGCTGCCTGCCTTCGACCCATTCACATCGGCCCCGTCCGGATCGACGATCCCGTGATCCTGGCGCCGATGTCGGGCGTGACCGACATGCCTTTCCGGCAAATGGTCAAGCGCGACGGGGCGGGGCTCGTCGTCTCGGAGATGATCGCGTCGGCGGCCATGGTCCGCGAAAATCGCAAGACGCTGCTGATGGCCAAGAACTCGCCCGAGGAGTTCCCGATGGCCGTCCAGCTCGCCGGCTGCGAGCCGCAGGTGATGGCCGATGCCGCCCGGCTCAACGAGGATCGCGGCGCCGCCATCATCGACATCAATTTCGGCTGCCCGGTGAAGAAGGTGGTGAACGGCCATGCCGGCTCCTCGCTGATGCGGGACGAGGTGCACGCCGCGAGGATCCTCGAGGCGACGGTCGAGGCGGTGAAGCTCCCGGTCACGCTGAAGATGCGAACCGGCTGGGACGCGAGCAATCGCAATGCACCGAACCTGGCGCGCATCGCCGAGCAATGCGGCATCCGGATGCTGACGGTCCATGGCCGCACCCGTTGCCAGTTCTACGACGGACATGCCGACTGGGCGTTCGTGGCGGAGGTCAAGGCGGCGACCGGGCTGCCGGTGATCGTGAACGGCGACATCGAGACGCTCGACGACGTCGACCAGGCGCTCGCGCAGTCCGGAGCCGACGGCATCATGATCGGACGCGGCGCCTATGGGCGGCCCTGGTTCCTGAAGCAGGCCATCCACTACCTGCGGACCGGAGAACGGCTGGCGAATCCGTCGCTCACGGAACAATACGCGGCCGTGCGGGAACATTTCGAGGCGATGCTGGATCACTACGGCACCGAGACCGGCGTGCGCATGGCGCGCAAGCATCTCGGCTGGTATTCGAAGGGCCTGCCGGCATCGGCCGATTTCCGCGCCGCCGTGAATCGCGAGATCGACGCCGACAGGGTGCGCCGCATGCTCGCGGAGTTCTTCCTGCCCGCAGCCGAGAGGCAGGCCGCCTGACATGGCGATACGGTCCCTCAAGCGCACCGACGACGTGGGCGAGGAGTTTCCGACGGCGATTCTCGACTCGTTGTCGGAGGCGATCCTGGTCGTCGACAGCGCCGCGCTGGTGCACTACGCGAACCTGTCGGCCGAGCAATTCTTCGGTGCCGGCCGCACCCGTCTGGTCGGCCATCCCCTGAGCGAGTTCTTTCCCGAAGACACGCCGCTCTTTTCCCTGCTCGAGCAGGTCATGGCGGGTGGCGGCGCCGTGGCCGAGAATGGTGTTACGCTCGCGTCGCCGCGCATCGGCAATCGGTTCTGCGCCGTTCGCCTGTCGCCGATCGTGGAAAGCGACGGCCTGGTGGCGGTGTCGCTGATCGAGCAGTCCATCGCGCGCAACATCGACCGGCAAATGTCGCATCGCAGCGCCGCCCGCTCGGTCAGTGCGCTGGCGGCGATGCTGGCGCACGAGGTCAAGAATCCGCTGTCCGGCATCCGTGGCGCGGCGCAGTTGCTTGAGCATTCGGTGTCGGACGAGGAGCGCGAGCTGACCAACCTGATATGCGAGGAAACCGACCGCATCGTCGCGCTGGTCGATCGCATGGAGGCCTTCGCCGACGGCCGGCCGGTCGAGCGCGGCCCGCTCAACATCCATCAGGTCCTCAATCACGTCAGGCGCATCGCCGAGAACGGCTTCGGCAAGCGGGTTCGCTTCGTCGAGAGTTACGACCCGTCGCTTCCGGAGGTTTTCGGTGACCGCGACCAGCTCATCCAGGTCTTCCTCAATCTGGTGAAGAACGCGTGCGAGGCGCTCGGGGATTCCGAGAGGGAGATCGAGCTGTCGACGGCGTTCCGCCACGGCCTGCGGCTCGCCCTGCCGGGGCAGCAGGCAAGAGTGAACCTGCCGCTGGTGGTCTCGGTCCGTGACAACGGCAGCGGAGTTCCGGACGAGATGCGCGCGCATCTCTTTGACGCTTTCGTGACCAGCAAGCCGACCGGAACCGGCCTGGGTCTTGCTTTGGTGGCCAAGATCATCAACGACCACGGCGGCGCCATCGAGTTCGACAGCGCGCCGGGCCGGACGATTTTCAGAGTCATGCTGCCGCTGCAATTGCCCCAGACCGCCCAATGACCTCAGCCGCCACCATCCTCGTCGCCGACGACGACCGCGCCATTCGCACCGTCCTGCACCAGGCGCTCGGTCGGCAGGGACACACGGTCCGCAGCACCGGTGCCGCCGCGACCTTGTGGCAATGGGTGCAGGAAGGCGAGGGTCAGCTCGTCATCACCGATGTCGTCATGCCCGACGAGAACGGCCTGGATCTGGTGCCGCGCATCCGCAAGCTGCGCCCGGATTTGCGCATCATCGTCATGAGCGCCCAATCGACGCTCCTCACCGCGGTGCGGGCCACGGAACGCGGCGCATTCGAGTACTTGCCCAAGCCGTTCGATCTCAACGAGCTTGTCTCGGTCGTCAATCGCGCCCTGACGGCGCCGGCGCCGTCAGGATCGCGGGTGGTCGAACCGCCGGAGGACGGCGAGCGGCTGCCGCTGATCGGCCGTTCGCCGGCCATGCAGGAAATCTACCGCGCGCTCGCCCGGTTGATGTCGACCGACCTGACGGTGATGGTCACGGGCGAGTCGGGCTCCGGTAAGGAACTGGTGGCCCGCGCACTCCACGACTACGGCAAGCGGCGCAAGGGCCCGTTCGTCGCGCTCAATATGGCGGCGATTCCGCGGGAGCTGATCGAAAGCGAGCTGTTCGGCCACGAGCGGGGCGCCTTCACCGGTGCCGTCCAGCGCTCGGCCGGCAAATTCGAGCAGGCGGCGGGGGGCACGCTGTTCCTCGACGAGATCGGCGACATGCCGCCGGAGGCCCAGACTCGGCTGCTGCGCGTCCTGCAGGAGGGCGAGTACACGACGGTCGGTGGCCGCACGCCGATCAAGGCCAATGTCCGGATCGTGGCGGCCACGCATCGCGATCTGCGGCGGCTCATCCAGCAGGGGCTGTTTCGCGAGGATTTGTTCTATCGCCTGAATGTGGTGCCGATCCGGTTGCCGCCACTGCGCGAACGGCTCGACGACATTCCCGAACTCGCCAACCACTACCTGCGGCTGGCGACGAGCGACGGGCTGCCTGCCAAGGTGCTCTCGCCCGAGGCCATGGGCCGACTCAAGCAGCACCGCTGGCCGGGCAACGTGCGAGAGCTCGTCAATCTCGTGCGTCGCCTGTCGGCGCTCTATTCGGAGGAGGTGATCGGAGTCGAGACGATCGAAGCCGAGTTGGCCGACGCCTTGCAATCCCCGGAGCCGGACGTTCCAGCGGGCGGGATGCCGAGCGACGCCAGTCTGGCCGATTCGGTGGACCGCCATCTCCAGGCGTTGTTCGCCGCACATGGCGACCGCCTCCCGCCGGATGGGATGTACGATCGTGTCATTTCGGAGGTGGAAAGGCCCCTGCTGTCGCTCGCCTTGGGGGCGACGCGCGGGAATCAGTTGCGCGCCGCCCGCCTGTTGGGGCTGAATCGCAATACGTTGCGCAAGAAAATCAAGGACCTCGACGTCCCCGTGGTACGCACGCCGCAGGTCCGCAGAGGCGGGTGACATCTGTGACAACTTCGCTGGGCGTTTCGCGCTTGGGCGACAGGGTGGCGGCGTTGAGACGGGGCCTTACCGGCCGCGTGGCAGCCATTTCTCTCGCCGCCCTGGCCATGCTCGCGGGCGCGGCGACCTACGCGTGGATCGCCGGCCTGATGCCGGCAGCATTCGGCACGTCGGGCTGGATGACCGGACTGCTGGTCGCCGATCTGGTCATCGCCATCACGCTGGTATCGGTCCTGGCGGTTCGCGTCACGCAACTCTGGCTGGATCGTCGCAGAGGCGCGGCTGGCTCCCGTCTCCACATGCGTCTTGTGCTGGTCTGCAGCGTGTTCACCATCGCGCCCACGCTCATCGTGACCATCATCCTGTCGCTGCTGGTGATCAATCTTTCGGATTTCGTGGTCAAGCCGTCGCAGGCGGCCTTCGAAGCGGCGCGCGCCATCGGCGAGCCCGTGCGCCGCGCACGCGAGGATGAAATCCTGCGCGACATCGCCGCCATATCGGCGCCCCTCCAGGAGACGGGAGTCGAGGGGGTGCGCGATGGACCCGAGACGGCGAAGCGACTGGAGCAACTGATCGCCGGCCGCGCCATCATCGAAGCTGCCGTGATCGATGGCGACAAGGGAGTGTTGGCGTTGGCCAAGTCCCCCGATGCCGAGACGATCGCAAACCCCGTGCCGCCGCCCCAATTCCTGTGGCAGGCGGTGAATCAGGGCCGACCGGTGAATTTCGAATCGGACCGCGGCGCCTACTTCGTCATGCAGCTCTTCATCGAGGAACCGCTGTTCCTGGTCACGGGACATGCCGTCGATCTGCGGGTCGTCGACTACATCAAGAGCATCGAATTCGCCGGCCAGTTCTATTCTCAGATCGGCGACCGGCTGCGCGACAGTCAGCTCATCATTTTCGTCGTCTGCGGCGCCATTGCGCTTCTGATGCTGCTGGCGGCGGTCTGGTTGGCGATCGTCTTCGCCACGCGTCTCACCGCGCCGATCGGCGGCCTCATGGCGGCGGCCGAACGCGTCAGGGCGGGCAACCTTGCCGCCCGCGTCGAGGAAGGTCCTCCCGACGACGAGTTGGGGCAGCTGTCGCGCTCCTTCAATCGCATGACGAGCCAGATCGAGCAGCAGCGCAGCGAACTGGTTCAGGCGAACACCGAGCTCGACCGTCGCCGGAGATTGACGGATGCGGTGCTGGCCGGCGTGTCGGCCGGCGTGCTGAGCGTCGATAGCGCGGGCACCGTCACGCGCACGAACCGTTCGGCGCTCGACCTGATGGCACTGCCCGAAGATGGCGTGCTGGAGCGGCGACTGACGGAGGTGATGCCGGAGATCGCAGCGCTTGCGGCGCAGGCGGTGGAGCGGCCGGACCGTGTGACGCAAGGACAGATCGAGATCGTCCAGCGCGGCATCCGGCGGATACTGCTGGTGCGCATAAGTGCAGCGTCGGACGCCGGTTTCGTCGTCACCTTCGATGACGTGACGGATCTGATGTCCGCGCAGCGCATGGCGGCCTGGGGTGACGTGGCCCGCCGAATCGCCCACGAAATCAAGAATCCTCTGACCCCGATCCAGCTCTCGGCGGAGCGTCTGAGGCGGCGCTATCTCAAGCAGGTCAAGGAGGATCCCGAAACCTTCGCCATGTGCACTGACACGATCATCCGCCAGGTCGGTGACATCGGACGCATGGTCGACGAATTCTCCTCCTTCGCCCGGATGCCACGGCCGACGGTACAGCTCGAGGATGCCAAGGAACTTTGCCAGCAGGCACTCTTTCTGCAGCGCAGCGGCAATCCGCAGGTTCACTATTACGCCGAACTGCCGGAGCATGCCGTGCCGCTCATCTGCGATCGTCGCCAGATCGGCCAGGTGCTGACCAACATCCTGAAAAATGCCGCTGAGGCGATCGATGGAAGAGAGCAGCAGGGGGATGCCGTGTTGCCGCCGGGTCGCATTTCTCTCGCTCTCCACGACGACGGCGCGCGGGTCAGCGTGGTGGTCGAGGACAATGGCAGGGGCCTGCCCAAGGAGGGGCGCGACCGGCTTACCGAACCGTACATGACGACGCGGAGCAAGGGGACGGGCCTCGGCCTCGCGATCGTCAAGAAGATCATGGAGGATCATGGCGGCCGGCTGTTGCTGGAGGATGCCGAGGCTGGCGGTGCGCGGATCAGTCTGGTATTCCGGCGCGACGCGAAGGAGATCGCGTCGGTGTCGCAGCATGCGACCGCCGCACAATGATCCGCTGACCTATGCGGACAGTTTGAAGAGCAATGGGCCACGATATTCTCATCGTCGACGACGAGCGCGATATCTGCACGCTGATCGCGGGTATCCTCGAAGACGAAGGACACACCCCGCGACGTGCGCACAACAGCAGCGAGGCCATCGATGCTATCCGGCAGCGTCGCCCGGCGCTGGTGATTCTCGACGTCTGGCTGCAGGGCAGCGAACTGGACGGTCTGCAGCTGCTCGACGTCATCCGCAGGGAAGAGCCGCCGATTCCCGTCGTCATGATCAGCGGCCATGGCACGATCGACACCGCCGTGTCGGCGATCAAGAGCGGTGCCTACGATTTCATCGAGAAGCCCTTCAAGGCGGATCGCCTCCTTCTCGTCGTCGACCGCGCCATCGAGGCCGACCGCCTCAAGCGCGAGAACGCCACGCTTCGCCGGCGGGCAGGCGGGGAGGTGGCCTTCGTCGGCTCCTCCTCCGGCGCGAGCGGTGTGCGCAGCCAGATCGAGAAGGTGGCACCGACCGGCAGCCGGGTGTTGATCGCCGGTCCCTCTGGCTCGGGCAAGGAAACCGTCGCCCGCCTGATTCATCAGGGGTCCAGGCGCGCCGACGGGCCGTTCATTGTGGTCAATTGTTCGGCGCTGCCGGCGGAGCGGCTGGAACTGGAGCTGTTCGGGACGGACGGCGAAAACGGCAGCGAGGCACTGCATGTCTCCGGCGCGTTCGAACTGGCGCACGGCGGAACGCTGTTACTGAAGGAAGTCGGCGATCTGCCGGTGCCGTTGCAGGGCAAGCTGGCGCGCGTCCTGCAGGAGCAGTCGTACTTCCGTGATTCCGGCACGACCCGCGTCGAAGTGGACGTGCGGGTGCTGGCGTCGACCGTTCGAAGCCTCCAGGACGAGATATCGGCCGGGCGTTTCCGCGAGGAACTGTTTCACCGGCTCAATGTCGTTTCCCTCAAGGTGCCGGCACTGAGCGATCGCCGTGAGGACATTCCCGAACTGGCGGCCGACCTGCTGGGGCGCGTAGCCGACGCCACCGGATTGATGGCGCGCGCGATCGGCGAGGACACCTTGGCGGCCCTGCAGGGTCACGATTGGCCCGGCAACGTCCGGCAGCTCCGAAACGTCATCGAGCGGCTGTTGATCCTGGCGCCGCCCGGCGGCGGCACGATCCGGGCCGACATGCTGCCGAGCGACGTGAGCGAGGATGCGCCATCCGTCCTGCGCTGGGAGAAGGGCGGCGAGATCATGCAGCTTCCCTTGCGCGATGCGCGCGAAGTGTTCGAGCGGGAGTATCTTCTGGCTCAGGTGACCCGATTCGGCGGAAACATATCGCGCACGGCGACTTTCGTCGGCATGGAGCGCTCGGCGTTGCATCGCAAGCTCAAGTCCCTGGGGCTTCACGGCGGCGGCGTCGACGACCGCGGCGGCTCCGACCCTGCAGCGTAACGGACAGCGGGAGAGCAAACCATGGCGCGCTTCGCCTACGTCAATGGCCGCTATGTCGATCATCGCCTCGCGAGCGTGCACATAGAGGATCGCGGCTACCAGCTCGCCGACGGAGTCTACGAGGTGGTCGGCGTACGTGACGGCCGGTTGATCGACGAGGGACCGCATCTCGACCGGCTGGACAGGTCGTTGCGCGAACTGCGGATCGGCTGGCCCGTGCCGCGCGCGGCCCTGCAATTCATCCTGCGTGAATTGATGCGACGGAACCGGCTGCGCGACGGGCTGATCTACATGCAGGTGACGCGCGGCGTGGCGCGGCGCGATCATGCTTTCCCGACCCAGCCCGTGAGACCGGCTCTCGTCGTCACGACCAAGAATGCCAAGCGGGCGGAAGCCGACGCCGGCACCGGTGTGGCGGTGAAGAGCGAACGCGATATCCGCTGGGAACGCTGCGACATCAAGACAGTGGCCTTGCTGCCGAACGTGCTGGCCAAGCAGGCGGCGCGCGAAAGCGGAGCCTACGAGGCCTGGCTCGTCGACGGTCAGGAATGCGTCACCGAGGGGGCTTCCACCAATGCCTGGATCGTCACCGCCGACGGCGAACTCGTGACCCGGCAGGCCGACAACGGCATTCTGTCGGGAATCACGCGCGGGACGCTGAAGTCGCTGTGCAATGCCTTGCAGCTCAAGCTGGTCGAGCGCCCGTTCACCCTGAGCGAAGCCAAGCAGGCAAGAGAGGCCTTTATCACCAGCGCCACTTCGTTCGTGACTCCCGTCGTGAAGATCGACGGCAGTCCCGTGGGGAACGGCGCGCCCGGTCCGACCGCGCGCCGGCTGCGCGAGGAATATGTACGTTTCGCGTCGGAGGGCGAGGCCGTCTTATGACGGAGCCGGACAGGCCGCAGCCGCCACGGGCGGTTCTGTTCGACTGGGACAACACACTGGTCGACACCTGGCCGACCATCGTCGAGTGCTACCGGGATACGTTCCTGGCGCTTGGACAGACACCGTGGTTAGCGGAGCAGGTGAGGCAGCGCGCGCACGGGTCGCTGAGAGACATTTTCCCGACGCTGTTCGGCGCGAGGGCAGGCGAGGCCGAAAAGGTGTTCTACGAGACCTTCCTTCGCATCCATCTCGAGCGCCTCGCGCCCTTGCCAGGGGCGGCCGCGTTGCTGGAGCGTTGCGTCGCCGCCGGCTACTACGTCGCCGTCGTCAGCAACAAGGTGGGCGACAATCTCCGCGCCGAGGTCGCGCATCTCGGTTGGGATCGCTGGATTTCACGGTCGGTCGGCGCCAAGGACGCAAAGCGTGACAAACCGGCCCCCGATCCGATTTATCTGGCACTTGCCGGCACGGGAATTGCCCCCGACCACGACGTGTGGATGGTGGGAGACACGCCTGCAGACCTCCAATGTGCCCACGCGGCCGGGTGTCTTCCCGTGCTGTTCGGCGGTGCGGAGCAATTGGCGGATCGGCTACGTGAATTCCCGCCGCGTCTTCACGCACGCGATTGTCATGAACTGGCGGCATTGCTTTGACCCGAATGACGCCTATATTTGTTGCAACTCGGTAGTGGGAAAGGACCCACACCCTCCAACCGGCGGTCGCAAGTCTGGCCGGGCGCCCAACAAGAGGCCAAGAATATGAGCGAAAAGGCACAGAACGTTCAGGACGTCTTCCTGAACCATCTCCGCAAGAACAAGACGCCGGTCACGATCTTCCTCGTCAACGGCGTCAAGTTGCAGGGAATCGTCACCTGGTTCGACAACTTTTCGGTGCTGCTGCGCCGCGATGGTCATTCGCAGCTCGTCTACAAGCATGCGATCTCGACCATCATGCCGGTGACGCCGGTCCAGTTGTTCGACGGCGACAAGGGCGAAGCAGCAGGCTGATTTGACCGCGGACATCGATCGCACCGATCACGAAAAGGGCAGGCGGAATCGACACGAGACGGCGAAGCCGGTGACCGTGGCCGCCATCGTGTGTCCGCTCTCGCACGGCGATCGCGGCCGCGACCCGCAGGCCCGCGTGGAGGAGACGGTCGGCCTCGCTCAGGCCATCGCGCTCGACGTGAAGCTGGCCCAGGCCGTGCCGTTGCGGCGCATGACACCGGCCACGCTGGTCGGCAAAGGGACTGTCGAGCGCATCAAGCAGACCGTTGCCGAGCTCGGTGTCGGGCTCGTCATCGTTGACGATCGGCTGAGCCCGATACAGCAGCGCAACCTCGAGAAAGCCTGGCAGGCCAAGGTGATCGACCGCACCGGCTTGATCCTCGAGATATTCGGCGAACGGGCGCAAACGCACGAAGGCCGCTTGCAGGTGGAACTGGCGGCGCTCGAATACCAGCGCGGTCGTTTGGTCCGATCGTGGACCCATCTCGAGCGCCAGCGAGGCGGCTTCGGCTTTCTCGGCGGCCCGGGTGAATCGCAGATCGAGATCGATCGCCGACTGATCGGTGAGCGCATCGTCAAGATCAAACGGGATCTCGAGGCCGTCCGGCGCACGCGCGCCCTCAACCGGTCCGGCCGCCAGAAGGCGCGCCTGCCGACCGTTGCCCTCGTCGGTTACACCAACGCCGGCAAGTCCTCTCTCTTCAACCGCCTCTCCGGCGCCGACGTCCTCGCCAAGGACCTTCTCTTCGCGACGCTCGATCCGACGATGCGTTCGATCACGCTGCCCAACGGACGGGATTGCGTGATCTCCGACACGGTCGGATTCGTCTCTGATCTGCCGACGCATCTCGTCGCGGCCTTTCGCGCCACCCTCGAGGAGGTGCTCGAGGCCGACCTGATCGTCCATGTCCGCGACATCGCCCATCCCGACAGCGAGCGGCAGAGGACCGACGTCGAGATCGTCCTGCGCGAGCTCGGCGCCACGGAAGAGAGCGGAGCGACGATCATCGAGGCTCTGAACAAGATCGACCTGCTGGCGCTGGAGAATCGCCGGACGCTGCAGCTGCGGTCGACGACGGGCTCGCGACGGACCCGCCAATTCCCGGTCTCGGCGGTGAGCGGGGAGGGGATCGAAGGGCTGCTCGAGGCGATCGGAGAATTGGTGGCGGACGACAGTCAGACCCGTGAAATCGCCGTGCCGCTCAGCGACGGGGCGACGTTGGCCTGGCTGTATCGCCATGGCGAGGTGCGCAGCCGCTGTGACGACGGCGAGACGGCACGCCTGACGGTCGCGCTCGATGCCGCCGCGGCGGCCCAGCTCGAGCGCCGCCTCGCGCGTTGACACCCGGGGGTAGGGCTTCCTATAAGGCCGGCCGGCCCGGATGAAGGAAAACCTCATGAAATTCAAGCCGTTGCACGACCGCCTGCTGCTCAAGCCGATGTCCGCCGAGACGCGGACCAAGGCCGGCATCATCATTCCCGACACAGCCCAGGAAAAACCCATGCAGGGCGAGGTCGTCGCCGTCGGCAAGGGCAAGCGCCTCGAGGACGGGCGACTGCAGCCCCTCGGCGTCAAGGTCGGCGACAAGGTGCTCTACGGAAAGTGGTCGGGCACCGAGGTCAAGCTGGGTGGCGTCGAGCACGTCATCCTCAAGGAAGAGGATTTGTTCGGCATTCTCGGCTGAGCCCATGCTGGACGCCCGCGATGCCGAGCGTGTCGCCGGGCTGATTCGCGAGACTGCGGCGGTGGAGCTCGTGCCGCGGTTTCGCAATCTTGCGAAGGACGAGGTTCGGCTGAAGGGGCCGGGCGATGTTGTTACCGTGGCCGATGTCGCGGCCGAGCAGCGGCTCGCCTCGGGCCTGGCGAAGATCCTGCCGGGTGTGCCGGTGGTCGGCGAGGAAGCGGTCGAGAGCGATCCCGGCCTTCTCGAACTGATCGGTCGCCCGGGCGAGAGATGCTGGATCGTCGATCCGCTCGACGGCACGGCCCATTTCGCCGCCGGCCGCGATCGCTTCGCCATCATCGTTTGCCTGGTCGAGGACGCCCGCACCGTTGCCGGATGGATTCTCGACGTGCCGGGGGACCGCTTGGCGGTCGCCTTGGCGGGCGGGGGAGTGACGCTGGACGGCAGGCCCGTCTCGAGCCAGGAGTGGCCGGCGACCGACCGGCCGAACGGCCTCGTGGGCTACAGGATCCGCAGGGAATTCGAACGGCAGTTGCCAAGAGCGGTGCGCCGGCGCCTCGGCAAGCTCGACACGCTGGGCTGCGCCGGTGTCGAATACTTGGAGATCCTGTCGGGCCGCTGGGATTTCTGCCTCTACCGGATGATCAAGCCATGGGACCACGCAGCCGGCGCACTGATGCTGACGGAGGCCGGTGGCGCCGCGATCCAGTTCGGTGGCGCCCCCTACGCTCCGGCGCAGGGGCGCGAGGCAGGCATCATCGCCGCTGCGACGCCGGCGGTGCTGGGCGAGGTGCGCAGGTTGTTGGAGGCGGTCGAGATGCCGTTGCTGGCGTCGAAATCGAGGTAGGGGCGCATGCGTATTGCAGTGTCGGGGACCCATTCGGTGGGCAAGAGCACGCTGGTGGCGGACATCCACAAGTCGATCGGCAAATTCGTCCACGAGGAGGAGCCGTATCGCGCGCTACGTGACCTCTATCCGATCAAGTTCGGCAAGGAATCGACGCGCTACTGCAACGGCATCCAGTGCTTCTACAACATCAGCCGAGTGCAGCAGTATCGGTCTGCCCGCGATCACGTGATCTTTGATCGCTGCCCGATCGACTACATCGCCTATTCCATCTATACGGCCCACCACAAGCAGACAGACCTCGATATGGCCTTCGTCCAATCGCTGGTCGAGCCGGTGCGGGAGTCGCTCGCCTTCCTCGATGCGGTGGTGTTCGTGCCGGTGACGCAGAAGCATCCGATCCATCTCGAGGACGACGGCATTCGCCTGGTCGACAAGGAGTACCGCTGGGAGGTCGACCGGCACTTCAAGCGCATCTACCGTGACGGACTCTACGACCTGTTCGGCAGCAAGGGGCCGCGGCTTGTCGAGGTGACGGGTTCGCGTGAGGAGCGGATCGATCAGCTTCGCTCGTTGTTGGCATGACGGACGAGGGTCTGCCGGTCTGGCAAAGGCCCGGGTCAGCGTCGGCGATCTACGCCAAGTTCGCGGGATCTCGGAGCTTGCGGGACCAGTGGGTCCAGATGGTGCGGGCGAGCTGGGGCAATCCCGATCACCCGGAGCTTTGCCTATTTCAGGACGTCACGCGCGAGGACGGAGTGGTTCGCGGGCCGGCGGGAAGGGCGGTCCCGGTCACGGTGATGCGGCCGCCGGGGCGCGTGCGCGATGCCTTCCTGTACCTCCATGGCGGCGGCTGGGTCGCGCCCCTTTCCGGCAAGCATGTTGCCTGGGCCAAACGCCTGGCGAGCCTGACGGGACAGGAAATCCATTGCGTCGAGTACGGCCTCGCGCCGGAGAAGCCGTTCCCCCAAGGGCTCGAGGATTGCCTGGTTTGCTACAACGCGTTGCGATCAAGGTGCGACGGGCAGGTTTCGGTCGGCGGGGACTCATCCGGAGGGAATCTCGCGCTCGCGCTTGCCCTGTACTGCGCGGACCATGGGGTGCGGCGGCCCGACAGGATCGCTGCCCTCAGCCCCGCGACCGACATGCATTTCGAGGACTACCCGGCGTTCGAGCGACTGGGCAGGGGCAATCCCATTGCCGATCCCAGTGTGCTGGCCTTCCAGCGCGCCTGCTACCTGTCCCGCGCCGATTGGCAGAACCCCTACGCCAGCCCGATGCTCGGGCGGCTGGAGGCACTACCGCTGCTGTTCATCCTGGCCGGCGGACAGGACCCGTTGCACGAGGAGAACCTGGTCTTTGCCCGCAAATGCGAGGCGGCCGGGGTGCCGACGACGGTGTACTACCAGCCCGACCTGCCGCATGCGTTCCACACGCATCACGACGTGCTGCCCGCCGAGGCGGACGCGGCCAACGCGGCGATCGCGGCCTTCTTGGGCACGCCAGCGGGCTAGATTAGGCGCGCGTCTTGGCCTCCTGCCACAGGAGTTCCATCTCCTCCAAGGTAGCCTCGGCAGGCGTGCGGCCTTGGGCGGCAAGCTGCCGTTCGATGTAGCGGAAGCGGAGCTCAAATTTGTCGTTGGTCGCGCGCAGAGCCGCCTCGGGATCGACCTTGCAGTGGCGGGCCAGGTTGGCGACGGCGAACAGTACGTCGCCGAGTTCGTCGGCGAGGCGGTCTTGCCGCACGGCGCTCGAAGCGAGTTCGGTGCGCAACTCGCCGAGTTCCTCTTCGATCTTGTCCATCACCGGCCCGATGGTCGCCCAGTCGAAGCCGACCCGTGCCGCCCGCTTCTGGAGCTTCTCGGCCCGAAGGAGGGCGGGCAGGGCGCGGGCCACCCCATCCAGGACGCCAGCCTGACTGGCGCCCTTTGCCGCGCGTTCGGCCGCCTTGCGGGCCTCCCAGGAGGCTGTCTGGACCTGGGTGTTGGCGACGGTCGCCTCGCCGAACACATGCGGGTGGCGATCGACCATCTTGTCGGCGATCGCTCGAGCGACGTCGCCGAAGCCGAACGCGCCGGCCTCGCTCGCCATCTGGGCGTGGTAGACGACCTGAAGCAGCAGGTCGCCGAGCTCTTCCTTGAGCGCCGGCATGTCGTCTCGATCGATGGCGTCGGCGACCTCGTAGGCTTCCTCGATGGTGTAAGGCGCGATCGTTCGGAACGTTTGATCGATGTCCCAGGGACAGCCGTGCTGACGATCGCGCAGCCAGGCCATGACCCGGAGCAGGCGTGCCAGGGGCTCCTTCGGGAGGTCGGCGGCGGTGGGACGACCGGACATCAGCATCTTCTCTCAGACAAGATTATCGCATAATATATATTATGACAAATATTAATTAACTAGATAAAACAAATAACTACCAAGAGATTTCCATCTTATCTCTAATCAAGGCCAGCAGGCTCAGGCCGCGCTCCGCGTCGCTGGCGGGCACGCCGAGCGTCAACAGCACGCCCTCTTTCGCATTCCTCGGGTTCGCCGTGAGCAGATCGAAAACCACCCGCGGGCTGCCGCCGTCACCCTGGGCCGGCGGGGCGTTCTCGTAGGCGATGAGAAACGAGCCATCGCCCAATCGTCGCACCTGCGTCTGGATCTGCGGCCGCCGGGCCCGAATGGTACCGCTCTTGGTCGCCGCGTAGTGCTCGGCGTCCTTCACGCCCTCGAACGCGAAATCCACCCGCCACACGATGACCCGGTAACGGCGATCGCCACTGTAGGCGACGCCGCGCTCCCAATCTTCGGTCGCGGCCCAGCCCAGCGGCAGCGCCACCGAGACCCGGATCGAGTCGAAGCGAATCCGGGCGAGGCCCTTGTCGGCTTCGATCGCCAGCACGCGCGACGGTACCTGGTTGGGGCCACCGACCCTGTCGGAATGGCCCCCGCTGAAGCTGGCACCCTTGTCGGGGGTGGCAAAGTCGCGAAAGCTCAGACCGCCCGTCGCCAAGCCGTCCTTCGCCACCGCATCAAACCCGGAGACGAATGCGGCGCCAGCCAGCACCCAGGCCGCGAACCCGGCAAGCGTTCGGCGCCGGCCCCCGGACTCGTTTTGTCCATCCTCAATTGATTTATAAAGAATGGTGAATAACCACATGATTATTCGCAAGTAATTACCAATCCATCATGGCATGGACGAACATGCGCCGGCGTCTCCCGCTCGAGCGCCGCATAGTCCATGTCCACATGCAGGTTGGTCAGGAACGCCTGCCTCGGCTGAATCCGCTCGATCCATCCCAGGGCCCTCTCGAGATGGGCGTGAGTCGGGTGAGGGCGATAGCGCATGGCGTCGACGATCAGTGTGTCGACCCCGGCCATGGTGTCAAACGCCTCCTCGGGCAGCTCGACCACGTCGTTGGCATAGGCGATCGGGCCGAACCGGAAGCCGAGCGACTGCGTGGTGCCGTGATCCTGCGCGAACGGCACGACCGGGATGCCGGCGGCGCTAAATGGCCCGTCGATGGCGTGGCGGCGATAGATCGGGTTGTAGAAGCCGTCCTCGGCCTCGAAGCAATAGCCGAACCGCTTGCGCAGCACCGCGTAGGTGCGATCGTCCATCCAGGAGTCGAGCGCACCCTGGCGCAGGGCGTAGGGGCGGAGGTCGTCGATGCCGTGCACCTGATCGGCGTGATAGTGCGTCCAGATCACCGCGTCGATGCGCTCCACCCGGGCGTCCAGAAGCTGCGCCCGCACATCCGGCGAAGTGTCGACCAGAACCGTCCGGCCGGCGTCCTGGACCAGGATCGAGCAGCGTCGCCGGCGGTTGCGCGGATCGTCGGGATTGGCCGCCCCCCACTCCCCCATCCCGTTCTTGCCCCCCGGCCGCGGAACGCCCGCCGAGGTGCCGCAGCCCAGGATCGTCACGCGCACGGGCGCCGCTCCGCCTTGGTGAACAGCCGGAAGAAGTTGGCGGTGGTCGCCGCCTCGAGTTCGGCGACGCTCACGCCCTTCAGTTCCGCGACCTTGGCCGCGGTATGGGCGACGTAGGCGGGCTCGTTGGTCTTGCCGCGCCTCGGCACCGGCGCCAGGTACGGCGCGTCGGTCTCGACGAGCAGCCGATCGAGCGGGACGTCGCGGACGATCCGGCGCAATTCCTCAGCCGCCTTGAACGTGACGATGCCCGAGATGGAGATGTAGAGGCCGAGCGCCATCGCCCGCTCGGCGACCGCGCGGCCGCTGCTGAAGCAGTGGATCAGCCCGGTGAAACCGCCCCGGCGATGTTCCTCCTCGAGGATCTCGGCGGTCTCGCGGTCGGCGTCGCGGGTGTGCACGATCAGCGGCAGGCCGGTCTGCCGGGCGGCCGCGACGTGCGCACGAAAGCTTTCCGCCTGCTCGGCGCGCGGGCTGTGCTCGTAGTAGAAGTCGAGCCCGGTCTCGCCGATGCCCACGACCTTGGCGTGACGCGCCGCCTCGATCAGGCGATCGGGGGTGCGCTGCCCCTCCTCCTTCGCCTCGTGCGGATGCACGCCGACCGAGCACCAGACGTCGTCGTGGCGCTCGGCGATCGCGCGGACCCGCGCGAACTGGTCGAGCCGTGTGCCGATCGTCAGCATGCCCCCGACTCCGGCGTCGCGCGCGCGCGCCACCACGCCCGCCTCGTCGGCCGCCAGCTCGGGAAAATCGAGGTGGCAATGACTGTCGATCAGCATCTCAGCCTGCCGCCTTGGCCGCTTCGACGAAGCGGGGAAACACGCCCTGCGGTTTGGGCAGCACGGTCCCCGGCGCGAGCTCCACGTCGAACGACGAGAAGCCGCGCGTCCCGGCGGCCACCGCCAGCTGGTCCAGGATTCTCGTCGCGGAATCGGGCATGAAGGGCTGCACCAGCAAGGTGACGCGCCGGATGGTCTCGGCCAGCACCCAGAGCACGGTGTCGCGTCGCGCCGGATCGCTCTTGGCGAGCGCCCACGGCGCCTGCGCGTCGACGTAGCGGTTGGCCTCGGCGATCACTTCCCAAATCGCCGTCAGGGCGCGATGGAAGGCCTGCTCGTCGATCTCCGACCGGACCGTGGCGAGCAGCCCGCGAGCCCGGGCGAGCAGGGCATCGTCAGCCTCCGTGAGCGGCCCCTTGGCGGGCACCTTCTCGCCGCAGTTCTTGGCGACGATCGAGAGCACCCTCTGGCAGAGATTGCCGTAGGCGTTCGCCAGGTCGGCGTTCAGCCGGCCGATCAGGGCGCGGCGCTGGAAGTCGCCGTCGCTGCCGAACGGCACCTCGCGCAGCAGGAAGTAGCGCACCGGGTCGACGCCGAACTCGCGCGTCACCGCCACGGGGTCGATCGCATTGCCGAGCGACTTCGAGATCTTCTGGCCCTCGGTGGTCCACCAGCCCGAGGCGAAGACGCGCCGGGGCGGCGCGACGCCGGCCGACATCAGGAAGGCCGGCCAGTAGACGCAGTGGAAGCGGATGATGTCCTTGCCGACGACATGCACGTCCGCCGGCCAGAAGCGCCACAGCGGGTCGGTCGTGTCGGGGTAGCCGCACTCCGTGATGTAGTTTGTGAGCGCGTCGAGCCAGACGTACATGATGTGCTCGGGGTCGCCGGGCACCGGCACGCCCCACGAGAAGCTGGTGCGCGACACCGAGAGGTCCTGCAGCCCGCCCTTCACGAAGCTGATGACCTCGTTGCGCCGGCTCTCGGGCGCGATGAAGCGCGGGTTCCTGTCGTAGAACTCGAGCAGGCGCTCGCCCCAGGCCGACAGCCTGAAGAAATACGACGGCTCCTCGACCCATTCGACCTCGTTGCCAACCGGCCCGGCGCGGCGCTTGCCGTCGAGCCCGACCGCGGTCTCGTCCTCGGCGTAGAACGCCTCGTCGCGCACCGAGTACCAGCCGGCATACTTGCCGAGATAGATGTCGCCAGACGCGACGAGTCTCTCCCACAGCGCCTGGCACGCCGCGTGGTGCCGCTTCTCCGTGGTGCGGATGAAGCCGTCGGGGCTGTAGTTCATCACGCCGACCAGTTCGCGGAACGATTGGCTCACCTTGTCGGTGAAGGCCTGTGGCGACATGCCGGCCGCCGCGGCGGCCTTCTCCACCTTCTGGCCATGCTCGTCGGTGCCGGTCAGGAAATGGACGTCGTAGCCGTCGAGCCGCTTGAAGCGCGCCATCACGTCGCACGCCAAGGTCGCGTAGGCGTGCCCGATGTGCGGCACGTCGTTCACGTAGTAGATCGGCGTCGTGGTGTAGAAGGTTCTCGCGGGCGACATGACAGGAAACTCCGTCCCGCCGCCCCTCCCGGAGCGCCAGTGACGGCGCTTCAGCGCATCGCCGATTGAAGAGCCAGGAAACTGCCGAGCACCGTCTGTTTGCGATCGAGGTTGACGGCGTCCGCGCGGGACAACAGGTGGGCGACCTTTTCCCACGCATCGTCCCACCGATCAAGGCTGGCAGCCGCGAGTAGGCGGGCCGCGACGTCGCCCTCGACTTCCCGTGCGGCGTTCGCGTCGCGGCCGAGCGCCGCCTGGCGCGCCAGCCGCTTCCACCATCCATCGAGCAGGAAGTTGAGCGCCCGCCAATCGGCGTTCGCTTCCTCGCCGCGGCGCGCGAAACGCTCGGCGAACCCGTGTAGCCGGGCCATGTCGAGCTCGGGCAGGCCCGCCAGGATTTCGACCATTTCGCCGTAGAGCTGCAGGCTGCCCGCCGCCGCGAGGTCGAGGGCGCGACCGATGCTGCCTTCCGCCAACCGTGCCAGGGCCGCCCTCTCCGCTTCCGCCAGCTGGGGCGCGTAGACGGCGAGCAGGTCGCTCACCCGTTCGTCGGACAGGGCGTGAAGCGGCAGGCGGCGGCAGCGCGACAGAATGGTCGGCAGGAGCCGCCCCGGCGCATGGGCGACGATGAGCAGCACCGCCTTGGGCGGGGGCTCCTCGAGGATCTTGAGCACCGCATTGGCGCTGTTGCGATTCATCTCGTCGGCCGAATCGACGATGGCGACGCGCCAGTCGCCCATCGCCGGCGTCATGTGCATGAAGGCGCCGAGGTCGCGCACGTCGTCGACGGCGATCTCCGCGCGGATGCGTCCGGTGTCCGGATTGAGCGTGCGTCTGAGGTGGAACAGGTCGGGATGCGAGCGCGCGTCGACCAGGCTGCGTCCGGGCGCGTCGCGCTCCACCTCGAGCGAGTCGGCCTCGGCCGATTCCGGTGCACCGCCGAACAGCCCCGGCTGACTCGCTCCCGCCAGCAGGAAACGCGCGAACCGCCACGCCAGCGTCGCCTTGCCGATGCCGCGTGGCCCGGTGACGAGCCAGGCGTGGTGCAGGCGCCCGCCCTGCCGCGCCTGCAGCAGCGTCTTCTCGGCGGCCTCGTGGCCGACGAGCCGTTCGTTGCGCCACGGCGGCGGCCAGTCGTGCGGCCATTCGAGCTTCTCGAGCTCGCCCGGATCGGCGCTCGTCTTGCCTCTCGCCATCGCGTCCCGTGCTATGCCTTCAGCCGTTCCACGACTGTACGCGCAATCGCCTTGGCGATGACATCGATTTCCGCGGTGGCGTCGATCAAGGCGCAGCGACCGGGTGCTCGCCGCGCGATCTCGCGGAACCCCTCGCGGACACGCTCATGGAAGCCGCCCGGCAGCGCCTCGTAGCGCGTCTCGTTGCCGCGCCGGCTGGCGGCGCGCGCCAGGCCGACCTCGACGGGCAGATCGAGCACGAGGGTGAGGTCCGGGCGAAAGTCGCCCACGGCCACGTCGTAGAGCCGTTCAAGAAGTCCGGGATCGAGGCCGTGGCCGTGGCCCTGGTAGGCGAGGGTCGAATCGGCAAAGCGGTCGCTGATCACCCACGCGCCGCGTTCCAGTGCGGGCCACACCGTCACCCGCAGATGGTCGCGGCGGGCGGCGAAGTGCAGCAGCGCCTCGCTGACGCCGTCCCACCTGTCGGCGGGTCCTTCGACCAGCAGCTTGCGCACCATCTCCGCGCCCGGCGAGCCACCCGGCTCGCGCGTGGCGACCACATCGTGCCCGCGCGCCTCGAGCCAGGCCTTGAGGCGCGCGATCTGTGTCGACTTTCCTGCGCCTTCGCCGCCTTCCAGGGTGATGAAGCGCCCCCGCGGGAGGGTCACGACCACCAGCCGAAGAGGTAGTGCCTGAGCAACGTGGTCGTGCGCCCGAACAGTCCCTCGCGCGGCACATCGGCGCCTGCCTCGAGCGGATATTCCACGGTCCGGCCGTCGGGCATCGTGACGGCCGCCGTGCCGAGTTTGGTGCCCTTGGCGATGGGCGCCGGCAACGGCCCCTCGAAACGCGCCACCGCGCGGGGCTGGTAGGATTGCCCGGCCGGCAGCGTGAGCTGGATGGTGCGGCTGATGACCAGGGGTACCGTGCCACGCGTGCCCAACCAGACCGGCGCCTCGGCCAGCACGTCGCCGGCACGAAAGACGGTGGTATTGGTGAACTCGCGGAACCCCCACTCGATCAATCGTGCCGTCTCCTGCGCCCGCTCCGCCATCGATCCCAGGCCGTTGACCACCAGGACGAGCCGGCGGCCCTCACGAACGGTCGACGTCGTCTGGCCGTAGCCGGCCTCCTCGGTGTGGCCGGTCTTCAGGCCGTCGGTACCCGGTGTCGTGCGCAGCAGCCGGTTGCGGTTCTCCTGCCTGATCCTGTTGTAGGTCCACTGCTGCTCTGCATAGTAGCGATAGAGCTTGGGGAAGTCCTCGATGGTGCGCCACGACAGGACTGCGAGATCGCGCGCCGTCGTGTGCTGGCCTTCGGCCGGCCAGCCCGACGAATTCCTGAAGATCGAATTCGTCATGCCGAGCTCGCGTCCACGCCGGGTCATGAGGTCGGCGAAGTTCTCCTCCGTGCCCGACAGTCCCTCGGCCACCACCACGCACGCATCGTTGCCGGACAGCACGATGATCCCGCGGATCAGCTCCTCCACCGTGACTTCCGAGCCCAGCTCCAGGAACATCCGCGAGCCGCCCATCCGCCAGGCGCGCTCGCTCACCCTGAACTTGGTGTCCAGCGAGATGCGCCCCGCCGTGATCTCCTCGAACAGCAGGTAGACCGTCATCATCTTCGACATCGAGGACGGCGCCATCGGCGCCTCCGCATCCTTGTAGAGAAGGACGGTTCCGGTGATCGGGTCGACCATGTAGGCCTGCCTGGCCGGCGTCGTGATGCCGATCTGCGAGAGGCTCGGCGGCGGCTCGGGCTTGGCGGCCGGAGGCGCCGCAGGCTTGGCCGCGGGCCGCGTGCCGGGTTTCTGCGCCTGGGCATGAATTTCGACCGGCTGCGACACCGCGGGCAACGCGGTGGTCATGACCAGCAGGGCCGAGAGCACTGCGAGCAGGAACGGTCGTTCAGTCCGCGACAACACGCGCATCACCATATCCCGAGCGTTGGAGCCGGTCGGCGACGATGCCGGCGGCATCCGAGGTGGTATAGGGGCCGAGCCGGACGCGGTAAACCTCGCGCCCGCTCGCCGATCCCTGGAAGATTTCCGAGAAGCCGTAGCTGCTGATCATGCCGCGTTGCCGCTCGGCATTGTCCATGGTCGAGAAGGCCCCCGTTTGCACGTAGAAGCCGCTGCCCGGAGGCGTCGCCGACTGGGCGATACCGGCGATGGTTGTCGAAGAGGATGCGGCAGGCGGAGGGGTCGCCGCCACCACGACCGACCGGGTGGCGGGCGGTGGCACGGTTGCCGGCTGCGGGCGCACGGCCGTCGCGACCGGCGTCGTTGTGTGCCGGCTCGAGGCGTATTGCACGAGCGCGTCGCGCTGCTCGGCGGGGCCGCCGCCGGCCATGGCGATGTCCTTGACGACGCGGCTCTCGGCCGGAAGCTGCTCGATGCGCACCCGGGCCGTGCCGCGGCGGACCATGTCGATCTCGTCCGCTGCGGCGCGGGAAAGATCGATCACCCGGTCGCTGGCATAGGGCCCGCGATCGTTGATCCTGACCACCGTCGACAGGCCGTTGTCGAGATTGGTGACCCGCACCATCGAGGGCATCTGGAGGGTGCGATGCGCCGCCGTATGGTCGCGCTGGTCGTAGCGCTCGCCGTTGGCGGTCGACTTGCCGTGGAAGCCCGGTCCGTACCACGAGGCGACGCCCGTCTCGACGCGGTCGAACTCCTCGCGCGGATAGTACGTCGCTCCCTTGATCGTATAGGGTTTGCCGACCTTGTAGCTGCCGCTGGTGGCGACGCTCGCGCCGGGGCCCGACCCCTGCCGCGAGCCGCACGCGGCGGCGCACGCCAGCATCAGGAGGATGCCGACGATCTTGATGTATTTCTGCGGCGCTTCGCGCTCGTTTCCGGCGAGGGGTACCGACATTGACCGGCGCATCATACACGATGTCGTGCCGTCCGTGCAGGCTGCTACTTTATCGGCCGGCGATCCGGTCGCTCAGCAGGCCGACGGCCAGCGCGAAGAAGTTCGACTGGTTCCAGCGCAGGATGACCTTGAAGTTCTCGCTCGTGCGGAAGGCCGGACCGTCGGCGCCGGCGGGCCGCACGATGTGCGTCCCCTGCCCCGCCTCGGCGCTGCCGATCTCGTTGCCCCAGTGTACGCCTGGCCGCCAGCCGACCCGGCGCAGATAGTTGACCGTCGAGGCGAAGACGTCGGGCCTGCTCCGCCAGATGTCGGCGCGGCCGTCGCCGTCGCCGTCGGCCGCGTAGGCGAGGAAGCTCGTCGGGATGAACTGGCATTGGCCCATGGCGCCGGCCCACGATCCTTTCATGTCGGGAAGGCCGACATGGCCCTGCGACAGGATCTTGAGCGCCGCGATGAGTTGGCTGCGGAAGAAGGCCGCGCGGAAATTGTTGTAGACCAGCGTGGCCAGTGCGGGCACGACGTCGAAATCGCCGAGCCGCGTGCCGTAGTTGCTCTCGATGCCCCACAGCGCGACCACCACCTCGGCCGGTATGCCGGCCGGGCCGGAGAACTGCTCGATGACGGCGCGGTGCTCGGGCAGCAGTTCGCGCCCCCGCCTCACCCGCTCCTCGGAGACGACGATCTCGAGGTAGCGCGCGAAGGTCATCTTGAATTCGGGCTGGTTGCGCGCCAGCTCCATCACCCGCGGGATCGGCTCGACGTTGGTCAGCGCCGCGTCGAGGGTCTGCGCATCGACGCCGGCCCGTTGCGCCTCCTGGCGCACGCCGGCGAGCCAGGCGGCAAACTTGGCGTCCTGCGCAACCGCGGACGTTGCGCCCAGCACCGGCACGGAAGCACCGGCAAAGCCAATGCAGAAGGATCGACGGAACAACATGACGGCCTATGTTATACAGCGCGGCGGGACGGGTGGCCGAGTGGTTTAAGGCAGCGGTCTTGAAAACCGCCGTACCGGCAACGGTACCGTGAGTTCGAATCTCACCCCGTCCGCCACGGCGCGGCACCCACCATCACAAGACGAGTGGTCGTGCCGGAGAGTCAGATTCGCGGCCGGCGCCGGAATCGGGGGGTCGAATCGCCTTCCGATGCAGACGCCATCGGCATCGGACGGAATCCATCGACCCGATTAGGTCCTCAAGGGCGCGTCGAGGTAAAATGCGCGCATGAGCACCCTGACCACACCCGGCCGCGAGGGCCGCGCGGGATTTCCCGTATCGACGTTCTGTTTCGCCAATCGCCCGCCGACCCGTCCTCCCGACCCGTGACAGCAGGTTTCCGCAGTTCCCGCAGTTTGCGCAACGCATTCCGGCAGAGAGCAGGCACACCACCCTGAGGGCATCTCGGGCGGGTGCCCGCGACGTCGATTGTCCGGCGACACCTCGCCGGAGGTTTGCGAGGTTTCCGAGGTTTCCGAGATCGATTTCCGCGATTTGCGCGATTTGCGCGACGGGGTGCGCCCCAAAAGTGAGACAGGAAAACTCCGGCAACTCCGGCCGGCGTTTTTGCTCGTGTACACGCGGTCTCGTCCGATCGCCCGGCCACGACGCCTGTCGCCCTGAGCGGGTGCATTCACGGGCGCCCGCCCGGGGTGACAACGGGGCGCGAGAGTGGCCCCCGTCCCTACATCTGGAACGAGGACGAATTAATTGCCGTTTTTTAATTCGGCCGGCTCTACATCTGGCATACCGGCGGCGATCCGAGGCCGCCCTTCGCTAGATTTTGACGCCGAAGCGCGAGAATTCCTCGGCGACGTTGCCGTCGATCCTGGCCGCCGCAGCCATGTCGGCTTCGCCTCCCGCCTTGTCGCCGACCTTGATCTTGGCGAGGCCGCGCCCGAACAGGGAGCGGGCATGATTGCCGTCGATCTGGAGAGCGGCGTTGTAGTCGCCGATAGCCTTGTTGAAATCGCCGAGCTTGAGATAGACGAAGGCGCGCGTCGTGCGGACGTCGATGCTGTTCGGCACCATCTTGAGGGCCTGATCGCAATCCTGCAGGGCCTGGTTGAGATCGGTGCCGCCCATGACGCCGAGCGTGAGGCAGCGGTTGTTGTAGGCCGCCGCGAAGTTGGCATTCAGGCGCAGCGCCTCGCTGTAGTCCGACAGCGCATCCTCGTACATGCCCTTGGCGAAGTAGGAGAAGCCGCGATTGTAGTAGGACGTCGCGTCCTTCGGCTGGACCTTCAGGGCGACCGTCAGGTCCTGGATGGCGCGGTCGTGATCGCCCAGCCGGGCATAGAGGCCGGCGCGGCTGACCAGGGCTTCGGCCGAATTCGGGTCGAGCCGGATCGCCTCGGTGTAGTCCGAAAGAGCGCGATCGGCGTTGCCGCGCAGGGTGAACAGGACGCCGCGATAGAAATAGGCCTTGGCGAAGTCGGGCGAGACCTCGATGGCGCGGTTGAGGTCGGCGAAGCCCCTGTCGAATTCGGTGTTGGCGCCGTAGGCGACGCCGCGATGCATCAGCGCGTTGACGTTGTCGGGCCCGAGCTTCAGCGCATGGGTGAAATCGGAGATCGCGCCGTCGAAGTCGCCGCGCCGCGTGTAGCGGATGATGCCGCGATTGAGGTAGGCGGTGATGTAGTGCGGGTCGAGGCGGATCGACTCGGAATAGTCGACATAGGCCTTATCCGGCTCCTCGAGCGCATGATAGGAGAAGCCGCGCTGGAAGTAGGCGAAGGCGTACTCCGGATCGAGGCGGATGCCCTCGTTGAAGTCGGCAATCGCCTTGTGAAAGTCGTTGCGATAGAGGAACACGCCGCCGCGCGACACAAAGGCGCGCGCTTCGGTCGGATTGATGCGGATCGATTCGTTGAAGTCGGCCAGCGCCAGGTCGAACTCCTTCTTGGCGACATAGGCGTTTCCGCGCTGATAGCGGGCGTGGGCGACCTGCGCCCAGTGCCGCACGGCATCCGGATCGTTGGAGCCGAACTGCAGCACGTCGCCCGTGAGCAGGCCGAGCCGCAGGGCCTCGCTGAAGTCGGCGATCGCCTTGTCCGGATCGCCCTTCTCCCGATAGGAGATGCCGCGGTTGATCAGCGCGTTGATCTCCTTGCGGTCGATCTCGAGCGCCCTGGTGAAGTCGGCGATCGCGAGATCGTACTGGCCCTTCTTCGAGTAGTAGACGATGCCGCGGTTGATCAACGGCGCCACGTCGAGCGGATTGATCCGGTGCGCCTCGGAGTAGTCGGCGATGGCGTTGTCCGGTTCGTTCACCGAGTGGTAGGCGATGCCGCGGTGCAGGTAGGTGTAGGCGTCACCGGGCGCCAGCTTGATGGCCATGCTGAAATCTTCGATGGCCGGCCGGAACTCCTCCTTGTTCATGTAGGACGACGCGCGGCCGACATAGTGCGCGGCCGCGCCAGGGTTCAGGCGGATCGCCTCGTTGAAGTCGGGAATGGCGTTGTCGTATTCCTTCTTGTCGATCTTCACGAGGCCGCGCTGGTAGTAGGCGTCGGCGGCCTGCGACGCAGCCTGAATTCCCTCGTAGTACTGGGTCGTCGCATTGGCCGGAGGCGGTGTCGTCGGCACCGGCTGGACGCGTCCGCCCATGCACTTGATGGCATCGGTGAAGTCGGCGATCGATTGGTTGAGGTCGCCCTTGCGCTTGTAGACCAGGCCGCGATTGATCCACGCCGTCGCCTCGCAGGGCTTGATCTTGAGCGCCGTGTTGAAATCGGAAATCGCGCCTTCGTTGTTGTCCTTCTTGGTGTAGAGCACGATGCCGCGGTTGACGTAGGCATAGGTTTCGCGCGGTGCGAGCCGGATGGAATCGCTGTAGTCGACGATCGCCTGATCGGCATCGCCCAGCGTGTGGTAGATCAGGCCGCGCTGGAACAGGATGGGCGCGTTGGCCGGCGAGACGCGAATGACGTCGGTGAAGACGCGCAACGCTTCCTTGTAGTCGGAGACGGCACCCTTCTGATCGCCGTCGTTCGCCTGGGCAACCGCGCGGTGATAGTAGGCGATCGCGAGCTCGACGCCGCGGATCTTGCCGCCCTCGATCACCTCCGAACAGGCCGCGATCTTCTGCGCAGGCTTCAGGCCGTACGGTGCGTAGCAGGTGTCGAGCGCGCGCTTCTCGCTGGGCTTCTCGCCGGCGATGGGGGCCGCCCGCTGTTGTGCGACAGCGGAAGAGGCCGCACCGAGCGCCGCAGCTGTCGCCAACCCGATCGCGGCGATGCCGACCCGAATTGCTCGTCCGTTCATTTGACCAAGCATCGAACTTTTCCTCGCCCGGGCCGAGAGACCGTTCCGGCGGGTATCCACAGTCGCGTTCAACCTGGCTTCCCGCTCCACGTCCATCGGACAGGCGCCACCGGCGTCCTCTCGACCACATCCGCGGCCGGCGGCGATCCGGCGGGGGGTCGTCCCCGGGGCGTACCTACCACATCGGGGCATGCTTCGATAACAATTTCCAGTGGCTATGCGAGGACCGGAAAGCGGCAATTTGGCTGCGACACTCGACGCCTCTCCTCCGCTTTGGCACGCTCGCGCCCCATATCAGCCTCAATCGGGAATTTGCATGACCCAGATCAAATCGACTGCCCAGGCCGTCGTGTCGACGCTCGAACTCAACGGCATCGACACTCTTTTTTGCCTGCCGGGCGTGCAAAACGACCCCTTCTTCGACGCCCTCTACGACCGCACCAACGCCATCCGACCGATCCATGCGCGCCACGAGCAGGCCTGCGCCTATATGGCCCTGGGCTACGCCATGGCGAGCGGCCAGCCGTCGGCCTATGTCGTCGTCCCCGGCCCCGGCTTCCTGAACACGACCGCAGCGTTGTCGACCGCCTACGCGGTGAATGCTCCGGTGCTCGCCCTGTCGGGACAGATCCAGCAGGCGATGATCGGCCGGAACGTCGGGTTGCTGCACGAGTTGCCCGACCAACTCGCCATCATGCGCGGCCTGACCAAGTGGGCGGACCGCATCACCGCCCCCGCCGAGGCGCCGGGCCTCGTCAACGAGGCGTTCCGCCGCCTGCTCTCGGGCAGACGGCGGCCCGTGGCGCTGGAGTGCGCGATGGATACCTGGGCGCGTCGCGGCCCGGTCGTCCTGCCGGAGAGCGCCGCCGTTGCCGATCCCTGCCCGGTCGACGAAGACCTGGTCGAGCGCGCTGCCAAGCTGCTCGGGGCGTCGCAGCGGCCGTTGATCGTGGTCGGGGGCGGAGCGCAGGACGCCGGCGCGTCGGTGCTGCGGATCGCCGAGATGCTCGACGCCCCGGTCGTGACGGGCCGCATGGGACAGGGCGTGATCGACGGCCGCCATCGTCTCTCCGTCACCACGCCGGCGGGTTACCGGCTGTGGGGGGAAGCCGACGTGGTGCTCGCGGTGGGAACGAGGATGCAGCCGCAACAGATGGTCTGGGGCCTCGACGATCACCTCAAGATCGTCCGCATCGACACCGACAGCCAGGAGCTCGACCGCCATCGCAAGCCGGAGATCGGTATCGTCGGCGACGCAGCCGCGACGCTCCGTGTGCTGGCCGAGCGGCTGGGCAGGCATAACATCAAGCGTCCCGGTCGCTCCGACGCGGTGGCTGAGATCAAGGCGCAGGCGACGAAGAAGATACGCGACACTATCGGGCCGCAGATCGCCTACCTCGAAGCCATACGCAAGGCGCTGCCCGAGGACGGCATCCTGGTCGACGAGCTGACGCAGATGGGCTACGCCGCCCGCCTCGCCTACCCAACCTACGGGCCGCGCACGTTCCTCTCGCCGGGCTACCAGGGAACCTTGGGCTGGGGCTATGCGACGTCGCTCGGCGTGAAGGTTGCCAAGCCCGACACGCCCGTCCTTTCGATCAGCGGCGACGGCGGCTTCCTGTTCACGGCGATGGAAATGGCGACGGCAGCGCAGAACGGCATCGGCGTTGTCGCCGTGGTGTTCAGCGACGGCGCCTACGGCAACGTCAAGCGCATCCAGCAGCAGGCGTTCAACAACCGCACGATCGCCAGCGACCTGCACAACCCGGACTTCGTCAAGCTGGGCGAGAGCTTCGGCATCGCGTCGGAGCGGGTGAAGAGCCCGGACGAGCTGGCGGCGGCGATCTCGCGTGGCTTCGCGCGCGGCGGTCCGACGCTGATCGACTGCCCGGTGGGGCCGCTGCCCGATCCGTGGCCGCTGGTGGCCCTGCCGCGGATCAGGCCGAGTAGGTCTTGATGACGTCGGGATCGGGATCTCGGCCCAGTCCTGGTCCGTCGGGCACCTTGAAGCCGCCCTCCACCGGATCGATCAGCCCGCCGTACAGGCTGGCCTCGAGGTCCATGTGGTAGCGCTCGATCATGCCGCCGGGCTGGCCGCGCGCCGCCATGAGGTGCAGCGTGGCGAGGAAGCCCGGACCGAAATAGGGCGAGTGCGGCATCAGCGTGACGCCCGCCGCTTCCGTGAGCGTCGCGACCTTGAGGAACTCGGTCACGCCGCCCACCTTGGTGACGCTCGGCTGGGCGTAGTCGACGGCGCCGGCGGCGAGCATGTCGCGAAACTGGAACGACGTGCAGTTGTTCTCGCCGGCCGCCATCGCCACGCCGGTGCCGGTGCGCAGTTTCGCCAGGGCCTGGAAATCCTCCGGCGGAAAGATCGGCTCCTCGAGCCAGTGCAGGTCGTAGGGCCTGAGCTTCAGCGTCATGTGGCGCGCCTGCTCGGGCGTCCACGGGCAATTGGTGTCGACCATGATCGCGACGTCGCTGCCCGCCGCGTCGCGGGAGGCGCGTACCTCGGCCTCCTCGGTCTCGTGCAGCTTGATGTGCCGATAGCCCTGCTGGACGGCGAGCCTGGTGCGGGCGGCGACGCGTTCGGGGTCGCGGTACTTGAGCAGGCTGGCATAGGCCGGCAGCAATGTCTGCCCGGCGCCGCCAAGCAGCCGGTGCAGCGGCACGCCGGCGGCCTTGCCGGCGATGTCCCACAGCGCGATGTCGAGGCCCGACAGGGCGAAGACCGTGATGCCGTAGCGGCCGAACAGGTGCAGCATCTGCTGCAGCTCGTAGGACAGGCGGGCGATGTCGCGGGCGTCGCGGCCGACGACGATCGGGGCGATCATGGACTGCAACGCGGCGCGCACGGCATCGCCGCAGCCGTAGCAGAACGCCTCGCCCCAGCCGGTGATGCCGGTGTCGGTCTCGACCTTGACCAACAGTATGTTGTTGGTCGTCCAGTTGCGCCCGCCGTAGCCCGTCGGCGCGCCGCCGAAGGTAAACGGAACCTTGATGGCGATACTGTCAACTTTGGCGATCTTCATTATGCTCGTCTCCCATGAGCCTTCGGACGATCGACGACCTTCCAACGCCCGCCCTCATTCTCGACCGCGCCGTGCTGCGACGCAATCTGAAGCGCATGAGCGATCGGCTGCGCAACGCCGGGGTCGCGCTGCGGCCGCACGTGAAGACGGCGAAGTCCATCGAGATCGGCCGCATGGCGGTTGAAGGTCACGACGGGCGCATCACCGTCTCGACGCTCGCCGAGGCGCGCTACTTCGCCCAGGGCGGGTTCAAGGACATCCTTTATGGCGTCGGCGTCGTGCCATCCAAGCTCGCCGCTGTTTCCGAGTTGCGCCGCCAGGGCATCGGCCTGCGGATCGTCACCGACAACATGGCCGTTGCCCAGGCGATCTGCGCTGCTGCTGCCGGCGGCGACACCTTCTCGGTCTTCATCGAGATCGACAGCGGCGGCGGCCGCGCCGGTCTGCCCGCTCCGGAGCTGCCGGGCCTCCTCGACATCGCCCGCATTCTCCACGCTGCGCCCGGCGTGGAGTTCGCCGGCGTCATGACGCACGCCGGCCACTCCTATCACGAGTGCACCGCAGACGGTATCGCCGCGGTCGCCGAGCAGGAACGGCGGGCGGTCGTCGGCGCCGCGGAGAAGGTGCGGGCGGCGGGCATTCCCTGCCCCATCGTCAGCGCGGGCTCGACGCCGACGGCGACGCATTCCCGAAACTTCGAGGGTATCACCGAAATGCGTCCCGGGGTCTACGTCTTCAACGATCTGGACCAGTCCCTCATAGGCTCGTGCGGCGCCGAGGACATCGCGCTCACTGTCCTCGCTTCGGTGATCGGCCACTATCCGCACCGCAACCAGATGCTGATCGACGCCGGCGCGCTGGCGCTGTCGAAAGACATCAGCGCGCAGGAGTTCCAGCCCAAGGTCGGCTACGGCACGATCGCCGAGGCGCCCGCCGCCAACATGGCGGTGGTCGCCTGCTCGCAGGAGCACGGCTTCGTCGGCGCCGACGATCCCCTGCCATACGGCAACATGCCCGTTGGTACGCGCGTGCGGGTGCTGCCCAATCACGCCTGCATCACCGCGGCCGCCTACGACCGCTACTACGTCGTCGACAGCGAGCTCGACGGCGGTCGGTCGGTGGTCGACGTCTACGACCGCATCAACGGCTGGTGACTCACAGCGAATTCACCGTGTGACCGCCATCGACGGTGATGACGCTGCCGGTCATGAACTCGCCGGCGTCGGAAGCCAGCAGCAGCAGCGCGCCGTCGAGATGCTCCGGCTGGCCGATGCGGCGCTGGGGGATGCGCTCGATCAGTCGCTGACCGCCCGGCGTCTTCCAGAAGTCACGGTTCATCTCGGTCTCGATGTAACCGGGGCAGATGGCGTTGACGCGGATGCGATGGCGCGCCCATTCCATGGCCAGCGCGCGCGTGAGATGGATCAGCCCCGCCTTCGAGGCGTTGTAGGGCGCCACGTGGCCGATCGTGCGCAGTCCGAGGATCGAGGCGATGTTGACGATGCTGCCCGGCCTCTGCTCCGCCGCCCAGCGCTTGGCCGCGCCCTGAGCCACCAGCCAGGCGCCGCGCAGGTTGGTATCGACGACGGCGTCCCAGTCGCCCTCCGGCATCTCCAGCGCGGGCTTCACGATGGAGATTCCCGCATTGTTGACCACGATGTCGAGTGGGCCGGCCTGCTCAAGGGCGGTAGCGACCTGCACGGCGGACGTGACGTCGAGAGCGAGCGACCTGACGGCGGTTCCCCCGATTTCGAGTTCCTTCTGCAGGGCGACCAGCCGATCGGTGCGGCGCGCGGCGATCACCAACGCGGCACCTGCCGCCGCGAGGCAGCGGGCGAAGTGCGTGCCAAGTCCCGACGACGCGCCAGTGACCAGAGCCACCTTGCCGCTCAGGTCGAAACGCTTGGACATCGCAGCCGCTCCCTTGTTCTATGGCCACCTTATTAGCGGGCATGAAGTTGGGAGGGAACATGGACCTCGGCCTTAAGGGCAAGCGCGTCCTGGTCACCGGTGGCACGAAGAGCATCGGTCGTGCCATCGTCGAGGCCTTCCTCGCGGAAGGGGCCATCGTCGGCTTCTGCGCGCGCGACGGCGGCCTGGTCAAAGAGCGCGAGGCCGAGTGGCGTGGCCGGCAGGCGCGTGTCGAAGGCAGCGCACTCGACGTCACCGACGACGAAGCCCTGCGCAAGTGGGTCGACGGATTCGCCGGCGCCGGCGGACTCGATCACTTCGTCGCCAATGTCAGTGCGCTGGGCATAGAGGACAGCGCGGACAGTTGGCGAAAGAGCATCGAGATCGACCTCGTCTCGACGGTGAACGCATTGCGTCATGTCCGCCCGCACCTCGAGAGGCGCGGCGCCGGCAGCACGATCACGGTGATCGGAACGGTGTCGCTGGTGGAGATCGCCGGTCCGACGCAGCCCTACCGTTCGGTGAAGGCGGCCCTGGTGCCGTTGGTGAAGTCACTCGCGATCGATCTCGCGCCGAAGGGAGTGCGCGTCAACATGGTGTCGCCCGGTACCATCATCGAGGACGGCAACACATGGGGGCGGCAGCGCGATGCCGGTGCGGAACGCTACACGCGCATGCTGGCGCGCAACCCGACCGGGCGCATGGGCACGCCGCAGGAGGTGGCGGCGTGCGTCGCCTTCCTCAGCGGAACCCCCGCTTCCTTCGTGACCGGCACTAATTTCATCGTCGACGGCGCGATCACAGCGAGGGTCCAGTACTGAGCGACCAGGGCCGCACTCCCTGGGGCCTGGTCGGCCTGCTTGTCGCGGCCGGCATGGTCGCCGCCTTGCATGTCGGCAAGGTGCCGCCGGCGCTGCCGTCCATCCGGCAGGATTTCGGCGCCAGCCTCGGTCAGGCCGGATGGCTGCTCTCGCTCGTCAATCTGACCGCGGCGCTCGGCGGCATGGCGATCGCGCTCACGGTCGACCGCTTCGGTCACCTCCGCCTGGTCGTGGTCGGCACGGCACTGTGTGCTCTCGCGAGTCTGTTCGGCAGTTTTGCCGAAAGCATCCAGTCGTTGCTGGCTTGGCGCTTCCTCGAGGGGCTGGCGTTCGTCATCGTCACCGTGTCGGTGCCCACGCTCGTGTTGCGCGTGACGCGGCCACCCGACCGTCACCGCGCGATGACCGCGTGGACGTCCTACATGCCGGCAGGTGCCGGTACCATGATGCTGGTGGCCGCCGTCATCCTGCCGTTGACGTCGTGGCGAGTGGTATGGCTCGTCGCCGCCGGCGCTTCGCTGGCGATGCTCGTGGCATTGGCGTGGCGTGCCTTCCCGAGACGCGAACTCGACGAAGTGCCATCGCCTCGACGGCCGCTGCTCAACGAGATGGTCGACGTCGGCACCAGCCCGGGGCCGATCGGGATTGCACTTTGCTTTGGTGCCTATTCGTGCTGCTGGCTTGCGATCGTCGGCTTCCTGCCGACGCTGCAGGTCGAGCGCCTGGGGTTCGCGCCTTCGACGGCGGCGATCGTTACGGCCATGGTTACGGTGGCGAACGTCGTGGGCAACCTCGCCGCCGGCTGGCTTCTGCAGCGTGGCCTGTCGCGAGCGACGGTCATCATCGGTGCGACCATCCCGATGGCGTTTTGCGCCGGCGCGATCTTCGTCGACGGCGTGCCGGACATACTGCGATTGGTGTTCGCCGGCGTGTACTCGGCCGTGATCGGCGTGGTTCCCGGAGCGCTGTTCACCGGCCTGCCGGTCCACTCGCCGCGACCCGAACTTCTTGGCGCCTCGACCGGGTTGCTGATGCAGGGCTCGAACGCTGGTGGCCTGATCGGCCCTCCGCTCGTCGGTACGCTGGTCGCAGGCGGAGGCTGGCCCGCCGCCGCGTGGTTGACCTCGTCGGCGCTGACGCTCGTCGTTGCCTCGGCCGCCTTCCTGCAGTGGCGTGAAAGGCGTAGATTTGCCGGATGATCTACGTCGACATCGTTTCCGACACGATTTGCCCCTGGTGCTACATCGGCAAGCGTCGTTTCGAGCGTGCCCTCGCGCTCAGCAGCCGAAACGACATTGCCTTGTCGTGGCGCCCCTTCCAGCTCAATCCGGACATGCCGCCCGAAGGCATGACGCGCGACGATTACGTTCGCGCGAAATTCGGTGGTGGCGACCGCCCGCGCCAGATCTATCAGGCGATCGCCGAGAGCGGCCGCGAGGCAGGCATCGAATTTCAGTTCTCGCGCATCAGGCGAACGCCCAACACCGTGCTGTCGCATCGGCTGATCTACTGGAGCGCAAAGAACTTGCGCCAGGACGAGGTCGTGACCGAACTATTCAAGGCCTACTTCGAGGAAGGCCAGGACATCGGCGATCTTGACACGCTGGTTTCTTGTGCCGCACGGGCCGGCATGGACGAAGCCGCAGCGCGGCAGTTCCTGTCGAGCGACGAGGGACGCCAGGAAGTGGTCGCGTCCGACGTCTATGCCCGCCGCCTCGGGATCAACGGCGTGCCATGCTTCATCGTCAACAGGAAGTACGCGGTTTCGGGGGCGCAACCGCCGTCGGCCTTCGTTGAAGTGTTCAACCTTGCTGAACGGGACGCCGCGACAAGTGCAGCGCAATCAACCGCCTGATGCGCTCAAGCCGCGAGCTTCGCCAATGCCGAAACGATCCCGGTCACGCCGGACAGACGTTGGCGCTCGTCGTTCCAAACGCGCTGAACGATCACGCGTTGATCGGGGCGGGCCTTTACAAGCGGCGAGTTCTTCTGGATCCACGCGATCAACTTCTCGGGGTTCCTGAATTTGTTGTCCCGGAACATGAAAACCAGGGCCTTGTCGCCGGCGTCGATCTTCTCGACACCTGCCTCGCGGCACAAGATCTTCAGCGCCACGGTCTGCAGGAGGAACTCGGCCTCGGGCGGCATTTTGCCGAAGCGATCGACGAGCTCGGCGGCGAACGCATCTATCTCGGCTTGGTGCGTGAGTGACCCGAGTCGGCGATAGAGACCCATCCGGACCGAGAGATCGGCGACGTACTCCTCGGGAATGAGAACGGGTATGCCGAGATTGAGCTGGGGAGACCAGTCGGCCTGCGCGGCCTCCTGGGCCCTGCCCTTGGCGGCCGCCACCGCCTCCTCGAGGAGCTGCTGATACAATTCGATGCCGACCTCGCGGATGTGACCCGACTGCTCCTCGCCCAGCAGATTGCCCGCACCGCGAATGTCGAGATCGTGGCTGGCGAGCTGGAAGCCGGCGCCCAGCGTATCGAGGGTCTGCATGACCTCGAGCCGCTTCGACGCCGCTTCGTTCAAGGCGCGTCCCGGCGGCACGGTAAGGTAGGCGTAGGCTCGCATCTTGCCGCGGCCGATTCGTCCTCTGAGCTGATAAAGCTGAGCCAGGCCGAACATGTCGGCACGATGGATCACCATCGTGTTGGCATTGCGGATATCGAGGCCCGATTCGACGATGTTGGTCGACAGCAGGACATCGAATTTTCCGTCGACGAAATCCTGCATCGTGTTCTCTATCATGGTCGGCGGTAAGCGCCCGTGCGCCATGGCCATGCGAATTTCGGGTACAAGCTCGCGCAGTTGCTCGGCGACTGCGGCCAAATCCTCGATGCGTGGACAGACATAGAAGCTCTGACCTCCACGATACTGCTCGCGCAGCAACGCCTCGCGGATCGTCACCGGGTCGAACGGCGTGACGAAGGTGCGGACGGCCAGTCGGTCGACCGGTGGCGTGGCGATCAGGCTCATGTCGCGGACGCCGGTGAGGGCGAGTTGCAGGGTCCGTGGAATGGGCGTCGCCGTCAACGTCAGGACATGCACATCGGACCGCAGTTCCTTCAACCGCTCCTTGTGAGCGACGCCGAAGTGCTGTTCCTCGTCGACGATCAACAGCCCGAGATCCTTGAATTCGATGCTCTTGGCCAAGAGCGCGTGAGTGCCGATCACGATGTCTGTCGAGCCGTCCTTGAGTGCCGCCTTGGTCTCCCGCACCTCCTTCGCGCCAACCAGCCGAGAAAGCCGCCCGATTCTCGCGGGCATGCCCTGGAAGCGTTCGACGAAAGTGCGGTGATGCTGACGGGCCAGCAAGGTCGTCGGTCCGATAACGGCGACCTGCTTGCCCGACAGGACGGCGACGAAGGCAGCGCGCAATGCGATCTCGGTCTTGCCGAACCCGACATCGCCACAGATCAGCCGGTCCATCGGCTTACCCGAACCGAGATCGTCGAGCACGTCCGCGATCGCCTGCAGCTGGTCGTCGGTCTCGGCATAGGGGAAGCGTGCGCAGAACTCCTCGTACAGCCCGTCCTGCGGTACCATGGTCTCGCCGCTGCGCACGGCCCGCTCGGCTGCGATCTTGATCAGGCGATCGGCCATGTCGGCGATGCGCTGCTTCAGCCTGGCCTTGCGCGACTGCCAGGCGACGCCGCCCAGCCTATCGAGTTGCGCGCCGTCCTCGGCTGCGCCGTAGCGACTCAGCACGTCGATGTTCTCGACCGGCACGAAGAGCTTGTCGCCGCCGTCGTAAGTCAGACGAAGGCAATCGTGGCGTGCGCGCTGAATCTCGAGGGTGACGAGCCCCTCGTAACGCCCGACACCATGCTCGCGATGCACCACCAGATCACCCTCGCTGAGAGCCGCCGCCTCGGCTATAAAACGTTCCGAGGGACGCCTTTTCTTCGTCGGTCGCGAGAGGCGGTCGCCGAGGATGTCCTCCTCGCCGATGACTTCCAGCGAATCGAGAACGAAGCCGTGGTCGAGCGGCCACACGGCGACACCGACGACACCTGCCGGCAGATGCCGCACCATGGCTTGGTCGCTGACGGGAACAGCGGTGATTCCGCCATGCTCCTGCAGGATATGCTGGAGACGCGACGCCGACCCTTCGGTAAAGGCCGCGACGACGACACGTCGGCCGGCAGCCTGCGCCGCCTTGACGTGATCGGACACGGTGTCGAACAGGTTCACGTCCCGTGACGTGCGCGCTTGCGCAAATCCTTCGTGGCGACGACCGCCGAGATCGATCGCATTCGGCGTGTCGGGCGGCGCGTCGAAGGTGGTGAACTGACCGATGCTGTGGCCGTCGAGAAGACGCTCCCATTCGGACGGCTTGAGATACAGCCGCTCGGGCGGCAGCGGCTTGTAGTCGGCGCCAGCCGACATGCCTCCCCTCGCGCCGGTCTTTAGCCGTGCGTCGTAGTAGTCGGTGATCAAATCATACCGGGCCTGCAACGCCTCGCCGACCTGATGGTCGGTGGTAACGATCGCGGCGGAGCAATAGTCCATGAGCGTTTCCAGCCGGTCGTGGAACAGGGGCAACCAGTGCTCCATGCCAACATGGCGCTGCCCTGCGGACACTGCCTCGTAGAGGATATCGTCCCCCGACACGTTACCGAACAGTTCGCGATAGCCACCGCGGAAACGCTCGATGCCCTCGCGCGTCAGCAGCACCTCCCTGACCGGCAGCAGCACGACTTCGTCTCGTGCCCCGGTCGACCGCTGACTCATGGCGTCGAACGAGCGGATGGATTCGAGCGTATCGCCGAATAGGTCGAGGCGCAGCGGCTCAGGGGTGCCGGGCGGAAACAGATCGATCAGCCCTCCGCGCATGGTGAACTCACCCGGTTCCATCACGGTGTCGGCTCGCGAGTAGCCGTTTTCGCCGAGGAATTTCGCCAGCCAGTCGGCGTCGAGGGTCTGGCCGCTGCGCAGCACGTGTGCGGCTTCGGCATAGAGGCTGCGAGGTGGAACGCGCTGCAGAACGGCACCAACCGAAGCAAGGACGAGGCGTGCCGGCTCTCCTGCTCTCCTCGGAGTCGCCAACTTGGCCAGGGTCGCCAGCCTTTCGGAGACGATGTCGGGGTGGGGCGACAGGCGATCGTACGGCAGGCAGTCCCAGGCGGGGAACACCAGCACCTCGCGCTCCGGTGCGAAGAAGGCCAAACCTTCCTGCAAGCGCTCGAGGCGCTGGCCGTCTCGCGCCACGTGCAGAATGTCCTGCCCGCCGGTGGTGCCTGCGATCTCGGCGAGCACCAGCGCGTCGGCGCCCTCCGGCAGTCCGGCGACGACCCAGCGACCGGGCCTGCGATGCAGGACGGAAAGCCGCTCGGCAAGCGTCGCCACTAGAACCTCACGCGAAATGCCAGCAGCTTACGCAGTACGGGCGTGTCGTCCTCGGGCGGAATTGCGTCCTTGCCGGTGACCCAATCGAAGATTTGGTTGTCACCTGTCGCAAGCAGGCGCTCGTACTGGTCGAGTTCGGCTTGGTCGAATTCGGCAACGTGGGTGCGCGCGAACTGGCCCAGGAGAATGTCGTTCTCCTTGTTGCCACGATAGACGCTGCGATAGAGCAAACGCTTGCGCCGCGTCTCGAGATCTACCCGGCTGTCCATTTTTCCCCAGGCTGGGTTCGAAAAGGGGCGTAGCATATAGACGCGAGCAATGGCCAAGTCACGGGGCCAATGCGCCCTCAGAACCTCACCCCTCTCTTTGCCCAAGCGACGGCCCTGCCCGGCATAGGGCCGCGACTCGGCAAGCTCGTGGAAAAGATCGCGGGACCGCAGGTCGTCGACCTGCTCTGGCACCTGCCCACAGCCGTGATCGACAGGCGCAACGCACCCGACGTGATCAATGCGGTAGCCGGCGAAGTCGCCACGATCACCGTCACCGTCGATCAGCACCACGTGCCGCACAACCCGCGTCAGCCCTATCGCGTCTGGTGCAGCGACGAGACCGGCCGTCTCTGTCTCACCTATTTCAATGGACGCGAGGACTACCTGAAGAAGCTGCTGCCGCCCGGCGAGGTGCGCGTCGTCAGTGGAAAGATCGAGATCTACCAAGGTGAAGCCCAGATCACCCACCCCGATCATGTCGTGCCCCTCGCCGAACGCGATTCCATCCTGCGCGTCGAGCCAGTCTACGGCCTCACGGCCGGTCTCACGCAAAGGCCGCTGCAGAAGGCGATTGCCGCCGCGATCGAACGCGCGCCGCCCCTCGAGGAATGGCAAGACAGGGCCTTCCTCGCACGCCGGAAGTGGAGCGACTGGAAGTCCTCGCTCGCTGCCGTTCATGCGCCGCAAGAGCCGAACGACCTGTCGCCGCAATCTCCGGCGCGGGCGCGGCTCGCCTTTGACGAACTGCTGGCGAGCCAGCTCGCGATTGCCCTGGTTCGACATCATCAGCGCACGCTCGCGGGACGCGTGACCTGGGGAACCGGTGTACTGCAGAAGCGCGTGCTCGATGCCCTTCCCTACCGACTGACCGGCAGCCAGACCTTCGCGCTCGCCGAGGTCGCGGCCGATATGGCCAAGCCCGAGCGCATGGTTCGCCTGCTCCAGGGCGACGTCGGCAGCGGCAAGACGCTGGTGGCCTTCCTGGCCATGCTGATCGCCGCCGAGTCCGACGCGCAGGCCGCGCTGATGGCGCCGACGGAGTTGCTGGCCCGTCAGCATCACGCCACTATCGCACCGCTGGCGGAGGCGGCTGGCATGACGGTGGCGCTGCTGACGGGTCGCAACGGCCAGCGTCAGCGCAAGGAGACGCTGGCGGGTCTGGCCGACGGCTCGATCCGGCTGGTCGTCGGCACTCACGCACTCGTCCAGGAGGACGTCGAGTTCTCCGACCTCGCCCTCGCTGTTGTCGACGAGCAGCATCGTTTCGGCGTGACCCAGCGCATGGCACTCTCGTCCAAGGCCCGGGCGGTCGACCTGCTGGTGATGACTGCCACGCCGATCCCGCGCACCCTGATGCTGGCGGCTTACGGCGATCTCGACGTGTCGAAGCTCACGGAAAAGCCGGCTGGACGACAACCGATCGACACGCGCGCGGTGCCGCTCGAGCGCATTGGCGAGGTCGTCGACGGCGTCGGGCGGGCCGTCGCCGGTGGCGCGCGGGTCTACTGGGTCTGTCCGCTCATCGAGGAGTCGGAGGATGTCGATCTCGCCAATGCCGAGGAGCGCTTCCAGCAACTCGGCGCCCGCTTCCCGGGAAAGGTCGGCCTCATCCACGGCCGACTGAAGAGCGCAGAGCGGGAAGCGGCCATGGCGGCGTTCGCCGACGGCCGGCTGTCGATCCTCGTCGCGACGACGGTGATCGAGGTCGGTGTCGACGTGCCGGCGGCGACCGTGATGATCGTCGAACATGCCGAGCGTTTTGGATTGGCGCAGCTCCACCAGTTGCGCGGGCGCGTCGGCCGCGGCACGGCGAAGTCGAGTTGCCTGCTGCTCTACGCACAACCGCTCGGCGAGACCGCGAAGGCGCGACTCGCCATCATGCGCGAGACGGAGGACGGCTTCCGCATTGCGGAGGAAGATTTGCGCCTGCGCGGTGCCGGCGAGTTGCTCGGAACCCGGCAGAGCGGCCTGCCCGACATGCGACTCGCCGACCTCGCGGCCCATGCCGAACTGCTGCAGGTCGCACGCGACGATGCGCGGCTGGTGATCGAGCGTGATCCCGATCTCGAGACAGAGCGGGGCGCTGCGTTGCGCGCCCTGCTCTATCTGCTCCGCCGCGACGACGCCGTTCGCACGTTGCGAGCAGGTTGAGGCTCAACCGAACTGCGAGGCGTAGGCACGTAGCGCGTCGCGGGCGGCCTGAACGGCCTTCTCAGCATCGCTACGGCGCTTGGCCAGCGCCTCGAGCTCGGTCTCCTGCCTGTCGAGCGTGGCGAGATAGCGGCGTTGCAGATCGCTGTTGGCGGGCACGTGCGCGAGGTTGTCGCGCAGCCGCGCCTGCTCCTGGACGATCTGCTGGCGCGCGCCTTCGAGACTGGCAACGACACGCTGGGCGTCGGCCACAGCCTGTTGGAGGTGCAGCACGCGCGTCAGCGCCTCGCGGGTCTTGGCGTCGAACTCACGGGCCTGGGCATAGACCCTGATTTGATCCGGGGTGCCGTCGAGCAAGCGAAGTTCCTGTTGCTGGACCTGCTCTTGCGCCAGTTCGAAAACCTGCGTCTGGTCGCCGCCCGGAAGCTGGAACGGAAGGCGGTAGTTGCCCTCGCTGATCTCGACGGCCTTGGCGTCAGGCCTGGCGAGCGTCCATCCCGGCAGGCGCCGCTGCACGATCACGAGCTGACGTGGTTCCTTGGCGGGTCCGCGTACACGGTAGGTCGTGGTCTGCCGCACCAGTCTCTGGAAACGCAGCACACCCTGCACGATCGTGCCGGAGGCGATGCGGTCGGTTTGCGCGGCGTCTCGCTCGACGACGATCTTTTCTTCGAGTGCATAGGCCAGCAGCCGAGTCTCGCCGACAGGGAAGCCGGACAGCCGCGCATCGCCGACATAGGCGACATTACCGGCCTTGTCGCGTTCGTAGATCGTCAGGATGCCCGGCGGCAGGCCGCTGTCGCCGTCGTTGCTCAGGCGCACCGCGGCAAGCGGATTGCGCGCCGCCGTCTCCGATTGATACAGCGCGAGCCGCTGCGCCGGCACCTGGCGGTCGAGGATCGGGATCGACAGGGTGCCGCCGCTCTCGACGCTGACGGCACGCGGGAACTTGAAGACGACCTGCGTCGCCGCGTCGGTCGCCTCGATCCGGTCAGCCGCCGATGCCATCGGGGGTGGAGGCGATGCGGTCGCCATGCGCTCCTGGAAGCGGTCTGTCTGGGCGGGCATCGGCGCCTGAATCGCCTTGGGGCGGCCGCTGGCCTCTACTCCGCCGCGGTCGATGCCCGGCATCAGGCGGCCGGCAACCTCGACCGGCACCTCGGGGCGCGCGACGTAGTAGGCTTCGTAGAGGGCCTGCCGGAACGCCACCGGCCGGCCGGAGACGAGCGTGAGCTCGACCTCCTTCCAGTTCTGCCCGCTCAAATTCTCGACGATGGCCCACCCCTGCAATCCGGCCTTCGGTGCCGCCGAGTCGGCTGGAAGGGTCAGACGATATGAGGCCTTCCACACCGGCACCTCGACGATGTAGGCGACGCGAACCGTGCGCTTGCCTTGGCCGCGGGCGGCCAGTTCGAGCGTGCGTGCTTCCCTGGCACGATTACCCTGGATGGCAAGCAATGCCTGGCCGACCTTGTCGCGCAGCACGGGATCGCTGAACTGCAGGTTCTCCGCCTCCTCGAGCAGAAACTGTTGCAGGCCGCGATCGGTGAAGAGCGTGACACGGGTGCGCGTGGTCGTCGCCTTGCCGTCCGCGAGCGTAACGGTCTCGGGTTCGACCGCGACAATGCGGCCCGACGCGGCACGGCTGCCGCCGACGCTCACCTGCGCGCCCTTGAGGGCGGCCAATAGCGCCGCGGGCGATTCGAGTGTGGCCTCGTCGAACGGCAGATCCTTGAAGGTCTGCTTCAGAGGCTCACGGCCGGGCAAACTCAATCCGCCGATACCGCCCTTGTCGTCATAGACGACCAGGCTCTTCAGAACATCGTCGACTTGCTCCAGCCCGACGGTGAGCCGCAGCGTCACGTCGTTCTCGACCGTCGCCTCGTATTCGAAGTAGCCGAGCCCTCCGGACGATAGCATGACGCGCTTGAGCGCCAGGTCCTGCGCCGCCGCCGGCAAGGCGACCACGACCGCCACGAGCATGACGATCCATCGAGGAATCATGAAAGGAACCTCCCGCTTCACTCGCTCCCACCGTGGGCCGGGACTGTGACGCAACCACGGCGCTCTTCCGACGAGAGGGTTGTCGGTGGAAGCCCTCACCGTGAGGTGGGCGATCCTGAACTCGCTGCGTCCTCGGAGCGTCCACGCGCCGTGGACTGGTCGGATGCCGATGGCATCGGCTTCCGAGGCGATTCGTCCACGAATCCTCACCGTCCCCGGAGTCCACTCACCCCCAGGCGCGATGTCTCACCGGGTGAGACATTCTAAACCGCTGATTTAGTTGGATATTCTCGAATGTCTCACCGCGGTTCCTAGGCCAAGGCATCCTTCAGGGCATCCAGCGGCAGGAGCACGCACTCATGCCGGGACTTGTAGCCGGCGACGGGCACGAATGCGTCGAACGGCGCGCCGGCTTCTCCCCGCTCGCGACCGATCGCCCGCTCGGCCTGCTGACGGACTTCCGCGATGCCGGCGGCGTTCCGGCCAACCGCCACCGCCGCGAGCGCCGATGCCGAGGCCTGGCAGAGCAAACAACCCCGGACCTGGTGGGCGACCTCCACGATGCGACCCTGTTCATCCAGACGGACATCCAGGACGACGCGGTCTCCGCACAGGGGATTGTCGCGCCGCGCCGACCGGCTCGGGTTGGCAAGCTTGCCCGCGCCTGTCTTGGCCTTGGCCAGGGCGACGATGCGCTCCTGGTAAAGCGGGTCGTTCATCGCAAGGTTCGCGCGGCATGCTCGACGCCCGTCAGCAGGGCATCGATGTCAGTGTTGTTGTTGTACGGCGCGATCGACACGCGCGTCGTGCCGTCGAGATCGAAGCGGTCCATCAGCGGTTGGGCGCAATGGTGCCCGGCCCTCACGGCGACGCCGAAGGAATCGAGCGTTTGCGCCACGTCGTGCGGATGCACGCCGTCGAGTTGGAAGGAGACCACCGGGTATCGGTTCTGCAGGCTGGGCGGGCCGAACAGCCGGCTGCCATCGACCCTTTGCAAGCCATCCATCAGTCGTTGCACCAATCCCATCTCGTGGGCGTGCGCGCCAGTCCAATCGAGGGCGCTCATCCAGGCACAGGCGGCCCCGAGGCCGATTGCCGGGCCGATCGGCGGCGTACCGGCTTCGAAGCGACGGGGCGGCGGTGCCCAGGTCGTCTCGGCGAATGTCACCCGCCCGATCATCGAGCCGCCGCCATGGAACGGCGGCATGGCATCCAGAAGTTCGGGGCGCGCCCACAGCGCGCCGATACCGTTGGGGCCGTACGCCTTGTGGCCGGCGAAGACGTAGAAGTCGACATCCAGGGCGGGCAAGTCGACGGGACCGTGTGGTGCACGCTGGGCGCCGTCGAGCATGACCTTGGCGCCGACACTGCGCGCCATCCCGACGATGGTGCGTACGTCGGCGAGCGCCCCCGTGACATTGGACACGTGTGCCACGGAGACGAGTTTCGTCCTGGGCGTCAGCAGCCGCGGCAGCGCCGCAATGTCGATGCGCCCGTCCTGCGTGACCGGCAGCACGTCTATTTCCACTCCGCTTCGCGAGCGCAGGAGCTGCCATGGCACGATATTGGAATGATGCTCGAGCTCCGACAGCACGATCCGGTCGCCCGGCTTCAGCAACGAACCGTAGGAGTAGGCGACGAGGTTAATGGCCGCTGTGCAGCCACCCGTGAAGACGACTTCCATGGGCTCGACGCCCAGGAACGCAGCCACCTGGGCCCGCGCATTCTCGTAGGCTTCCGTCGCCCGCTCGGCGAGCCGATGGACGCCGCGCAGGACATTGGCGCGGCCGGTGGTCTCATACCGGCGGACCGCGTCGAGCACGGCGAGCGGCGTCTGCGCCGATGCGCCATTGTCCAGGTAGTGAACGGGCCGGCCGTCGATGACCTCGGACAGGATCGGGAACTGGCGCCGCACCGCGATGACGTCGAAACTCATTTCACTTCCTTGGTGCGCCAGGCCGCCAGCGCCTCTGGTGTGTCGATGTCCGTGACCGCGGCGTCGCCTTGCATCTCGACCTCGCACACCAGGTCCGCATGTTCGCCAATCAGGTGCTTGGCGCCGCTGTCTCCGGCGAGTCCGCCCATTTCGGGAAAGAAGCGCCGCGCCCACAACACCGGATTGCCGCGCTTGCCGCCGACGGTGGGTACGCAGATCGCCCGCCCTTCGACCGGATTGAAGGCCGCCATCAGGCGATCTAGCAATGCGGCGTTCACGCTGGGCATGTCGCCGAGCTGGACGATGACGGCGTCCGTGTCCGATCGAAGTGCCGCGATGCCGGCCCGGACCGAAGTGCTAAGCCCGTCGGCATAGTCCGGATTGACCACGAAACGCAGGCGCGCATCCGAAGGGAGGGCATTCTCCACGGCCGCCCTGACCTCGCCCGCCATATGACCCAGCACGACAACGACTTCGACAGCCTGGGACGCGAGCGCCGCTTTCATTGCGTGCACCACGAGTGGACGTCCTTTGGCATCGGCCAGCAGCTTGTTCGGTCCACCCATGCGCGTCGACCGGCCGGCTGCGAGCACCAGCACGGCGACTCGCGGCGCCTGCTGCGGTGCGTCGCTCTCGCCACCCTCGTCGTCGCGTGGCTGTGGTCGCGTTGGAATTTCAGCGAGCAGGCCACCGGCGCCCATCTTGACGATCTCGGCGCGGCCGACGGGGAGACCCGCCGCGAGCCGCTCGAGCACCATGTCGAAGCCGTTGTATTTCGGTGACTTGGCGCAGCCCGGCAGGCCGAGCACCGGCCTGCCGTCGAGTTCGCCGGTCAGTAGCAGGTTGCCGGGATCTACCGGCATGCCGAAATGAATGACCTTCCCGCCGGCTTCCTCGATACCCGATGGAACGACGTCATGACGGTCGACGATCGCCGATGCACCGGCGACCAGGAAGAGGTCGCATCCTTCGGACCTCAATTCGACCAGTGCGGCAGCGATCGCCTTGGCATCGTGTGCGACGCGCCGTTCGCCCACCAGTTCGCTGCCGAGCGAGGTCAGACGCTTGCCGGTCGTACCGACGGCCTTGTCGAGAACCTTGTCGCGCGTTCCCGGCAGTCTGGTCTGCACCAGGCCGGCCCGCATCTCCTTGAACGGGACCACGGATACCAGCGGCCGGTTGGCCGAATGCGCGACATCGATGGCTCGCTGCACGGCGGTACGCGGCGCGGCGTAGGGAATGATCTTGACTGTCGCCACCATCTGCCGCGGTTCGACACGTGCGTGGGGCGGCAGGGTCGCGACGGTGACCGATTCATCGAGCTCGTTGAGCTCGTCGATGCGCTGCTGGTCGACGATCGCCAGGCCGGCTTCGCGCGCGAAGTGATTGCAGCGGCCGGTGAACGGCGCAGTGACCTCGATTCCCTCGCCTGCCAGGGCCTTCGCGACGGCTGCCGCCGCCTCGTCCTCATGCATGTCGCCCGCATCGAGACGCGCGGCAATGACAGTCGATGCGCCAGCTGTCTTCAGTCTGGCGACATCGTCGGCCGACAGCACGCGCCCCTTGGAGAAGTTGACTCCGTTCGCGCGCCAGCTATGCGCCAGAATAGCGCCCTTGGCCTCGTCGATCGGGGTTTCCCCGAATCTCACGCAGCGGCCACCTTGGGGGCCGACAGCGCCTCCAGGCGACGCGCCCTCACCTCGACGATCTGGCCGAGGATCGACACCGCGATCTCGGCCGGCGACTTGGCGCCGATATTGAGGCCGACCGGGCCATGGATGCGGGCGAATTGCTCCTCCGTAATGCCGGCCTCCGACATCAGTCGCTCCTTGCGTTTGGCGTGGGTCCGCTTGCTGCCCAGCGCGCCGACGTAGAAGACATTCGATTTGAGCGCCGCTTCCAGCGCCGGATCGTCGAGTTTGGGATCATGTGTGAGGGTCACGACCGCCGTGGACACGTCGAGGCCCATTTTCTCGAAGGCCTCGTCCGCCCACTCCTGCACCACCTTCACGCCCGGGAAGCGGTTCGTCGTCGCCCAGGCGCCGCGCGGGTCGACGACCGTCACGTCGAAGTCGAGCATCGCGGCCATCGGCGCGAGCGACTGCGCGATATGCACCGCACCGACGATGATGAGCCGCGCCGGCGGCACGTAGACATTCAGGAAGATCTTCTGGCCGCCGATCTCGATCGTTTCGCTCCTGCCAGTGTCCATGGCGCGACGGGCAATCGACACCAGCGCTGCATCGGACGCCTGCGCGCCCTCCGCCTTGTCTCGATAGACGAGCGTCTCGGCCGCATCGCTCAGTCGGGTGGCGAGCACGATCGCACGCCGCTGTACGCGCGCCTCCTGCAACGCCTTGAGGGTTCCGTTTTTCATCGGTCGGTCACCTTCTCCACGAACACTTGCACCTTGCCGCCACAGGCCAGGCCGACATCCCAGGCCTGCTCGTCGGTGACGCCGAAGTCCAGCAAGCGCGGCTTGCCGTCGGCGATCGAGGCCAGTGCCTCCTTCACCACGGCACCCTCGATGCAGCCGCCGGACACCGAACCGACCATCGCGCCGGTGTCGTCGACCGCGAGCTGGCTGCCGACGGGCCGCGGCGAGGATCCCCAGGTGGTGATCACGGTGGCGATCGCGACGTCTTTGCCTGACGCCTTCCATTTGCCGACCTGGTCCAGCACATCCAGCGCATCGCTCATGGTCTACTCCTTGCGCAATTCAGTTTGCCAATCCACGAGTCGCCGGTCGACCCGGTGGGACGTTACGTCCAGCGCCGCGATCAGCCCGGCCAGGCTCTCGAGATTGTGCACCGGCCGGAACTCGTCGACATGGGGCATCATCGCCTTGTTGCCCTGAGACTTGGGCTCATAGCCGCCATATCGCAAGAGCGGGTTCAGCCAGATGAGCCGTCTGCAGGATTTGTGCAGACGCTCCATCTCCTCGCCCAGCCCGGCTGCGCCCTCGCGGTCGAGTCCGTCGGTGATGAGCAGAACGACGGCCCCCTGCCCGAGCACGCGGCGCGACCATTTGTTGTTGAACTCGTGGAGAGTCTGGCCGATGCGCGTGCCGCCCGACCAGTCCTCGACCTGTGCCGATGCCTTCTGCAACGCGATGTCGACATCCTTGCTGCGCAACGACCGCGTCACGTTCGTCAACCGCGTGCCGAAGGTGAAGCAGTAGACGCGATCGCGATCGTTGGTGATGGCGTGCATGAAATGCAGGAACATGCGCGTGTATCGCGCCATCGAGCCCGAGATGTCGCACAGAATAACGAGCGGCGGCGGCCGGCGGCGCGGCTCCCGTTTGCGCAACTCGGTCAGCCCCTCGGGACGAAGTGCCCGTCGCAGGGACGCTCGAAAGTCGATGCGCGGCCCGCGCCGGGCCGACCGATAGCGTCGTGTGCGTCGTTCCGGCACCGGCAGTCTCAGCCGCGATATGGCGCGCAGTGCCTCGTCGACCTCCGCCTGAGACATCTGCTCGAAGTCCCTGTGCTGCAGGATCTCGCGGTCGGACACCGTGAAGGTCGCCTCGATTTCGACCTCCGGCTTCTCCCCCTCTTCCTCGGGCGCCTCGCCTCGTCCGGGTTGCAAGGCCTCCTGCAGCCGGCGGCTGAGGGTCTTGCGTTGCTCGGGGTCGGCCGGGACATCGACCTGGGGCAGCAACATCTCCATCATCTTCTCGAGCAGGCGCGGGTTGCGCCAATAGACGTGAAAGGCCTGATCGAACAGCTCGCGCTGATCGCGCCGATTCACGAACACCGAATGGAGCGTCCAGTAGAAATCGTCGCGTTTCCTCAGCCCCGCTGCCTCCACCGCCTCGATCGCGCGCAGAACCTGTCCGGGCCCGACCCTGAGTCCGGCTGAGCGCAGCGTGCGCGCGAAATGCACGATATTGCTGGCGAGCCGGCCCGTTCCAGGAGGCTCGCGCGAGGCGTCGGTCAGGGTGTCCATGCGCGAGCCCCCGATGCGCTAACCCAGCGGCTGGGCGGCGATGTCGGACTTGACCTTGCGCAGGATGTCGGCCGCCTCCGAGCCCTGCAGGCGCTGGATGTCGTCCTGGTACTTCAGCAACACGCCGAGCGTGTCGTTGACCGTGCGTGGATCGAGATCGAGGGCGTTCAACTCCGAGAGTGCCGTCGCCCAGTCGATCGATTCGGCCACACCCGGCGACTTGAAAAGATCGAGCTTGCGCAGTTCCTGTACGAAGCCGACCACCTGGCGCGACAGCCGTTCGCCGGCGCCCGGTGCCTTGACCTTCAGGATTTCGAGCTCGCGCTGCAAGTCGGGATAGTCGACCCAGTGATAGAAACAGCGGCGCTTCAGCGCATCGTGGATCTCGCGCGTGCGATTGGACGTCACGATCACGATCGGCTTTTCGGCCGCCTTGATCGTACCGAGCTCCGGGATCGTCACCTGAAAATCGGACAGGACCTCGAGGAGATAGGCCTCGAACGGCTCGTCGGTACGGTCGAGCTCGTCGATCAGCAGCACCGGCGCGCCTTCGACATGGGGCCTCAGCGCTTCCAGCAGCGGCCGGCGGATCAGGAAGCGCTCGTCGAAGATGTCGGATGCCAGTTCGTTGCGGTCTTGGACGCCCTGGGCTTCGGCCAGGCGAATTTCGAGCATCTGGCGCGAGTAGTTCCACTCGTACACCGCCGAATTGATGTCGAGACCCTCGTAGCATTGAAGCCGGATCAGCGGTCGACCGAGAGCAGAGGCGAGAACTTTGGCGATCTCGGTCTTGCCGACACCGGCCTCGCCTTCGCAAAAGAGTGGCCTTCCGAGCTTCAAGGCAAGAAAGAGCACGGTCGCGAGGCTGCGATCGGCGATGTAGTCGCCCTTCTTCAACAGCTCGATGGTGGCGTCGATGGACGTGGGCACGGACGAAGACATGATACTCCGGAGAACTCGGGGGCGAGACGAAGGTATCAGTGTAGCGGATGGGTCGGTGGCCCGATATGGTAGGAATCGCCCCGACAATTCAAGCGCTTGGGAGGCAGCATGGGCCCCGACTTGTTCAAGGATCGATCCGCCATCATAACCGGTGGGGCCCGCGGCATTGGACTGGCTTGTGCGGCAAAAATCGCCGCCGGCGGCGGCCGGGTGGCATTGTGGGATCGCGACATCGCGCGCGCGCGCCAGTCGGCGACGGCACTTGAGGGCGCGATCGCCGTTGAAGTCGACGTGACCAGCGAAACCTCGGTGAACACCGCCCTGGCGACCACAGAGAAGCTGCTTGCGTCTCCCGACATCCTGATCGCCAGCGCCGGGATCACCGGCCCCAATACCACGGTCGCGCAATATCCCGTCGATGCGTGGAGGCAGGTGATCGACATCAACCTGACCGGCGTCTTCCTCTGCAATCGCGCGGTCGCGGCGGGCATGGCCGGGCGTGGTTGGGGGCGCATCGTCAACATCGCCTCGGTGGCCGGCAAGGAAGGCAACCCGAATGCGTCGGCATACTCCGCATCGAAAGCCGGTGTCATCGGCCTGACCAAGTCGCTTGGCAAGGAACTGGCGACGTCGGGCGTGCTGGTGAACTGCGTGGCGCCAGCGGTGGTGAAGACTGAATTGTTCAGCCAGATGACGGAGCAGCATATCCAGTACATGCTCTCGAAGATTCCCATGAACCGGTTTGGCGAGGTCGCCGAGGTCGCCGAGATCGTCGCCTGGCTAGCGTCACCGCTTTGCACCTTCAGCACCGCGGCCGTGTTCGATCTCTCCGGCGGAAGGGCGACCTACTGATGACCTTGCACACGCTCACCCTCACGGAACTCGCTTCGGGCCTCGAGGACAAGCGCTTCTCCTCCCGCGACATCGTCGACGCATTGCTCGCGCGCATCGAGAAGGCGGACAGCAAGCTTCATGCCTTCACCGAGATCTACGCCAGGGAGGCCCGCACCCTCGCCGATGCCGCCGACATGCAGCGCTCGACGGGCCTTCCGCTCGGCAGGCTTCACGGCCTGCCCATCGCCTACAAGGATCTGTGCGACATCACCGGTCGCATCGGCACCGGCGGCTCGAAGATGCTGGAGAAGCGCATCGCGACCGAGACCGCTACCACCGTCGAGCGACTGACCGCGGCCGGCATGGTGCCGCTCGGCAAGCTGCACATGGTCGAATTCGCGTTCGGCGGATGGGGCACCAACCCGCTCATGGGTGCGCCCTGGAATCCATGGGATATGAAGACCCATCGCGTGCCCGGCGGCTCATCGAGCGGCACCGGCGTCGCCATCGCCGCGCGCCTGACGCCGGCCGGCATCGGCAGCGACACCGGCGGCTCGGTACGGATACCCGCCGCCTTCAACGGGATTGTCGGCCTCAAAGTTACGTTCGGGCGCATTGGCCTCAACGGCACCATGCTGCTCAGCTGGACGCTCGATTCGATCGGCCCGCTGGCCCGCTGCGTTGAGGATTGCGCGCTGTTGTTGAATGCGCTCGCCGCCCCCGATCCTCACGACCCGGCCACATTCGGACAACCGTGCGAGGATTTCACGCAGGCGACGCGCGGCGGCGCGGTGAAGGGGATGAGGATCGCGCTTCCCGACGAGAAGCAGCTGCCGGACTTCATGCATCCTGCGGTGACGAGCGCATGGCGCGATGCGGCGCGCTCCTTCGAAGGGTTGGGCGCGACAGTCGTGCCGTGCAAGCTGCCCGACTGGTATTTCGATCTCTCGCAGCCGGCCGGAACGATCATTGCCTCGGAGGCCTTCTCGCTGCATCGTGACTACATCGAAGACACCAGCAAGGCGATCGGTCCCGGCGTACGCTCGCGCGCCTTGGCCGCCAAGCAGGTGCCGCCCGGCGCCTATGCCCAGGAATTGCGCCGCATGGCGGGCCGGCGCCAGGCCTTCGCCCGGTGGTTCGACGCTTACGATGCCATCCTGTTGCCCACCATGGCGGTGCCGGCGATCCCGCTTGCCGATGTCGACGAAGCCTCGCCCATGCCGGGCTACCTCACACGGCCGGCGAACTACCTGGGGCTCTGCAGCCTCGCCATGCCGGCCGGCTTCTCGTCCAGTCTGCCGATCGGTATCCAGATCGTCGGCAAGCCGTTTGCCGAGCGCGACGTCCTCAAGCTCGGCAAGGCCTTTCAGGACGCCACCGACTTCCATAGGCGCGCGCCCGACCTGGCGAGTCTCGGGCTGTGACGGTCGTGCCCTACCGTTGCGGCATGCCTTGGGGGACGACGGTCTTCACGATCGAGGCGTCGAGCGCCTCGTAGCCGGCGTAGTCGATGGTGGCGTACAGCTCGGCGCGGGTCTGCATCTCGCCGATCATGTTCTGCGTGCCGCCGTCGCGCCGGATCGCGGCGTAGAGCCGTTCCTGCGCCTTGTTGGCGACGCGCAGCGCCGACACCGGCCAGATCACCATGGCGTAGCCCATGGCCTCGAACTCGGAGGCGGTGAAGAACGGCGTGCGGCCGAATTCGGTCATGTTGGCGAGCAGCTTCACGCCGGGCATCGCCCTGGCGAAGGCGCGGAACATCTCGGCATTGTGCAGGGCCTCGGGAAAGATCGCGTCGGCGCCGGCCTCGAGATAGCGCTTCGCGCGAGCGACCGCGCCGTCGATGCCTTCGCTCGCCGCCGCATCGGTGCGCGCGATGACGCAGAGATCGCGCCGTGCCCTGGCGGCGGCCGCCACCTTGGCCGCCATGTCGTGCGGATCGGCGAGTTTCTTGTCGTTGAGATGGCCGCATTTCTTGGGCAGCAGTTGGTCCTCGATGTGGACGGCTCCGGCGCCCGCCTCCTCGAAGGCACGCACCATGTGCATGACGTTCAGCGCCTCGCCATAGCCCGTGTCACCGTCGACCAGCACCGGCAGGCCGCTCGCGCGGGCGACCTGACGAATGAAGAAGCAGACCTCGTCGATCGTGATGATGCCGAGATCGGGCAAGCCCATCGAGGCCGACATGCCCGCGCCCGACAGGTACAAGGCGTCGAAGCCGACCAACTTCGCCTGCAAGGCGGCCAGTCCATTGTGCGCGCCGGGGAGTTGCAGGATGCCCGGCCGCTCGATCAATTCACGAAATCGCCGTCCCGCCGATCCGGCAGGTTGATCGGCAGCAACAAGATACGGCATGGGCGTCTCCTGGCTTCGCGGCGCCACTACTTGAAGAAGCGCGACAAGGCGCCCAGCAGCAGCGTTCCGGCGGTGGCGATGACGATCAGCGACGCGGCAATGGCGGTGAAGCGGCCGATTTCCCTCGACCGGCCTTCGGCGATGATGAGGCGGTGCGCGGCCATCGAGATCATGCCGATGGCGCCGAGCGTGATCGCCATGCCCACCGCGATCGCGATCACGCCAATGACGCCCGCCCAGATCACCCCCATCGCCACCGACAGGAGCACGACGATGAGGGCGCCGGCGCAGGGCGCAATGCCAGCCGCCGTCAGCAGAATCCAGCCGGAAATACTGCGCTTCTGCGGGGCGTCGTGGTGATGATCGTGACCGTGATCGTGGTCGTGGCGATGTCCACCAGGCTCGTCGCCGTGATGGTGTTCGTGGAGGCGGCCGGTAATGCCCGCCCATAGCCGCCAGAAGCCGACCAGCAGGATCAGGACGTAGGCGAAGATCTCGACGTTGCGCACCTCGCGCAACGCGCCCAGCAGGCCGACGGTATAGAAGAGCTTCAGCACGGCGGCGAGAATCAACGCCGCGAGCGTGTGCGTGAAGGCGATCCAGGCGCCGGCCAGGATGCCCTCGATCCAGGCGTGCGGGCGGGTGCTGTCGAGGAAATAGGCGACGACAATGGCCTTGCCGTGGCCGGGCCCGAGCGTGTGCACCACGCCGTAACCGAAGCACACGATGATCAGCGTCCACAGCGCGAGCGACCCCGTCCCGGACTGGATGTCGCGCAACGAGACCGACAGCGTGCGCTGGATGCGCTGCTGGTATTCGGCCGAGTAGCGGGCGAGTTCGGCGACGCCGTCGCTGAACACCAGCCCCGCCCCGAGCACAAGCAGCAGCAGAATGCCCACCCAGAGGAAGGGGGAGCGCAGGACGTTGGTTCTCAGAGCGTCTGACACGTGACGAGGTCGGCAAAAACGGGATAGCCGCGAATGAACTCGGCCTTGTAGCTCGGATGCTTGGCGGCGGTGCATCCGGCGGGCAGCGCCGTCCTGTCGAGCTCGATGCGGATGAAGTCGTCGGGATCGAATGTGGCGATGGAGAAATGCGTCACCGGCTGGGGCAGTTCGAAGCGCATGACATAGACCAGGTTCCGCGGCCCGCGCTTCTGCGGCACCGGCTGCTCGACGCGCTTGTTGGACGGCATCGGTTGCCCGCCGTCGCCCGCCGAGCGGTCCCAGTCGGCCGGCTTGAAGCTGGCGGGATCGTCGACGCGGGCACTGAAGACCGGGCGCTTGGGCGGTCGGAAATCCTTGGCGCCGGTGTTGAGCCACGTCATGAAGCCGTACTTCTGCAGCTCCGGCATCATGTCGTTGGCCAGCAACTTGACCTCGTTGGCCGAGAACCTGCCGTCGCCGTTCTCGTCGATCAGCGGGATCTCGATCTCGCTGGAGAACGGATCGAAACGCCATTCGATCTCGACATGGGTGAACTTGCCGTCCTTGGTAACGACGCGCACGAGCTGGGAAATCCAGATGTGCGGATGCGCCGCGACGGCCGCCGGCAGCACCAGGACCGAGACCACCGACAGGATTGCGACGAGAAGCTTCATGCCCTTCCCTCGGGTGGCACCGGCCGAGGCCTGCCCTCGCCATCGATCGCCACGAACACGTAGGTGCCATGGGTCACCCGAATTTCGGCACCGTCATGGCGGCGTTGCACCATGGTCTCGAGGTCGATGGTGATCGACGTCCGGCCGATCCTGGCGACACGGCCGTAGATCGACACGACGTCGCCCACCTTGATTGGCTGCACGAACGTCATGGCGGTGATGGCCACGGTGGCGACCCGGCCCTTGGCGGCCCGTGCCGCCAGGACGCCGCCCGCGACGTCCATCTGCGACAACACCCAGCCGCCGAAAATGTCGCCATTGCCGTTCATGTCGGCAGGTTGCGGCACGGTCCGGATGATCGGATCGCGCGGGCCCTCGGCCATCGTTTCCCCACTGGATGTGGTTGCTTTCCTGCGGCTTTCCTACCATATCGATAGCATAGCGGCCATCCGGCGATCCCCTCGCGCGGCCGACACGAGACAAGAAGCAACAGATGGCAAAGAACGGCGACCTGTTCGAACGCTCGGGCGGCAAGCGTGCCGGTTCCGGGAAGGACACCTCCTACACGGCCCGCGACATCGAGGTGCTGGAAGGGCTCGAGCCCGTTCGCAAGCGGCCGGGCATGTATATCGGCGGTACCGACGAGCGGGCGTTGCACCATCTCGTCGCCGAAGTGCTGGACAATGCCATGGACGAAGCCGTTGCCGGCCACGCCGACACCATCCACGTCGAGTTGCTCGCCGGCAACAAGGTGCTGGTGCGCGACAACGGACGCGGCATTCCGGTCGACCCGCACCCCAAGTTCAAGAACAAGTCCGCGCTGGAGATCATCCTCACGACGCTGCACTCCGGCGGCAAGTTCAACAGCAAGGTTTACGCGACGTCGGGCGGCCTGCACGGTGTCGGCGTCTCGGTGGTCAACGCGCTCTCCGACGAGCTCGTCGTCGACGTGGCCCGCGACCGTCAATCCTGGACGCAGACTTTCTCGCGCGGCAAGCCCGCCTCCAAGTTGAAGGCCAACGGTCCGGCGCCCAACCGGCGCGGCACCACCCTCACGTTCCATCCCGATCCGGAAATATTCGGAAAGCAGCTCTTTTCGCCCGAGCGCCTCCATCGCATGGCCCGCTCCAAGGCCTACCTGTTCCGCGGTGTCGAGATCCGCTGGCGCTGCGACAAGAGCCTGCTGCCCAAGGGCGGCGGCGTGCCGGAGGAAGAGTCGTTTCACTTCGCCGGCGGCCTCAAGGACTACCTGGTGTTCGAGATCGGCGAGCGGCCGACCGTGGTGCCCCAGCCCTTCGCCGGTGAGGCCAGGACCGAGACTAACGGCAGCAAGGGCGGCAAGGTCGAATGGGCGGTGTGGTGGCCGACCGACGAGGACGGCTTCGTGCGTTCGTACTGCAATACCGTACCGACCGCCGAGGGAGGCACCCACGAATCGGGTTTCCGCAGCGCGCTCGTGCGAGGTCTCAAGCGCTATGCCGAGCTGACCGGCAACCGCAAGGGCTCCATCATCACGGCCGACGATGTCTTCGATGGCGCAGCCGGTCTCGTGTCGGTGTTCATCGAACAGCCGCAGTTCCAAGGCCAGACCAAGGAGAGGCTGGTCTCCGTCGAGGCGACCAAGCTGGTCGAAACCGTCGTGGGCGACAATTTCGAGCACTGGCTGACCGGCGACAAGGAAGCGGCCAACGTGCTGCTCGAGCATGTCGTGGAGAAGGCCGAGGAACGGCTGCGCCGCCGCCAGGACCGCGAGCAGCAGCGCAAGACCGCGACGCGCAAGCTGCGCCTGCCGGGCAAGCTCGCCGACTGCTCAAACAGTTCGGCCGCCGGCACCGAGATCTTCCTGGTCGAAGGCGATTCGGCCGGCGGCTCGGCGAAGGCCGCGCGCAACCGCGAGACCCAGGCGATCCTGCCGTTGCGCGGCAAGATCCTGAACGTCGCCAGCGCCAGCGCCGACAAGCTGCGCGAGAACCAGGAAGTCCAGGACCTCATCCAGGCGCTGGGCTGCGGCGCCGGCGCCCACTACAGCGACGATCGCTTGCGCTACGAGCGCGTGATCATCATGACGGACGCCGACGTCGACGGCGCGCACATCGCCTCGTTGCTGATGACGTTCTTCTACCGCGAGATGCCGAAGCTGATCGAGAACGGCCATCTCTTCCTCGCCCAGCCGCCGCTCTATCGTCTGAGCCGGGGCGGCCGCACGGAGTATGCAATCGACGACGCCCACAAGGACGAGCTGCTGCGCACGACCTTCAACGGCACGGCCAAGGTCGAGATCAGCCGCTTCAAGGGCCTGGGCGAGATGCAGTCGGTACACCTGCGCGAAACCACCATGGACCCAGCCAAGCGTGTGCTGCTGAAGGTCGACATACCGACCGCAGCCGACGCCGAGCAGCGCCGGGAATCGATGCGTACGGCCGCCCTGGTCGAGGATCTGATGGGCCGCAAGCCGGAGAAGCGCTACGCCTTCATTCAGCAGAACGCCAAGTTCGCCCGCGATCTCGACGTCTGAGCGCGCGAGAATGTGACGTGTGTCGCAGCCGGCAGGACGGCATAGTGTCGGCAGGAGAGAGGTAGCGTCCATGCACAAACGAATGGCGATTGCACTGGCGGCTCTGTCGATTGGAACGGCAGCCTCGGCGGCAACGCTCGGCGGCTACGATTACGCCACCCAGTATTCCTACAGCGAATTCTTCACGGCGACCGACGGCAAGACGTTCCGGGTCATCCTCGACGGCAACCCCTTTCCCGGCCTGCCTGTCGACGAGGTGGCCCGCCGCATGCTGCCGGTGATGCAGGCGGCGAAGCCCCCGCCCCGCCTGACCTTCACCTACGACGTCCCGGCCGAGAAGCCGCGGCCGGACTACCGGATGGTGCTGGTGTTCGATCCCGCCAACGACCTCGGCGCCGATCGGGTATGCGAGGGCGTGTCTCGGCACAAGCCTGGCACGCCCGGCCGGGTCTATGTCTTCGCCGTCTACTGCCGCAACGATCAGGCGATGTCGCAGGTCACGGGCTGGACGTCCACCGGCACTCCTGACGACCGAAACATGGATGATCTCTACCGGCAGCTTTTCTCGGTTCTGTTCGACCGCTCGCCCGGCATCATGCCGCGCAGCGACGGGCCCAGCTTTCGGTAAGAGCGGCGAGCGCTCCACAGGAAACGTCTGCTAACTGTCGGCGATGGTCAGCTGGTATGCCCTCGCCGACAGCGTGCTCTCGCGTCTTGACGCCGAAGCCGCGCACGGCCTCGCCATCCGTGCCCTCAAGTCAGGACTGCTGCCGCAGGATCGTCAGAGCGACCCATCGCCTCTCGCGGTCGAAATCTGGGGGCGCCGCCTGCCGAATCCGATCGGACTTGCCGCCGGCTTCGACAAGAACGCCGAAGTGCCCGACGCGATGCTCGGCCTGGGGTTCGGACTGGTGGAGATCGGCAGCGTCACGCCGCGACCACAGATCGGCAATCCCCGACCCCGGGTTTTTCGCCTCCGGGAGGATCGCGGTGTCATCAACCGTATGGGTTTCCCTGGCGAGGGGCTCGATGCCGTGCGTTCGCGGCTCGCGTGCCGTCCGCGGCGAGGTTTCGTCGGAGTCAACATCGGTGCCAACAAAGACAGTCCCGATCGAGCTGCCGACTATGTCACCTGCGCCGCGGCACTCGCCGCCTACGCGGACTATCTCGTCTGCAACGTCTCCTCGCCCAACACTCCGGGACTGCGCAGCCTGCAGGGCCGTGGGCAGCTGACGGACTTGCTGAAACGGGTCAAGGACGCGATGGCGCCGACCGCCGTTCCGCTCGTGCTCAAGATCGCGCCCGACGCCACCGAGCTCGATCTGGACGACATCGTCGCCGTGGCGAGAGAACTGAGGATCGATGGCATCATCGTCGGCAACACCACCTTGTCGCGCCCCGCGACACTGCGTTCGCAGCGGCGAGACGAAGCCGGGGGCCTGTCGGGAGCACCGCTAACCGCCCTTTCCACCGAGGTGCTTCATCAGACGGCGCGGCGCGTGGAAGGGCAATTCCCGCTGATCGGCTGCGGCGGCGTCGGTTCGGGTGCGGACGCGTACGCCAAGATTCGCGCCGGGGCGACGTTGGTCCAGGTCTATTCGGCGCTCGTGTTCGGCGGCCCGCCGCTCGTTCGTCGCATCAAGGACGAATTGGCGGAACTGCTGCGGCGGGACGGCTTCACGTCGGTGCAACAGGCGGTCGGCGCCGACCTACGCTGACGGATCGTCGAGAAACTGCCCGGCATCGAATTTCACGTAGGCGTCTTCCTCATTGAAGGCAACGCCAAGCGGGTCGCCGCCGGCCGCCACGATATCGACCTGCTTTTGCAGCAGAAATCGCAGCATCCCCACGCCCTGGTCCGAGGACATAAGGTGCTCTTCCGAGTGGAAGGCGATCGGCCCCTGCCCGACCTGCGCCTCGGTGTCGCCGGGAAACTTCTGGTGCTCCTCGGGCGAAAGCTCGTCCCAGGTCTTGCCGTTGTAGCGCGACCTGAACTTGGCGAGCTCGCCCTTCTCCTTGACTCGGCCGGCCACGTAGATGCGGTAGTGCGTGTCGTCGATCGGCAGCGTCCAGCCGATCGATTCGACCATGCCATACTGCGCCACGCGTGGGTTGGCGACGACGCGGAGGGTCGGCAGGACCGCCTCGGTGACACGCCGGAAGGTCTTGCCGCCCGGCCCAGGCCGAATGGACGTCGCCTTCACGCCCATCGCGCCGTATTCGAACTTCACCTTGGGGAACGCCGCCATCTGTTCGACGAACTGCGGACCACTGAACGAGCCGTGCAGGATCGGCACATGGTACGGGTCGACGACATTCTCGAAATGCTGCAGCCAGTTGCACGGCGCGATGACGATGCCGCCGCTGCCGATGCTCGAGTCGTCAGCCTCGACGAACTCGCCGGGCTCCATCACCTCGAGGCATTCGTAGCGCGGCAGGATCGGCTTCTTCTCGGGTGGCCCGAGATAGGCGAACACCAGGCCGTAACGTTCCTGGGTCGGATACCAGGGTTGCCGCACGCGCTGGCACTGTGGCCCGGTCGGGTTGGGCTCGGCCGGCATCTCCAGACATCGACCTTCGATGTCGAACAACCAACCATGGTAGCAACAGCGAATGCCACGCTCCTCGATCTTGCCGTAGTAAAGCGTCGTGCCGCGATGACAGCAGCGCGGGTAGACAAGGCCGGTCCTACCTTGGCCGTCACGGAACAGGATCAGCTCTTCCCCCAGGATCTTGACGGGCCGCGGCGTCGCGCCAGCGTCCGTGGCCATGCCCACGGGATGCCAGTAGCGCCGCAACAGTTCTCCCATGGGGGTCCCGCGCCCAACCATGGTGAGGGCTGCATTGTAGCTGGGCTGTTTCAGCGCATAGGCCGAGCCCGCATCCTGGATGACGCTCATGGCGCGATCCTATCGAGGCGAGCCATGGGTGCCTAGGCTCAGCTCCGGGGTCGAGTCCGACCGCTGACCGAGCAAAAGACGAGGGAAACTGCGCCGGAATCGCGCACACGGCGGCCCTGACCAATGTAGTCGATGCCGTCGATCGATGTCGGACCGGCATCGACGATGGGAACGTCCGCCGGAAGGATCTCGCGCAACCGCGAGATCGGCGTCGTGACGACGCGCGCCGCCTTCTCCGAGTGAAGAACCGTCACCCCTTGGACAGCGCCAGTCCGGTCGACTTGCGGGCCTCCCGAAATGCCGCCCAGCGATCCAAAACCAGGCGGATCGCGTCGTTGTTCAACCCACACCCAACCTTGCTCGACCGGAGTCCCTGGCCCGCCCAGGCGCACGCGCGCCATGCCGACGAAGCGTGTATAGACCGAGCTAGGGGTTCCCTGTGGATAGCCGAAATGAAAGCCGGTCTGATTCATGACGGGCAACCGCGCAGTGACGTCGATGCGCGGCGCGAGGTCGCGCAGCTCCATCGTCGCGATGGCGACATCGGCAACGGGGTGGATCGTGAAGTGCTTGAACCCCTGCCATTGCCCGCGAATCCGAACATAGGCGGTTGCACAGTTCTCGAGGACGTGTCCAGCCGTCACCCAGGTTCCGGGTGCAACTTGAAAAGCGGTTCCGATCGAATCGCCTTTCCGTTGTGCATCCTGCACCCACATTTCATAGGCCGGCTCGGTTGGAGTCGGTCCGGTCGGCGGCCCGAGAGACCGTGAGTTCCACCACGCCTCGCCGGCCGGCGGTAACGGCCGGCGAGGTCCATCGAACTCATCGGGCGTCAGCGATTCCAGCCGTTCGATGGCGGTGATGAGTGCAACGATCACCACCCATATCAGCAATCGACCGAACCAGGTGTTCACGTCGAGTCAGCCTGCGATGGCCGCCGAATTGATCACCGCGACCGATAGATGCGTCGCCCCCAATGCGATGGCCGACGCCATCTCGCCATTCTCGATGCGCTGGACGAGATCGCGAAAGACGAGACTTGCGACGAAGAACGTGCCCAGTTGCACGACGAGCGCGATGACTCCCCAAATGATGATGTCTGGAATGGAGACGCTGCGTGCCAGGCACATGCCGAGCGGGAGGGCGATGGAAACGATGGCGGCGCCGAACGCCAGGGCGGCGGCCGAATTGTTCTGACGGATGAGCCGGGCTTCGCTGTGGGGCGTGAAGGCCTGGTAGATCAGGACGCCGCCGACCAGGATCAGCAAGGTCACGGCAAGCTGCGAGGTGAACACCGGCAGCGCGCGCAAGGCGCTGGTGAAGATTGCGTCGAACATCCTCCGCCCCCATCCTGCCGCACCGCGGAAAACGATACCGCAGACGCGCCCATGGGGAGGTCATACACTCCCCGCCCCGGGAGACCAAGTATTGCCCCTCTGGATACCGATTACCATCGCGGCGGCGCTCTGCCAGAACATCCGCACGACGATGCAGCAGAAGATTCGCGGCGTGCTGAGCGTCGATGGCGCGAACTTCGTCCGCTACCTCTACGGCGCCCCGCTCGCCCTCGGCATGCTCGCGTTCCTGGTCTTCGGCACCGGTCGCGAGGTGCCGACGATCGGCTGGTCCTTCCTCGGTCTCGTGACTATCGCCGGCGTGGCCCAGATCGTTGCCACGTCGCTGATGATCCACTCCTTTTCTCTCCGCAACTACGCGGTCGGGACGGTCTACTCGAAGACCGAGACGGTGTTCGTGGCACTGTTCGCGACGTTCATCGCGGCCGAGCCGCTCAAGGTCGGCGCCTGGCTCGGCATCCTCGTCTGCCTCGGTGGCGTCGCCATCCTGAGCGTCCGCGGATCGTTCGAGAACGTGCGCAGCGTGCTGGCAGACCTGACCCACAAGGGTGCTCTCTACGGCATCCTGTCGGGTGCCGTCTTCGCCATCGCGGCCGGCACCATCCGAGAGGCCTCGAAACTGCTTCCTGACGGCGACTTCCTGGTGCGTGGCATCACCACGCTGGCCTGCATGAACACGATCCAGGTCGTGCTCATGGCCGCTTACCTCGCGCGTCGCGATCGGCCGCAACTCGGCAAGGTCTGGGTCAATTGGCGCTCCTCGATATGGGTCGGCGTGTTCAGCGTTCTGGGTTCAGCCGGCTGGGCGCTCGCCATGACCCTGGAGAACGCCGCGCTGGTGCGCGCCGTTGGCCAAATCGAGCTGGTCTTCACCTTCATCGCCTCCCGCCTCGTCCTCAAGGAGCGTCCGTCCGTCGGCGAATGGATCGGCAGCATTGCGGTCGTGGGTGGAGTTGTCCTCATCCTCATAGCGAGCTGATTCATGACCGATCTGCCCCGGCCCCTTACTGGCGTGCGCGTCCTCGATTTCTCGACCACCATCGCCGGACCTCACTGCGCGCGGCTGATGGCCGACATGGGAGCCGACGTCATCAAGATCGAATCGCCCGAGGGCGACCTCATGCGCTCGAGGCCGGTCCAGCGCAACGGCGCCGGCACGATGTTCGGTCAGCTCAACGCGGGCAAGCGCTGCATCGTGCTTGACCTGAAGAAGCCCGAGGCCATCGCCGCCGTGAAGAAACTGGTGAAAACCGTCGACATCGTGCTGGAGAACTACCGCCCCGGCGTGATGAAGCGGTTGGGCCTCGATTATCCGGAACTCGCCGCGGTCAATCCACGAATCATCTACGGCGCGATCTCGGGCTACGGACAGACCGGGCCGGCTGCCGGCCGTCCGGCCTATGCGCCGGTGATCCATGCCTCGACCGGCTACGACATGGCCCATCTCTACTACCAGCAAGGCCGCGAGCGTCCCGACAACTGCGGAATATTCGTGGCCGACTACGCGTCGGGCGCCTATGCGCTGGGAGGCATTCTGGCCGCGCTGCATCAGCGCCATGTGACCGGCAAGGGCCAGATGGTGGACGTCTCGATGTTCGAGGCCTTGGTCGGCATGTTGCTCGGCGAGGTCAACCGCGCACAGTTCGACTTCGAGATGCCATCGCGTCCCATGTATGGACCCGTCGAGGCCAGGGATGGTTACGTGATGCTCGCCACCGCGAGCGAGCGCACATTCCAGGACATGGCAACCGCGGCCGGCCGGCGCGACTGGCTGACCGATCCGAGGTTCGAGAAGTACACCGACCGGCGCATGAACTGGCACCTGTTCGTCGAGGAATTCGAGACGTGGTCTCGGACTTTGACCGTCAAGGAATGCGTTGCGGCTCTCGAGAAGCACGGTGTGCCCTGCTCCCCCTACCTGACCGTCACCGAGGCGCTGAAGGATCCGCAAGTCGAGCATCGCGGCTCACTCTGCCCGATCGAGGACAGTGCGGGCAGGTACCTGTCGCCGGCGCCGCCATTCCGTTTCTCCGGCTCACCGCTGCAAAGCGGGCCGAGAGTGGCGAACCTCGGCGAGAATACCAGGGCCGTCCTGACGGAAGCCGGGTTGTCGGCATCCGAGATCGAAGAGCTCGTGAAATGATCGAGCCGCGTACCCCCATCCTGATCGGCTGCGGCCAGATCACCGATACGACCGGTTCGCCCTCCAGCGCGCGCTCCGTCGTGCAGTTCTGCGCCGACGCGGCGAACCTCGCCCTCGAGGACGCCAGGGCGGCCATCGGCGGGCATGCGCTGGGTCACGAGATCGATGCCATCGCCGTCCTCGAGTTCTTCAGCGACATCAGTCCGCGTTTCGCCTCGCCGTTCGGCCGGTCGAGCAACCCTCCCAAGAGCGTCGCGCGCCGCCTCCATGCCCAGGCGCGGCAACTCATCTATACCCATTCCGGCGGCAACATGCCCCAGTACATGGTCAACCGGTTTGCCGAGGAGATCGCGCGCGGCGATACCGAGCTGGCACTGGTATGCGGCGCCGAACTGTTGCGCTCCACCCAAAGCGCCCGCAAGGCCGGCCTGAAGATTGACTGGAACGAGGATCCCGGCGAGGAACCAACCCGCGTCGGGGACAAGCGGTTCGGCTTCAGTGAGGAGGAAAATCGGCACGACCTGCGCGCAGCGATCCACTTCTATCCGCTGCTCGAGAATGCAATCCGCGGTTGCCTGGGGCGCGACGTCTCCGCTCACATGACGGCGATGGGACGCCTGTTCGAGCGTCTCGCCGCGGTAGCCAAGGACAATCCACTGGCGACACGGCGCCAAGGGTACACGGCCGAGGAGCTCTGTGCGATCACGGACGACAACCGCTGGATCTGCTTCCCATATCCAAGGTTGATGAACTCCAATGCCATCATCGACCAGGCCGCGGCCGTACTCATGACCTCGGTCGAGAAGGCACGCGAGTGGGGCATTCCGGAGGACCGATGGGTGTTCCTCCACGGCTGCGCCGACGGCACGGATACCTGGGTCGTGTCCGAGCGCGAGCGGCTCGACGAGTCGCCGGCGATCCGCGGCTGCGCCCGCGTGGCTCTCGACATGGCGGGCAAGGCGACCGCCGATATCTCGGCCTTCGACCTCTATAGCTGCTTCCCGTCGGCGGTCGAGATCGCAATGCGGGAGATCGGTCTGGCCGAGGACGATCCCCGGCCGATCAGCGTCACCGGCGGCCTGCCGTTCTTCGGAGGGCCGGGCAACAACTACGTGACCCACGCCATTGCCGAGATGATGAACGTCGTCCGCTCCAAACCGGGTTCGTTCGGCATGGTGACGGCCAACGGCAACTACCTGACCAAGCATTCGGCGGGCGTCTATTCGACGGCGCCGGCGATGGGACCATGGCACCGCCAGGATCCCAAGCTGCTGCAGGCCGAACTCGACGGGCGTCCGAAGAGAAGGGTCGAGACACGGCCGCGCGGCACCGGCACGATCGAAACCTACTGTGTGGCCTACGGCAGGGATGCTCCCGAGAAGGGCTTCGTCATCGGCCGGCTCGACGGGTCGGGCGATCGTTTCGTCGCGGTGGCGCCGAACGACCCGGCCCTGCTTGCCGACATGCTGACGCGCGAGCAACTCGGGCGTAGGATCGCCGTCAGTGAACAGGACGGTCGCAACGTCTTCCGCCCCCTGTGAGGAAACCATGCCCAATGTGCTGAGCGCCGCCCAAGCGGCCGAGTTCGACGAAAAGGGATTCACCTATGCCCGCGGCCTGTTCTCGGCCGACGAGGTGAGGCTGCTGGCCGAGGCAATGGAGAAGGACCCCGCCGTCCGTTCCTCGATTCTCGACCGCCGCGACGGCGAAGGTCGCTCGACGCGCATCGCCTTGTGGAATCGCGCGGGAGACAGCGTCTATGGGCTTGCCGCGCGGTGCCGCCGCATGGTCGACACGTCCGCTGCGCTGCTCGGCGGTCCGGTGTATCACTATCAGTCGAAGCTGACGGCCAAGGAGCCGGAGGTCGGTGGCGCCTGGGAATGGCACTAGGACTATGGCTACTGGTACTACAATGGCTGCCTGCGGCCCGATCTCCTGTCGGTGATGATCGCCCTCGACGACGCGACCAGGGAGAACGGCTGCCTGCAGATCGCGACAGGGTCTCACAAGCTCGGCCGCATCGACCACACGCCGCTGTCGCCGACCCAGAACGAAGTCGACCCCAAGCGCATGCCCTTCATCCTCGACAAATGCCCGATCGAATACTGTGAACTGAAAGCGGGTGATGCCCTGATCTTCCACTGCAACGCGATCCACCGCTCCGATGCCAACCGCTCCGCAAGTCGGCGCTGGACCTTGCTGATCTGCTACAACCGGGTCGACAACGACACCTTCGTCCGCGACGACGATCGCTACTACGTCCCGCTCGACGTCGTCGACGATGCGGCGATCCTGCGCGCCGGGCTGCGTTTCGCGCGCGGCGACAATCAGGAGCACTTCGCGTCGCGGCCCTACGTTCCCGATCTGCGCAAGGCTTCGTAGTTCCTGAGGCGGTACTTCGGCCCATCCTCCTCGCCGACGGCGACGAAGCCGAGGCGCAGCATCAGCCGATGCGACCGCTCGTTCGGCAGGTCGACGCCGGCCAGGATGCGGTCGAGCTTCAGGACCTCGAAGCCATGGCGCAACGCCGCCTGCGCCGCCTCGTAGCCGACACCCCTCCCCCACAGCCGCTCGTCGATGGCGACGACCAGCTCCCGGGTGCCATCCTTCCGGCGCAGCGCGACAAAGCCGATCACGCTTGCCTCCTCCACGATCGCCCAGGCGACATCCTTTCGGGCCACCTCGACGATGGCGCGCGTCTGCTCGCGCGTCGGCGCTTCATCGTCGAACAGGTAACGTTTTACGCCCGGCTGGCTGAAGATCGCGTGAAGCGCGTCGCCGTCGCAGGCCGCGACGGTGCGCAGGACGATCATGCGTCCAGTTGCTCGAGCGCCCTGGCGAGGCGCTTGCGCGTCTCCTCCGCCTGCAGGCGCCGTTCGCGCTGCTCCTCGACGACGTCCTCCGGCGCGCGCGCGACGAAGTTGGCGTTTCCGAGCTTGGCATCGATCTTGACGACCTCGTCCGCGAGCTTCCTCATCTCCTTCTGGAGCCGGCCGCTCTCGGCCTTGAGATCGATCACGTCGCCGACCGGCAGCGCGTAGGTCGCCTCGCCGACCACGATCTGCAGCGAGCTCTTGGGGACCGCTGCCGCCGACGGGTCGACACCCTCCACGCGGGCCAGGCGCTCGATGGCTGCGCGATGCGTTTCCAGGCGCTTCTTCGTGGCCGCGCTCGCACCGACGACCAGCAGCCTGAGCTTGGCGCCTGCCGGCACGTTCAGCTCCGAGCGTGCAGAACGGATGTCCGAAATCACACGGACCAGCCAGTTCATCTCGGCGTCCGCCGCTTCGTCCTTCGGCAGCGGCGACGGCCAGGGCTGGCCGATCAATGCCCCGTGCTCGGCGCGATGGCCGAGCTGGTCCCAGATTTCCTCGGTGATGAATGGCATCACCGGATGCAGGAGCTTGGCCGTCTCGCGCAGCACGAAGGCGGTCACGGCGCGCGTCTCTTCCTTGGCCGGCCCGTCCTCGCCCTGCAGGACCGGCTTGGTGAGTTCGACATACCAGTCGCAGACCGTACCCCAGACGAACTCGTACAGCGCCGTCGCCGCGTCGTTCAGGCGGAATTCAGCCAGCGCCTCGTCGACAGCGGCGTTGGCGCGCGACAGCTCACCCAGTATCCATTTGTTGACGGTGAGCCGCGCTCCGGTGGCATCGAATCCCCCGGACAGCGTGGCGCCATTCATTTGCGCGAAACGCGTGGCGTTCCAGAACTTGGTTGCGAAATTGCGCGATCCCTCGACGCGCTGCGTCGACAGCCGCAGGCGGCCTGCGTTGTTGGCCGCCATCGAGGCCATGGTGAAGCGCAGCGCGTCGGCGCCGTACTTGTCGATCAGTTCGAGCGGGTCGATGATGTTGCCCTTCGACTTGGACATCTTCTGGCCCTTCTCGTCCGTCACCAGCCCATGCAGGTAGACGGTGCGGAAGGGCACATCCTTCATGAAGTGCATGCCCATCATCATCATGCGGGCGACCCAGAAGAACAGGATGTCCCAGCCGGTGACGAGAACGCTCGTCGGATAGTACCGCGCCAGCTCCTTCGTCCGCTCAGGCCATCCCAGCGTCGAGAACGGCCACAGCGCCGAGCTGAACCAGGTGTCGAGCACGTCGGGATCGCGCTGCAACGGCACGTCCTTGCCGTAGTGGGCGCGGGCCTCGGCCCTGGCCTCGCCCTCCGTCGGCGCGACGAAGACCTTGCGGTCAGGTCCGTACCAGGCCGGAATCTGATGGCCCCACCAGAGCTGGCGCGAGATGCACCAGGGTTCGATGTTCTCCATCCATCGGAAGAAGTCGTCACGGCCGCGTTCGGGCACGAACGTGACACGTCCGTCCCGCACCGCAGCGATCGGTTCCTGTGCCAACGTCCGGGCGTCGGCGTACCATTGCTCGGTCAGGAACGGCTCGACCGGCACGCCGCCACGATCGCCGTACGGCACGGCATGCGTGTGGGGCTCGATCTTCTCGACCAGGCCCGCTGCCTCCATGTCGGCCACGACCTGCTTGCGCGCCTCGAAGCGGTCGAGGCCGCGATACTTCTCCGGCGCCTTGTCGTTGAGCCGCGCGAACTTGTCGAAGATCGAGATCGCCTCGAGCTTGTGGCGCCGGCCGACTTCGAAGTCGTTGAAATCGTGTGCCGGCGTTATCTTCACCGCGCCCGACCCCTTCTCCGGGTCGGAGTATTCGTCGGCCACGATCGGGATGCGCCGGCCGACCAGCGGCAGGACGGCGTGCCTGCCGATCAGCCGCTTCCATTTGGGGTCGTCGGGGTGCACCGCCACGCCGGTGTCGCCCAGCATGGTCTCGGGCCGAGTCGTGGCGACCACGATGTGCTCGTCGCTGCCCTCGATCGGATACCTGAAATACCAGAGATGGCCCTTTACCTCGCGCGACTCGACCTCGAGGTCGGAGATCGCTGTCAGCATCTTGGGATCCCAATTGACGAGGCGATTGTCCTTGTAGATCAGACCGGCCCTGTAGAGATCGACGAACACCCTGACCACCGCCGCCGACAGGCCGTCGTCCATGGTGAACCGCTCGCGACTCCAGTCGCATGACGCGCCGAGTCGCCGCAACTGCCCGGTGATGGTGCCACCCGAATAGGCCTTCCATTCCCAGACCCTGGCGAGGAACTCCTGTCGATTCAGCAGCTTCTTGTTGGCGTCGCCGTCGGCAGCCCCCTCGACCGCAAGGCCGATGCCCTCCTGCTCGAGGTTGCGCACCACGACCATCTGGGTGGCGATGCCGGCATGATCGGTGCCAGGTTGCCACAGCGCGTCGTCACCCTTCATGCGACGCCAGCGGATCAGCACGTCCTGCAGCGTGTTGTCGAGCGCATGGCCCATGTGCAGGCTGCCGGTGACATTGGGCGGTGGAATGACGATGCAGTAAGGCGGCTTGGCCGAGTCCGGTTGGGCACGGAAGGCGCCGGCATCTTCCCACTCGGGATAGCGGCGGGCTTCGATCTCCTTGGGGTCGTAGGTCTTGTCGAGCATCTCTTGCCTTATGACGAAAAACGCCACGGGAAGCCCCGTGGCGTGTGAAGCTTCAGGGGGCCTTGAATCAGCGGCGTGTCAGCCGCGCGATCTCGCGTTCGACCGAGCGCTCGACGATGGCGGGCAGGTTCCTGTCCAGCCAATCCTTGAGCATCGGCCGGAGCATCTCCTTGACCAGATCTTCGATGGTCTTGCCGTCGGCACCCAGCGCGGGGCCCGGCTCGGTGACCGATGGCGGCATGACGTTCTCCTGGATGGCCTGGCTCAACCTGTCGAAAGCCGAGCTGGTGGCCCCGGCGACGCTCGACTCGACGAGCGGCTGATCGGCCGAGGAAGCAGACGCCGCGAAATTCGCCGGGGCGGCCGACGGCGCCGCCGCGGCGATCGGTACAGGGACAGGTTCGGGAGAAGGCTCGGCAGGCCTGCTATCGATCGGCGGCAAAGGCAGCGACGTCGTCGGCTGTCCGGGTTCGTCGCCTGCTTTCGGCTCCTCGATGAGGTCGGTGAGCAGCAGGATGTCGTCGCGCGACGACGTGCCGACACGACCGACGGCCAGTGGCCTGGGCTCGTTCGCAGCCGGCGATGGCGGCTCTGCGGCAGCAGTCACCCTGCCCCCGGCCTGGGTACGTGCCTCGTCGTCCGAGATGATCTTGCGAATCGACGACAGGATGTCGTCCATCGACGGATCGCTGTTCGTGCCCTTGGTGTCGCTCATTTCTTGCCTCCCGAGTCGCTGCTTCCCCAGCCGATCCAGCGAGACCCGACCTCGTTGTAGTATTTCTCCTCATCGTAGTATTCGACCGGCAGGCCGAGCGTGCGGGCGGTCAGGCGACCGATCCCCGACAAGACGCCGTAATAGTTCACCTGAACGTCGCGTCTGGCCGAAATCAGATTGACCTGCGAATTCAGCAACTCCTGCTCGGCGTTCAGGACGTCGAGTGTGGTGCGCGATCCCACGAGCGCCTCCTGGCGCACGCCATTCAGGGCCACTTCGTTGGCCCGCACCTGGGCCTGGAAGGAGGTGACCCGCGAGCGCGCCGAATCGAGTTGGCGCCACGACCTGATGACGGCTTCGGCCGACTGGCGCCGGGCGCTGTCGAGTTCGCTGCGCCGCTGTCCGACGAGCTCCTTGGCCTGGCGCACGCGCGACCATTCGCTGCCGTTCTGGTAGATCGGCACGGTAGCCTGCAGCCGCACGCCATACTGATAGTACTGATCGCCGATGATCTGCAGATCCTGCTGATACTGCATATAGCCGATCAGGTTGACCTGCGGCAGCAGCGCGCCGACCGCACTGTTCACGCCATAGCTGGCCGACGAGATGCGGTACTGCGCGCTAACGGCACTCGGCGCCGCATCCATCGCCAGCGCAACGCTCTCCTCTTCGCTGGTCGGCAGGGCGCCGATCAACGGTAACTCGCCAATCCGCACCGCGCGCTGGCCGGTGACGCGCTGAAATGCCGCCTCGTCGATGCGGACCTGCGCCTCGGCGAGCACGAGGTCGGCCTTGCCGCCCTCCAGTCGAGCCTCGGCCTGGGAAACGTCGGTAATCGTCAACTCGCCGACCCGGAAACGCTCGCGCGTGGCATCGAGCTGCTGCACGAGCACGCGGACGTTGTTGCGGCGCGCATCGACGATCCCGAGATCGCGCACGAGGTCGGCATAGGTCGTGATGGCCTGCAGCAGGACCGACTGCTCCGTGTTGGCGAGCTGGGCGCGCTGCGCCTGGATGTTGGCCCGCGCCGACTTGGTATCGGCCACGGTGCGGCCGCCGCGGAAGATCGGCTGCGTGGCCTGCAACGTCGTCGTACGGCCATTGAGGATCTGATAACGCGCAAGGCCCTGGCTGGGGACGAGGGAATCCGACTGGATCTTGTTGATCTCGGTCGCAAGCGTGACGGTGGGCCGCCAATTCGCCACTGCCTGGGCGAGGGTTTCGTCGGTTTGCCGCAGCACGGCACGCGCAGCAAGGAGGTCGGGATTGCTGTTGTAGGTTGCCGACAGGCTTTCGATCAGGCTTTGCGCGCGCGTGCCCGGCCCGCCCGCGGCGACGACGAGCACGCACACGGTCGCAGCGCAGGCGTGCCTCAACGTCGGCCGGATACGCATTGAATTACCCTCATATTCAGGCGGCAAGAGTATCATCGGCGAGGCCTGCTGTGATAGCCCCCGATTCGACGCGGCGCCGGCGTCTAGAACGTGAATCGCGCGGGCGGCGAGAAGCCCGGCAGGACCGGCGTGCCCGCATCGAACAGGGGTCGGCTCGACGAAACGCCGCCCGCCTTGACGGTCAGTTGGGCGACACCGAGCCTTCCGGCGGAGGATGCCTGCACGGTCGTCAGGCGTCCGCCTTCGGCAAGCTGATTCACGATCGCGGGAGAGAGTTGCCGCACCGCGCCCTCGACCAGGATGACATCGAAGGGGGCGGCGTCCGGTGCGCCGCCTTCGAGTGGCCCGATCGCCTGCCGCACGTTGTCGATGCCCATTTCCTTGAAAGCCCGTTCCGCGGCAGCCGCCAGCGTCTCATCGCTCTCGACGGCAACCACGGACTTCACCAGACGCCCGAGAAGGGCGGCGCCGTACCCTCTGCCCGACGCGACCACCATCGCCCGGTCGGTTTCCCGTGGCTGCAGGTACTGGATGAGTCGTGCGAGCACCATCGGTTCCATCAGAAAGCGACCGTTTTCCAACGGCACATCGTCGTCGGCATAGGCGATCGACCGCAGCGAGGCAGGCAGGAACTTCTCGCGCGGCAGCCCGCCCACGGCTTCGAGCAAGCGAACATCGGTCACACGATTGGGTCGAAGCTGGCCATCGACCATGTTGCGGCGGGCGAGCGCGAAATCCGTCATTGCGAAACCCCGAATGGATGCGACGTTTATATGCGCGAGCCGGCAAAAGCGTCAAAGGAGCCCCGGCCCCGCCCGCTTGACCCGCCTCAGAGGCCATGCCTATAGCACCGCCGCTCCAGAACCTTCACGGGGCGGCCTGGTGGCAGAGTGGCTATGCAGCGGACTGCAAATCCGCGTATGCCGGTTCGATTCCGGCCCAGGCCTCCAAACACGGCGGCCTTGCGTGCAGGCGACGGCTCTGCCACAAAGCCGCGCCTTCTGATCCGGGGTAGCTCAGCGGTAGAGCAATCGGCTGTTAACCGATCGGTCGCCGGTTCGAATCCGGCCCCCGGAGCCATCATCGACGACAGATCGTTTCAGGTCTTTGGCCGGCCGAGCCGCAGCAAGTCGTCACGCAGTCGCGCGGACGTCGATCGGTCGCCCATGGCGCGCTCGGCCTGCGACTGAGCCTCGCGCCAAAGCGGCAGCGCCCGAACCATCAGCGCATGCCCGCCAGCGGTCAGCAGAAGCCGCCGGCTGCGACGGTCGTCGCGGTCCTGCAGGCTGCGCACCAGGCGGCGACGCTCCAGCGCCTTGAGCGCTGCCGTCAGGGTCGTTCGATCCACCCCCAACAACGCCGCGACCTCGCCCATAGTCGGCACGCTTTCGCGGTTGATCGCCATGAGAAGGGAGAACTGGCCGTTTGTCAGGCCGAGCGGCCGCAACGCGTCGTCATAGCGACGCGCCAGCACCCGCGCCGCCCGCTGGAGATGTAAGCACAGGCAGACATCACGGACTTCGTGCGTGATCTGCAGCGGCAACGTCTCGGGCTTCGCCATCCACGACCATGGTGTTGATACCAACGTTCTCTGTCAACTATTGCAACGGCGCCCTCGCGCAGCTGCCGGAGGCCCTCGCAGGCCGGCCGAGATGATGCTATCGAGCGCGACATTGCCGCAGGAGTCGCGTCGATGGCCGATCCAGATCCATCACAGGAAACGTTCGAACTGGTTCGCCAGGAAGTGGCCTTTCGGGGTTACTTCGGCATCAACCGGTACTTCTTCCGGCACAGTCTTTTCCAGGGTGGGGTGAGCGGCATCATCAGCCGGGAAGTGTTCGAACGCGGCCAGGCCGGCGCCGTGATGCCCTACGATCCGCTGCGCGACGAGGTCGTGCTCATCCGGCAGTTCCGCGCCGGTTCCTACGTTGCGGGCCGGCATCCATGGGAGTGGGAAGTCGCCGCCGGCATCATCGAGGAAGGTGAGACAGCCGCGCTGATGGTGAAGCGCGAGGCCAAGGAGGAGACCGGCCTTGACATCGGCGAAATCGAGTCGATCTGCAATGTCATGCTGAGCCCCGGCGCGATGTCGGAGTCCTGCCACATCTTCGTTGGCCGCACGGACACGTCCAGGGCAGGAGGAATCTTCGGCGTGCCGACCGAAGGAGAGAATATTCTGGTCAGGGTGCTGCCCTTCGTCGACGCAATGGCCATGATCGAGCGCCGGGAAATCGGCAACGCGGTGGCCGTTATCGCCCTGCAATGGCTCGCCCTGCATCGCGACGAGATCCGGCGCCGCTGGCGCTGACGGCATCGAGTGAGCTACGGTCGCTTTGGGAGCGCGTGCGGGGTCCGGAAGGCGACAGATCATGAAGGTTCGGTCGGGATTCATCGATAGCATCGGCAACACGCCGCTGATCAAGTTGCGGGCCGCTTCCGAGGCCACGGGTTGCGAGATCTACGGCAAGGCTGAGTTCCTCAACCCCGGCGGATCGGTGAAGGACCGCGCGGCCCTCGCCATCATCGAGGACGCGGAGAAGAACGGGAAGCTCCGGCCCGGCGGTGTGATCGTCGAAGGCACCGCCGGAAACACCGGGATCGGCATCGCCCTGGTCGCCAACGCGCGCGGCTACCGATCGATCATCGTGATGCCGGAGACGCAGAGCCAGGAAAAGAAGGACATGCTGCGCCTGTGCGGCGCCGACCTCAGGCTCGTGCCGGCCCTTCCCTACTCCAACCCCGGCAACTATGTCCGCTACTCGGGCAGGCTGGCCGAGGAGATCGCTGCCAAGGAGCCCAACGGCGCCATCTGGGCCAACCAGTTCGACAATGTCGCGAACCGCGACGGTCACTATCGCACCACCGGCCCCGAAATCTGGGAGCAGACCGACGGCAAGATCGCTGGCTTCACCTGCTCGGTCGGCAGCGGCGGCACGCTCGGCGGCATCGCCCGTGCGCTCAAAGAGCGCGACCCGAACGTCAAGATCGCGCTCAGCGATCCCATGGGGTCGGCACTCTACAGCTGGAAGACGAAGGGCGAACTCAAGGCCGAAGGCAATTCGATCACCGAAGGTATCGGCCAGGGACGCGTGACGGCGAACCTGGAGGGCACGCCGATCGACATGGCCTACCAGATCTCCGACGAGGAAGCCCTGCCCGTTCTGTTCGATCTGATTGAGCACGAGGGTCTCGTCCTGGGCGGCTCGACCGCCATCAACATCGTCGGCGCAATGAGGCTGGCCCGGGAACTGGGACCGGGCAAGATCGTCGTCACCATCCTGGCCGACGGCGGACAGCGCTATCAGTCGAAGCTGTTCAATCCGGCTTTCCTGCGTGAGAAGAACCTGCCGCTGCCGTCCTGGATGAAATGACCATCGTCGTCTGCGGCAGCCTCAACATGGACGTCATCGCGCAAAGCGCGCGGCGTCCGGCCGCCGGTGAAACCGTGCTGGGCGCGACCGTAACCCTTCTTCCCGGAGGCAAGGGCCTGAATCAGGCGGTCGCGGCGGCGCGCCTCGGTGCTCCAACGGCGATGATCGGCGCCGTCGGCAACGACGCGTTCGGCTGCACCTTGCGCGGCGTGCTGGCGGACGAGGACGTCGACAGCACCGGCGTCCGGGTCATCCGCGGCGAGACCACGGGCGTGGCGCTCATCCAGGTCGCCGGCGGTGACAATGCGATCACCGGCGCCTCGGGCGCCAACATGTCGTTCGAGGCCCGGATGATCCGCCGCCGACCGCGCGCGGGAGAGATCTGGCTCGCGCAGTTCGAGACCCCGGTTGCCACGACCGAGTACGCCTTCCAAAGAGCGCGGGCTGCGGGAGCGCGAACGGTCCTCAACATGGCACCCATGATGCCTCACCCGGTCCGCCTCCTCCGGTTGGTCGACATCGCCGTCGTCAATGAACTCGAACTCCGCCAGGCGACCGGAATCAAGCTCACCCCGACCAGTTCCCGCCGGATGATCGTCGCGGCCTGCGAACGGCTTCGGCAGAAGGGCGTGGGTGCCGTCATCGCCACCCTTGGCGCTCGCGGCGCCATGGTCGTCGCCGGCGATCGGGCGACGGAACTCCCCGGGCATCGAGTCCGCGTCGTCGACACCACGGGGGCCGGCGACTGTTTCGTTGGCGCCCTGGCGGCCCAGTTGTCATGCGGCATCCCCCTGCTGGAGGCCGCCCGCTTCGCCAACGCCGCGGCGGCGTGTTGCGTCGAAGGTCTGGGTGCGGCCCCGTCGATGCCGCGTCGGAAGGACGTTGCGGCACGCTTGCCAAGAGCCTAAATCCCGCTTCATGGTCGACGAACTCTTCCGGCAGGATGCGTATCTCAGGGAAACGGATGCGACGGTCACGGCTGTCGACGAACGCGGCGTCCGCCTCGATCGATCTATTTTCTACCCGACGGGCGGCGGGCAGCCGGGCGACACGGGCCTGCTGCGCTGGCAAGGCGGCGAGTCGCGCATCGTCGATTCCGTGAAAGTCGAAGGAAGCGACGTGTTGCACGTGCTCGCCGCCGACGCACCCCGTCCGGCGCCCGGCACCAGTGTCCATGCCGTGCTGGATTGGGACCGCCGCTACCTTCACATGCGCATGCACACCGCCTTGCACGTGATGTCCGCCGTCATCAAAGGCAATGTCACGGGCGGCCAGGTCAACGCCGACAAAAGCCGCCTCGACTTCAACCTGGAAGGTGAAGTGCCGGCCAAGGAGTGGGTGACCGAGCAGATGAATGCCCTGATAGCCCTCGACCGCCCTGTCGTGCCGCAATGGATAACCGACGAGGAACTCGCGGCGCGACCGGAACTCGTGAAGACGATGAGCGTACGGCCGCCCATGAATGCCGGGCGCGTTCGGCTGTTGGAGATCGAGGGTGTCGACCTTCAGGCCTGTGGCGGTACGCACGTCGCGCGGACAGCGGAGATCGGCCGCGTGGAGTGCGTCAAGATCGAGAACAAGGGAAAAATGAACCGGCGATTCATCATCGCTCTGGCCTGAGAGGAATAGCCCTGATGGACTACGCAAGACCGGACGCTCTGGTCAGCACCGACTGGCTCGCTTCGCATCTCACGTCCCCCGACGTGCGCATCGTCGATGGCTCGTTCTTCCTGCCCGCACAAAAACGCGATCCCAAGGCCGAGTTCGCCGAACGGCACTTGCCAGGCGCCGTGTTCTTCGACATCGACGAGATCGCTGACACGTCGAGCCCGTTGCCTCACATGCTGCCCTCCCCGGAGAAATTCTCGGCGCGCGTGCGCAAGCTCGGCCTCGGGGATGGCAACAAGATCGTCGTCTACGACACGGCGCCGATGACCGGCGCCTGCCGGGTCTGGTGGATGTTCCGCGCCATGGGTCACAAGGATGTCGCCGTCCTCAACGGCGGCCTGCCCAAGTGGCTGGCCGAGGGAAGGTCGGTGACCGACGATCCGACCGTGCCGCGCGATCGGCATTTCACGGCGCGGCTCGACAATTCGCTGGTGCGCTCGATCGACGACGTGCGCGCACTGCTCGACAGCAAGCGCGAGCAGGTCGTCGATGCCCGTGCCGCCGCGCGCTTTCGCGGCGAGGTGCCAGAACCGCGCGCCGGCCTGCGCGGCGGTCACATGCCGGGCGCCTTCAATCTTCCCTACAACGATCTGCTGGATCCCACGACCGGGATGATGCTGCCTGCCGGCGAGCTCAAGGCCCGCATCGCCGCTTCCGGCGTCGACCTGTCGAGGAAGGTGACCGCGAGCTGCGGTTCGGGGGTCACCGCCTGCGTCATCGCCCTCGCTCTTTATCTCACAGGCGCTCCGGATGCCGCAGTTTACGATGGCTCATGGACCGAATGGGGCGGCCGCGCCGACACGCCGATAGTGACGGGCGCGGCCTGATGGACACCGCTCGCGCCGTCGTCGTCACCGGTGCGTCGACGGGCATTGGACGGGCCTGCGCGAGAGCCCTGGCGGCGAGCGGGTTCCGTGTCTTCGCGAGCGTTCGCAAGCAGGAGCACGCCGACGGATTGACCGCGGAGCTGGGCGCCAATGTCACTCCGCTCATCTTCGACGTGACCGACGTCGCAGGCGTGTCGGCCGCCGCCGCCGCGGTCGACGCGCAGCTCGCCGGCATGACTCTGTTCGGCCTCGTGAACAACGCCGGCATCGCCGTTGCCGGTCCGTTGCTGCATCTGCCGGTCGATGAATTCAAGCGGCAGCTCGATGTCAACGTTACCGGCCAACTCGTCGTGACGAAGGCGTTCGCTCCGCTGCTCGGCGCTGATCGCGCGCGCGATGGATCCCCCGGGCGGATCGTCATGATCACCTCGGTCGGCGGCCGGAACGCCCTGCCCTTCGCCGGCCCTTACGCGACGTCGAAATTCGCGCTCGAAGGCTTGTCGGAGGCGTTGCGTCGCGAGTTGATGCTGTTCGGCATCGACGTGATCATCGTCGCTCCTGGTTCCGTCGTGACTCCGATCTGGGACAAAACCGAGGACAACATCGCTCCCTTCACGGCAACGCCCTATGCCGGCGCACTCGAGCGGATGAAGACCTACATGCTCGCGCATGCCGCGAGGGGGTTGCCCGCAGAGCGCATCGGCGAGGCAGTGAAGACGGCACTCACGACCGGCAGACCGAAGACGCGATACACGGTGACGCCCAACCCGTTGCAGACCTTCCTCACCACGGCGCTGCCCAAGCGGATGATCGACAAAGCGATCGCCCGGCGTATCGGCCTGTTGCCCACATGACGGTCAGCGCCGGGCTCTTTGCCCATCAGCCGCAACCGCGTCGCGACGGCAAGCTGCTCGTCACCATCACCCACCTCGAGATCGAGCCGGCCGATTGGACGCGGCGCGGCGAGAAGCCGAAGCTAGAAATCGACCTTGCACGAGAACGTGCACCGACGGCGCCAGTCTACCGAGAACTTTATGATCAGGTGGGTCGCCCTTGGCTGTGGTACGAGCGCAGGCTGTTGTCCGACGACGCGCTGACCGACCTGATCAACCGGCCGGGCCATGAAATCCACGTTGCCCGGCACGAGAGGGCGCTGGCCGGCTACTTCGAGCTCTATGGCGACGAGATCGTGTTCTTCGGCCTGGAATACTCTTACATCGGGCGCAGGATCGGTCCTTGGTTGCTTGATCGCGCCATCGAGCGCGGCTTCGAGCGCGGCTCCAGGCGACTCTTCCTCGACACCAATAGCGTCGACCATCCGCGCGCGCTCGACACCTATCGCAAGGCGGGATTCCGCCTTGTGCGGCGGGTCGAGAAGGAGCTGCAGGACCCGCGCGTCCTGTGGCCGGACATCTATCGGTGGCCGCCGAAGTAACGGCTGTGCCATAGTCGCCGCATCATGACCGCGAAGAAAATTTATACCCGCCCCGACACCGTTTTGGCCGTCGCCGGCCGCGATCCCGACGCCAATTTCGGCATCGTCAATCCGCCCGTCTATCACGCCTCGACCATTCTCTCGAAAACGATGGACAAGTTCGAGAACCGCATTCCCTTCGAGGGTTTCGGGTATGGGCGCAACGGCACTCCCACGCAGAAGGCGCTGGAGGATGCGGTGGCTGCGATCGAGGGCGCGCATCGCTGCATCGCCGTGCAATCCGGACTTGGCGCAGTGACCGGCGCCATCGTCGGCTTCCTGAAGTCGGGCGACCACATGTTGCTCACCGACAACGCCTACGGCCCCGCCCGACGCTTCTCGAATACGACGCTCAAGAACTTCGGCGTCGAGACCACGTTCTTCGATCCGATGGTCGGCGCCGGGATCGAGAAACTGATCCAGCCGAACACCAAGATCGTCTATCTGGAGGCGCCGGGCTCGCAGACTTTCGAGGTGCAGGACGTCGACGCCATCTCAGCCGTTGCCAAGAAGCATGGGGCCACGGTCATCATCGACAACACCTGGGCGACGCCGCTCTATTTCAAGCCGTTCGAGCACGGCTGCGACATTTCCGTGCATGCCGGCACCAAGTACATCGTCGGCCATTCCGACGCGATGATGGGCATCATCTCGTGCGCGACGCGGCCGCTGTTCGAGACGGTGAAGACGGCCTGCCAGAACTTCGGGTTCCACGCCGCACCGGACGATTGCTACCTCGCGCTGCGCGGCCTGCGGACGATGGGCGTGCGCCTGCGGCATCACGAGCGGAGCGGCATTCACATCGCCAACTGGCTGAAGGATCGCCCGGAGGTCGACAGGGTATTGCACCCCGCCCTGCCCGATTGCCCCGGACACGACAACTGGAAGAGACAGTTCAAGGGCGCCTCCGGTTTGTTCGCGTTCACGTTGCGCGACGGCTTCAGCCGCAACGCCGTCGCCGCGATGCTCGACGGCATGGACATCTTCGGCATGGGCGCCTCTTGGGGTGGCTACGAAAGCCTGATGATCCCGGCCCATCCCGACCAGTATCGCACGGCCGTACCGTGGCCCAAGGGCAAGCACCTGTTGCGCGTCCATATCGGACTCGAGGACGTCGAGGACCTCAAGATCGACCTCGCCGAAGGCTTCGAGCGGCTCAATCGGGCGCACAACGCCTGAGGTCATGCGCATCGTCGATGTCCGGGAGAGATCAGTCGACATCTCCCGCTATCGCGATCCGACCATTCCATCGGGCGGGCTGACCACCAGCATCGTGGCGCTGGTCACGGACGTGTCGCGCGGCGGCAAACCCGTGATCGGTTACGGCTTCTCCTCGATCGGTCGTTTTGCGCAGAGCGGCCTGATCCGCGAGCGCTTCGCGCCACGATTGCTCTCCGCCAGCGACGTCGACCCGCTGACCGGCTGGGCCGCCATGATGAAGGGCGAGAAGCCGGGCGGCCACGGAGAGCGGTGCGTCGCGGTGGGTACCCTCGACATGGCGCTGTGGGACGCCGCCGCGAAGATCGCCGATCTGCCGCTGCACGCACTACTCAGAAAAACGTTCGGCGACCGCGGCACTCCGCGCGATCTCACGGCCTATGCCAGTGGTGGATATCTCTATCCACGCGACGATCTTTCCCGGCTCGACGGGGAGCTGAAACTCTTTGCCGACAGCGGTTACCGCCGCGCCAAGATCAAGATCGGCGCGAGTGACCTCGCCTCCGACCTGGCTCGCATCGAGATCGCACAGCGCGTGTTCCCTGCCCTCGCCGTCGACGCCATGAACAGCTACGACGCCCGGACCGGCCTCGATGCGGCCAGGGCCCTGAACGGCCGCGGTCTGTTGTGGTTCGAGGACATCTGCGATCCACACGATTTCGAAACGCAGGCGTCCGTCGCGGCGGTCTATCCATCGCCAATCGCGGCAGGCGAGCCAATGTTCTCGGCAGCGGAGGCGCGGCTGCTCGCGCGCCACGGCGGCCTGCGCGCCGACCGGGACATCCTGCTGTTCGACCCCGTGCATTGCTACGGCGTGTCTGGGTACATTCGCATCGTCGAGACAATGGAACAGGCGGGCTGGAAGCGATCGGCCTTCTGGCCGCACGGCGGACATCTCTTCTGTTTGCATCTGGTCGATGCGATGGGGTTGGGCGGTGTCGAGGTCAACCCCACCAGCTTCGCGCCGTTCGGGGGGCTGCCCGACGCGGTCCGGATCAACGACGGAGACGTTCGGGCGCCGGATCTGCCAGGCATCGGGTTCGAGGCGCAGGCGGCGGCATACCGTCTGTTCCGAACCCTGACGGACTAACCGCGTCGACAATCGGCGCAGATGCCGGTCACCTCGAGCGTCATGTCGCGAGCGGCGAAGCCGCGCCGGCTGGCGCTCGCCGCGACCGCGTCGGCAACGCCGTCGCTGTGCAGTTCCTCGGCGTTGCCGCACTCACCGCAAATCAGGAAGAAGCCGCGGTGATTCTCGCCGGGATGGCTGCAGCCGATGAACGCGTTCATGCGCTCGATGCGGTGTATCAGGCCGTTCTCGATCAGGAAGTCGAGCGCACGATAGATCGTCGGCGGCGCCGATCCGAGATCCTCCTTGCGCAGGGCGTCGAGCAGCGCATAGGCGCCGACCGGCTTGTGGCTCGACCAGACCAGCTCCAGTACGCGACGGCGCAGTGGTGTGAAACGCAAGCCCTTCGTGGCGCACAGCTTTTCGGCCGCCGCGATGGCGTCGTCGACGCAGTGCTGATGGTCGTGGCCCGTGGCCGCCTTGGTAGACTTTCTCACCGGGCGCGACTATACGCCCCCTTCCTCCTGCAGGCCAAGGCACGCCCATGCCCGTCGCTCCGACAACCTATTCGCAGGCGGCGATCGATTCCATGCTCGCCGCGATCAAGTTCGACGTCCACGGCCTGGTGCCCGCGATCGCCCAGCAGCACGACAGCGGCGAGGTCCTGATGATGGCGTGGATGGACCGCGCTGCCGTGGCGGAGACGATGCGCACCGGCCGCGTTTGCTACTGGTCGCGCTCGCGCAAGGGCCCATGGCGCAAGGGCGACACGTCGGGCCATGTCCAGATGTTGCGCGAACTGCGAGTCGACTGCGACGGAGACACCTTGCTGGCGCTGGTCCACCAGATGGGCGTCGCCTGCCATACCGGCCGGCACAACTGCTTCTTCCGCGCGATACGCGACGGCAAGCTCGAGGAGATCGCACCGGTGATCGTCGACATGCACGAGATCGGCAAGGAGCGAGCGTGATCCCGCGCGACGTCGCCCGACGGACTTTCCTCGCCGCAACCCTCCTCCTGCCCGCCGCTGCGTGCCAGCAAACATCGGACCTGTTCGGTCGCCGGACCGCGTCGACGTTGTCGCGCGGCGATCGCATGGTGCGCTGGCTCCAGAACAGCGGCCGCCCCGGCATGATGGCGCCCGAGACCTATGAATTGATGGGAATCCGCAATCCGAGCCCGGTGCGGGACATTCCGGTGCGGCAGATCACCGAGGAGGCGCGCGACGGGCGCTATGCCGTCAGCCTGGTCAACATCCGGGGCATCCACGAGTTCGTGTTCCATCGCCGCCAGGAAGAGCTGCTGATCTTCCATCACAGCGACACGAATTTTCGCCGGCTCGTCAGCGTGCGCTATCCGCGCACCGGCCGGCCGAGCATCATCCAGGACGTCGCCTTCGCCGAGAACGACTTCCATCAGCAGGTCACCTTCTGGTTCAACCGGATGCCGGGCCGTTGACGGCGCGGGTCCGCCGATGAGCGCCGTCATTCGCACGCCCCGCTCCGCGCGCCGGACGCTCGCGGTGTGCGGCGGGGTGCATGCACTGCACGACGGCTTCACCGACCTTCTCAACGTCCTCTACCCGCTCTTGCAGGCGCAATTCAGTCTGAGCTACGCCGCCGTCGGCGGGCTCAAGACCGTCTACTCGGCGGCGATGGCGAGCGGCCAGATCCCGGCGGGCCAGTTGGCGCGCCGCTTCGGTGGGGTCGTCGTGCTGGCCTCGGGGACGGCCTTGATCGGCGTCGGGTACCTGCTGGCGGGATTCAGCGGCTCCATGGCCGGCGCCGTGATCGGGCTGGCGCTGGCGGGGCTGGGCGGTGCGACCCAGCATCCGATCGCCTCGAGCCTGGTCGCGGCGGCCTATCCCGGCCTGCGCTCGCGCCCGGCGCTCGGCACCTACAATTTCACCGGCGACGTCGGCAAGGTCGTCCTGCCCGCCCTCTTCGCCCTGGTCGCGGCCTCGCTGGGCTGGCAGGAGGCGATGATCGTCATGGCGGGTGTCGCGGTGCTCGGCGCGGGCATCATCATCGCCACGATGCCGCCGCTGCATGTCTCGCCCGCGTCCGCCGAAGCCCGGCCGGTCGCCGGCCAGGATCGGCCGTGGGCCTACTGGCTGCTGTTCTCCATTCACATCGCCGACGGATTGGTGCGCTCGGGCTTCCTGATCTTCCTGCCGTTCCTGTTGCGCGACAAGGGAGCCGACCTGCCGACCATCGGGCTCGGCCTGTCGCTCGTCTTCGCCGGCGGCGCCGCGGGCAAGCTGGCGATGGGCTGGGTCGGCGCGCGGTTCGGTGTCGTGCCCTCGGTCGTGCTGAGCGAGCTCGCGACGACGGCGATGATCCTCGCCTTGCTGCCCCTGCCGCTCGTCGGCGCCCTGGCGCTGCTGCCGCTGGTCGGCCTCGCGCTCAACGGCACCTCGTCGGTGCTCTATGGCACGGTGCCAGAATTCGTCAGCGCCGAGCGGCGCACGCACGCCTTCGCCGTCTTCTACACCGGCGGTTCGATCGCCGGCGCCGTCGCGCCCCTCGGCTTCGGCCTGGTGGGCGATCTCATCGGGTTGGCGCCAGCGCTCGCCGTCGCCGGCTGCGTGGCGCTGGCAACCGTGCCGCTGGCCTGGGCGCTGCGGCCGGCCTTCAGGGCACCGGAGGTCCGCCCCACGTCCGGCCCATCGGGTTGAGCTTGATGCCCCTGCGGAGGTGTCTGTAGGGCATCTCCTCAGGGTCGGTGATGTGCGCGCCGGGCGAGCGCACGACGAGGATGGTCTCGGCGATGGGCTGGAAGTCGGCGCGAAAGTGCACCGTCGATTTCAGGCCGAGAATCGGCACCTTCGCCGGCTCGACGCCGACATGCCGGAACATCTCCTGATCGGCGGCCTGGATGCGCTTGGAGGCGAGCACGGCCGAGACGCCGCTCGCCTCGTCGGTGACCAGCGCCATCGGCCCGATCTGGAACCTGGCGCCGCCGTAGAAGGGGCCCGTACCGGTGAACCTGCCGTCGGCCACCTTGACCACGCGCCAATCGGCGACCAGTGGCTTCTCGTCGGCGTAGCCTACGACCGCGCCGATGCCGCGGCGCATGACATTGCCTTCGCCGGTCGTGGCCGCCTCGGTCGCGGCGCCTTCGTCGACGATCATGCCGATCACCGCACCCCTGGCCTTGTGCCGCATGAGCGCGGCGAGAAGCCCGACCGTGTCGGAGGTGCCGCCGGCGCCGGGATTGTCTTGCACGTCGGCGAGCACGATCGGCCTGCCCGCCGTCTTCGACAGCTCGATGGCGCGCAATGCCGCCTGGTCGGGGTCGAGCAGTTCGCCGGCGAAGGCCTTCTCCTGCGCCTTCACGGCGCCCGCGAGCTTGTCGGCGGCCGCCTCGACGGCCTCCTTGTCGTGGCCGTAGACGACGAGTGCCGGGCCGCACTGGGCGATGTCGGCGGGCGGGAATCCCGGCGTGTGGGTGACGCTGACGATGCCCTGGTTGTGGCTCTTCTCGCCGGCTTCCAGTTCGCCGACCAGGTCGAAGATGCTCTTGGCGGGCTCGATGAAGGTGCACTGCCACACCAGCGGGATGAGGAAGTCGAGTTGGCGGTAGGCGCGATGGACGGGCCGCTTCTCCCGGAGCAGCCTGTCGAGCAACTCGACGGCACGCTTTCCCGTTGTCGCCATGTCGATGTGCGGATAGGTGCGATACCCCACCAGCGCGGTCGCCAGGCTCGCCATCTCGGGAGTCAAATTCGCATGATAGTCGAGACTCGCCACGATCGGCAGGTCGCCACCGACCAGGCCGCGGATGCGTCGCAGCAGTTCACCCTCGCCGTCCTGGGTGTGCTCCGCCACCATGGCGCCGTGCAGGTCGAGATAGACCGCGTCGAATGGGCCAAGCGTGCGCAGATCCTCGGCGAACAGCCGCCACATGCGCTCGTAGGCATCCTCCGTGACGTAGGAAGCCGGCGGGGCCGCCGCCCATGCGAGCGGCACGATCTCGTGGCCGAGCTCGCGCAGTCGTTTCACCGCGCCGGCGACCGGAATGTTGAAGCCCTCGACGGCCGCGATCATCTCCGCCCCGCGCAGCAGGCCCGGCCAGGCGTCGGCGCGCACGAAATCGTCCCAGGTCGCCTGCTGGGGCGCAAACGTGTTCGTCTCATGCTGAAAACCGCCGACGGCAATGCGCGCCATGCTCACGCTCCCCCTTCACAATCGGACGCAACGGGAGGACCATAGCACGCATGCGGAGATTCCTGCTTCTCCTGCCGCTGCTCGCGTTCGGCGCCTGCGCCTCTACCGTGCGCTGGGAGAAGCAGGGTGCCGACCTGGCTACGATCGAGCACGATTCGCAGGAGTGCCGGGTCGCGGCACAACGCGAGGCATTCCGCTATTCGACCCCGCCCTTCCCCTACTGGTACGGGTTCGGCTACGGCGCGCCGTCCGCTTGGTTCGGACGCGGCTATTCCTTCTCGCGCCTGAGCTGGGAGACCGACCGGCTGTTTGCCGAGAGCCGGCTCGCTGCCTTCTGCATGCGCAGCCGCGGCTACGAGCTGGTGCGCGTCGAGGAGCCGAAAGGCTAGCCCGGCTTCGTCCCGTCCTCGATCGAGCGCAGCAGCACCGGCCAGTATTCCTTGCCGTGGCCGAGCGCGACGGCGCGTTCCATCAGCTCGCGCGCCACGTCGGAGCCGAGCGCCGGCACGCCCTTCTCCTCGGCCATCTCGATGGCATAGGACAGGTCCTTCAGCGCGTACTCGGTCGAGAAGGCCCGCTCGGGAAAAACCCCCGGCAGCATCGCCTTCATGCCGTGGTTCCTGAGAGCGAAAGAATCGGCCGAGCCCTTGGTCAGCGTCTCGAACAGCACCCTGCCATCGACGCCGTGCGCGCGCGCGATCGACAGCGCCTCGGCCAGCGCCACGCCGGTCTGGAACAGGATCATGTTGTTGAGGATCTTGACGGCCTGGCCCGCGCCCGCCTCGCCGCAATGCGTCACCTCGCTCGCCATGGTGCGCAGCAGTGGCTCGATGCGCCGGAAGGTCGCCTCGGTAGCCCCGACCATGATCGAGAGCGTGCCGTCGATCGCCGCCTGGCGGGTGCGCGCGACCGGCGCGTCCGCGAAAGCCGTGCCCTTGCCCTCGAACTCGGCATAAAGCCGGCGCGCCAGCGATACCGGCGCCGTCGACAGGTCGATCACGCTCCAGCCGGGCCGCGCCTTCCAGACCAGCCCGCCCTCGCCCAGGCAGACCTGCTCGACTTCCTTGCCGCCGGGCAACGACAGGAAGATGGTCGTGCACTCGGCCGCGATCTCTTCGACAGAGGCGCTCCTCACGCCATCGGCGGCAAGCCGCCCGAGCGGCGCGCGATCGCGGTCGGCCGCCAACACGGTTCTGCCGATCTTCGCGGCGAGATTGCGGCACATCGGCTCGCCCATGGTGCCGACGCCGATGAATCCGATCTTGTCCGTCATGTCAGTCCACGATGAAGAGTTTGGCGCCCTTTTCGGTGCGCGAACGATGGCCGAGCGTGTTGTCGGCGACCTGATAGCTCTGGCCGGGCTTCAACACCACCGTCTTGCCATCGGCCAATTCGGTGTGCAGTTCGCCCTCGAGGACGAGCAGCACGTGACCCTTCTGGCACCAATGATCGGCGAGATAGCCCGGCGTGTACTCGACCATGCGCACGCGGATGTTGTTGAAGGTGCGCGTGCGCCAGTAGGCCTTGCCCGTCTCGCCCGGATGCTCCGTGCGTTCCACGCCCTGCCAGTCCGTGGTGCCGAAGGGGATGTCGAACATCAGCATGGCCCTTACTCCCACCGCTCCAGCGCCCGCGCAAGGCTCTCGCGGCCGCGATAGAGCATGGCGCGCCAGCCGGCCATGCGGGCGCCGTCGACATTGGCCGCCTTGTCGTCGACGAACAGGATGGCCTGCGCCGCCGTCACGCCGATGCGCGCCTGCGCGTTGGTGAAGAAGACGCGGTCGGGCTTGCAGACGCCGAGCGCCGCAGAATAGATCATCTCGTCGAAATGCTGTCCGATCCCGACCGTGTCGCGGAGATGGGCGATGCGGTGATGCTCCTGGTTGGTGGCGGCGAACACCCGGCCTCCGGTGCGCCTTCGCCAGGCGTCGGCCATCGCCAGCACCTCGCGGTCGATCACGGCGTCCTTCTCGAACCAGTAGGCGACGAACGCCTCCAGCCGATCCGCCAGCCCCTTGCCGGCGAGATATTCCTGCAGCGCGGCATAAAGATCGAGGCGCCCGCGCAACACCTGCTCGAACGGCTCGCGCAGGAAGAATTCGGGCGCCAGCTCGCGGTCGTGGCTGAGCCCCCAGTCAGCCTCGAGGGTGGCGTACCACGGCGCGTCGGAGCCGGGCTGGGCGAGCGAGACGACGCCGTCGATGTCGAGGACGAGAACGGGGCTGGAGCTCATGGTCGCGCATGCTACAGCAGCGCCATGCAACTCGTCGTCCCCGCTCCGGAGCACCTCGAGGCCTATGCCGACGCCCTGCGTCGAGGCTGGTCACCCGACAACGTCCGCTTGGAGGCGGCGGCTCGCGAGGAACTGGCGCGGATCGCGCACGACCCGGTGGGCTTCCTGCTCGGGATGGACGACCGCCAGGCGCGCGGCGGACCGATCACCCTGCCCGATGGTCGCCAAGTGCCACGTTTGCCCGGCTACAGGCGGTGGATGTGGGATGGCACGTTCTGCGGATCTATCGGTCTTCGCTGGCAACCCGGTACCGACGCACTGCCTTCGTATGTCCTGGGACACATAGGCTACGCGGTCGTTCCCTGGAAACGCCGACGGGGCTACGCCACCCGGGCGCTGGCGTTGATGATGGTAGAGGCCAGGCGCGAGGGACTTTCCTCCGTCGAACTGACCACCGACCCCGACAACGAGGTCTCGCAGAAGGTGATCCTCGCCAACGGCGGTGCGTTCATCGAGCGCTTCCATGCGGCGCTCTACGGTAAGGACGAGCTGCGCTTCCGGATTCCACTCTGACGCTTCAGCGCGAGCCCGAGCGGACGATGGTCTCGACGACGGCGGCCAGCACGGCGAGGCTGCGGGCCTTGAGGGCACGCGAGGAATCGCGCTCGCCGATCTGGCCTTCGAGGACCAGGGTGATGAAGCCGTGCACGGTGGCCCAGGCGAAGTCGCTCATGCGGTCCTTCACGTCGGCCGAGGCGTCGGGAATGACCGCTTCGACCGCCCCCCCATGCCGCTCGCGCGCCTCCTTCGCCGCGGCCGCCAGGGCCGGTGTCTCGAAGCGGTCTGATTCGCGGTTGAACATGAGCCGGAACAGCATGGGATTGGCCGCCGCGAAGGCCATGTAGCCCACGCCCTGCGCCACCAGCCGGGCGGCCGGATCGTCGGCGGCCCGGCCGGCCTCCCTGGCCATGGCGGCAGAGAGCTCGCGCCAGCCGCGCGTGGCGATCTCGGCCAGCAGATCGTCCATCGACCTGAAGTGATGCGCCGGCGCAGCATGCGAGACCTCCGCCCGCCGCGCACATTCGCGCAGGGTGAAGCCGAGCAGCCCCTTTTCCTCCAGGAGCTTGCGGCCGGCGGAAACGAGCGCTTCGCGAAGCTCGCCGTGGTGATAGGGCTTGCCGGGCCTTGCCATGGCCGGACAAGCCCCCTTTGGCCTGTGGGAGTCAAGGAATTGGCATTGCCTGTCGGCGGCTAGATTAATTTTGACACAGAAAAGATCTCCGCCAACCACCCTCTTCTCGTCCCGCTGGCCCTTCCGCCGCTCACTCCGGTGCGGGATGACTTCGCTCCCTGGCTGTGTCTTCGTTAGCCTCATGACCCTCGAACTCTGGCTCGCCTTCGCCGCCGCCTCCTCCATCCTCCTGATCATCCCCGGCCCGACCGTCCTCTTGGTCGTGTCCTATGCCCTCGGCCAGGGCTGGCGAACGGCGCTGCCCATGGCGGTCGGCGTCGCGCTGGGCGACTTCACCGCCATGACGCTGTCGATGCTGGGCGTGGGCGCCCTGCTCGCCGCCTCGGCAACGCTGTTCACTGCCCTGAAATGGGTCGGCGCAGCCTACCTCGTCTATCTCGGCGTCAAGCTCTGGCGCGCCGGCGGTGCGATCGAGGCGGCGCCCCGCACCGATGCCGTCTCGGCGCCCAGGATGCTGGGCCATGCCTGGCTGGTGACGGCACTCAATCCCAAGAGCATCACCTTCTTCGTCGCCTTCCTGCCGGCGTTCCTCGATCCGCGCGCCGATTTCGTGACGCAGATGCTGGTGTTCGAGACGACGTTCCTGGTGCTCGCCTTCGCCAACGCCCTCGGCTACGCCCTGGTCGCCTCGCGGGCGCGCGGCATGGTCGCCAACCCGCGTGCGATCGGCACCTTCAACAAGGTCGGCGGCGGCCTGCTGATCGGCGCCGGCGTAGCGACGGTTGTCGTGCAGGCGCGGAACTGAGCTAGGCCATCGCCGCCAGCAGCTCGCCGCGCAGCCACTTGTTGGCCGGGTCGGCGTCCATCGCCTCGTGCCAATAGAGGAAGAGATCGAACGGTGGCACGGCGAACGGCAGGGCGAACAGCCGCGTGCCACCGCCGGACCGCAGCCCGCACCCTGCGGATCGTCGACGGCCCCGACGAGGTCCATCGCGATCAGATCGGCAAGCTCGAGCTCAGGAAGTACAACTGATACCGCGGGCCAGAGGTCCTCGGCCCCCCGTTCATCCCCGCTCCGCCCGGCGCATGTGACGCATGGCCGAGAACAGCAGGCCCGCGCCGATCAGCATGGCGACGACGCCGCCGGCGATGCCGAACCGGCTCCGCGAGGATTGCTCCGGCGCGTCTTCGACGATCATCGGCCGCGCCAGCGTCTCGTCGGGCAGATAGCGTATCGTGGTCTCGCGCTGCACGAGCCGCCCGTCGCGCGTGACCTTCTTCCAGAATTCTTCGCTGATCGCGGTGGGGCCGTAGTGATGCACGGCGCCTTCCGGCCCCTTCCAGGAAAGCCGCACCGCATAAGACATCGAGCCGCTGTCGCCCTGCTTGCGCGCCACCGCGTCGAGGATGGTCGCCGTCGCCTCGAGGCCGCGGCCTCTCATCGCCTCGTAGCCGCGGGCGTCGGACCAGGCATGGAAGGCCATGAAGCTGCCGCCGAACAGCAGCACGATGCCGAGCACGGTGCGCCGGAGCGGCACTTCGGTCCGACCGAGCTTCGCTGCGGCGTTGCGGCGTAACCAGATGGTGAGGCCGGCAAAGCCCGCCCATGACGCCAGCGCGATGTAGCCCGCGATACCGAGCCAGCGCTGAAGGGACTCGAGGCGGGCCGAGACGTCGGAGCGGACAACCGGCGACGTGCCGTCGTCGATCGCCCTGATCGGCAGGGCGGCGAGCCGCACCTGGTCGCCAGCGACAATGGTGCGCGCCAGACTGGGCGTCACCGGCACGTTGTCGTGCTCGCGCCACGCGCCATCCCTGCCCTGCCATTTTAGGTTCACCGAAAGGTCTTGCTCGACCAGCCGCGGCCGCCAGCCATCGACGGTCAGCGGCAGGCCGGTCTGCTGACGCGCCCCGGTGATCTGGCCGACGGCGTCGTAGCCGCGGTCGAGCACGCGCTGTATCTGGCGCTGGTTGTCCCAGACGCCGAGCACGGCCAGCGAGGCGAGGATGGCAACGAGCAGAAGCAGACGATGGGCGAGCATTGTCCGAAGTCGAAGAAGATGGCGCGCCCGGCTGGATTCGAACCAGCGGCCTACCGCTTAGAAGGCGGTTGCTCTAATCCCCTGAGCTACGGGCGCTCACCAGTGTTTTCAGGCACTTACCGGAAGACGATGCGAACCGCCAGCGCCATGCTGGGGACCGCTTGCTGGGGACTTGGTTCCGACTTCGGTCTCCCATCCCAACCATCGTAGCACGCCGTGGACCACCACCCCTCGACCCGCCCGCCAATATTTCCCCCATATTTTATTGTCGCCAGCGGTGTAACCGGTGTGACGCGTGTAACGAGCCGACAAAGAGCGAGCACCATCAACGACTTGCTCGCCTTCGACTGTGTTTCACCTCTCAATTTTCAAGGTGTGACGGTGTAACAGCTCATCCGTTACACCGTCACACCTCCACTTTCTCAAGGTGTAACGGCGAAGAGCGTCACACTTTGCTGTCGGCATCGATAATTGTTTGTAGGTGTAACACGGTTACACCGTTACACCGTTGGGCTAGGCACCGCCTGCTATTTGACGCGCTCCGCGCTCGACCGAACACGGAATGACTACGCCTTCGCGCTTCTGTTCCACCACCGCCGCGCGCATCATCGCGGGGCGCACAGCGCCAACGCCGGAGCGACGATGCCCTCTCTCAAAGACCTAGACGCTCAGATTCGAGCGGTGGACGAGCTGCTCGGCAAGAAGATGCCGGGACGGGCGCGGACCTCGCTGATGTCCGTGGCGCTCGCGCTCAAGAGCCGCCGCCGCCTGGTCGAGAAGCGGATGGCGAAGGACGAGCGCCAGCGGCGCAGCAAGGGGGACAGTAGCGACCGTGAGGCTCGTCAGACGGCGGCCCAGGCACGTCGTGATCAGCAAGCCACTTCCGATAGGAAGGCAGCCGCATCGAGGTTCGCCAAGACGGTTGATTCGGCCATACGGCAGGATGCTGAGGGCGTGCCCATCGTCCCGCGTCCTCTGCCCTGAGTCAGTACACGAGATTGGCGATCACCACCCGGAACGCCGACGCCTTGGAGATGGCGGCAGCTTAGCCGCGTCCTCCAACAACTCAGGGTGAAGCGATAGGCACGTGCGCGCCCACGGTTGCAGGTTGTACGGCACGCCGTCCGTCATGTCGAAGATGTTGCTGGATCTGTAGATGATCTGCTTGGCCTGCAAGCCGCCCGCAATGCCGTCTTCGGGGGCAAAGAGTTGGGTCGTCGCACCCTCCTCGATGTACCGCACGAGATAAGCCTTCTCGTCTGCCGTCAAGGCATGGAGGCTTTCACGCCGCTGCCGCTCGCGGCGGTGCCTTCGCCAAAGACCCTGCGCGCCTGCGCCGATCGCGAACAGAGCATAGGCGCACAGGAATGCAACGGACACGACGAACGTGATGCCGAACTCCTCCGCATAGCGCTCGCGGAGGCTCTTGAGACCGGCCGTTTCGATCCATTCCCCGCCGAACAGAACGAAGCCCGAAGCCACCGCCAGCGCGACCGCGACGCGAGGCGTGGCCACGCGCACTAGTCCTAGCAAGGTTGAAAAAGGCTCGGCCATGGAGCCCAGTATACACACCTTCACGCGACCTGATTGGTCGGGGGTGCAGTGGGGCGGGGAAAGGTCCCCTTCGCGCACGGCGTGCGCGGCTGGAGTGACAGCCGCAGGTAGTACGGAAAAAATTCGACCCTAGAAGCCGAACGTTTTGGATGGAGGAGTTCCCTGTCTAAGGGAGTGCGCGTTTTCTTTTTTCGCATGGGGGGAAACGCACGTCTCGGGTCCCATTTTCGAGCCCGATTGTGCTGGCTGGCGGTCGCGACCGCCTTGCGCCGCGCTCCCACGTCCACGCTGCCGACCCCCTGCAGCCGTAGGCAGCGTCGATCTCGCTCGCTGCGGCGGGCGCGCCACCTACTGCTACGCTGCTGCCAGCTCCGCCTTGATGCGCTGGACGGCCGACGTACCGACGCCCACTCGCTCGGCAATCTTGCGAACGCCCACGCCGCCCTTGCGAAGCGCCGCCCGAATCGCCCGCTCTTTGTCGCTGTCCAGTCGCGGCCGGCCGAGCTTGCGGCCCTGTGCCACCGCCCGCTCCAGGCCGGCCTTGACCCGCTCACGGATCATCGCCCGCTCGAATTCGGCAAACACGCCCATCATCTGGAACATCGCCTTGCCCGATGGCGTGGTCGTATCGATCCCCTGTTGGTGCAGGTAGAGATCGACGCCCAGCCCGTGAATGTCCGACAGGAAGGCGACCAGCCCTTGCAGCGAGCGGCCCAGCCGATCGATTGACCAAGAAGCGATCACATCGAACTTGCGGCGCGCGGCGTCGCTGCACATGCGGTCGAATGCCGGCCGCTGCACTCGATCCTTCGCACCGCTGATACCGCGATCCTTGTAGACCTCGACAATCTGCCATCCCGCCCGCTCCGCCACTTGGCGCAGCTCGCGCTCCTGATTGTCGGTCGTTTGATGGTCCGTGCTGACCCGCAGGTACAGCGCCACCCTCTTCGACATTGCACCCTCCAACGTTGATCGACGCGGACGAAGCCGCGCCGCTCGCCCCTATACGCCATGCATGTACCGAAATCAAATGTTTACGGTACATGCATGGACGCATGCGCCGAGCCAATGAATTCGGGCCTTCGCGGCTGCCGATTTCCGAGAGGTTTTCGGTACACCGTCCACAACCCGGCTTGACGCGAGTCCAGCCGACCAACACCGTGCACGATGGAGCTGGAAACTCCGTCGAGTACACCTAAGGCGGAGCCGGTCCCGTGAGATCGGCACCGATTGCTTCGCGCTGTCGGGAGTGCGGCGGATACAAGACCCGCAAGGGGAAGAAGCCCGCCGGTCCTTAGGCCGGTTTCCAGCTCCCGGCGCCAGCGACGCACGCTGGAGCGACGGCCTGGAAAGCCGACCTGAGGAGAAAGCCGTGAAAAAGACGATGTCACGTAGAGCCGCACTGGCAACAGCAGCCAGCGTAGCGATAGTCCCCAACGCGCGCGGTCAGGACCGGCCGCAGCTCGCATTAGCATCGAAGTCCGCCGACGATCCCGCCCTACTGGCGGCCGATCGATGCACCAGAGCCCGCCGCCTGTTCAGTTGGGCGAGCAAGCACGCGGAGCGCACCAAGGACTTCAGCCTGGAGCGGCGCGTCAACGCCGTCTATGGCAGCCTTCAGTGGAACCTAATCAACACGCGGGCGACGACGCTCCAGGGCGTGCTTGCGAAGCTGGACGAGCAGCTACCTGAATGCCTGCACGATCCTGAGCCCGACATGGATTCGGTTGCCCTGCAATCGATCTATGCCGACTTGAAGCGCATGGCCGGACACGCCTAGAGCTAGACCACAAGAAACGAGAAGCGACGCTCCCTCTATCGAGTCACCGCCAATGGCTGCCCGCAAAGTCCCAGTATCAAAAGGTCCGCAACCGTCTCGGATCACTCCATTCGAAGCGGCGGTGCGCCTTGCGAGCGACCAGAACATGGATACTCAGCTGGCCGTCGAATTGCTGGAGGAATTCATGATGGCTGGCGCTGTTGCACTGTTGAGCCGCGTCGCCCCTGGACAGCCAGGCGGCCATGGAGGCGAGCCTTACAAGCCTGTTCCCAAGGACACAGTCCTCACGAGACGCTTCGACATTCGAAACGGCGAGTTCCCTCCTGAGGCACCAACGCCCGTCGCAATCCTCGACCTTCCCGAGAACATGGGCGGGAGACAAGTCGTCTACGGCTGGTCGCCTAAGCATCAATATGCGGTCGACTACCCCGACGTTCGCCGCGCCCTCAAACAGTGGCAGGACGAGGCACCAAAGGACCCAGGCGGTGCACCCCCGAAGTGGCATTGGGACCGGGCGCACCGATGGTTACTGGAGCGCATTTTCGGACCCGAGCAATGGCACCCGACTTCGCAAGAAGAGATCGCGACGGCCTACGCATGGTGGTTCCAGAAGTTCCAGCGCAATGAGCCCGAACCGAGCGATCGTCGCGCGCGAGCGGCCGAGCTGTACCGAGCCCTAAATGCCTTTGCCAACCGGCCCAAAGCCGATTCCAAAAACCTCCCCGAGTAGGTAGTTGGACGACGCCTAGCATCGGTTCGCCTACTTGGTTCGCCCTCACCAACGGTGATGGAGCGAGCCAATGCAAGCCAAGATTTCCAGATCCTCGACGAACAGCCCCATAGTGGCGCTCGGCATCCACGAGGACTGGCTTTTCTACATCGACGTGCTGGGTCAGCACCGCGCCCTCCAGGCCTCACAGCTCACCCGAAACACCATCTTCGCCTTGTTCGGCGCATCGGCCGAGTATCTGCAAGCCGCATGGCCCACTCCTGACGGGAGTGATTGGGACGACCGCAAGGCGGCCGAAGCGCTGATATCGGCGGCCATCGCCAAGGGCGTCGTTCTCCCCGAGAACGTGGGCTTTGTCAGTCAGGCACTCGCCGCCGCTGCCGGAGGCGTGCACGGCGATGCGTAGCCACCTCGACAACGTACGCCCCGCCCCTTGGCATCACTTCAATGGCTGGAACGACGGTACGACCCGCGCCCTTGGGCGTCGCCGCCGGCGGAGTGAACCCGCGGAAATGTTCTTCTTCCGCGATTGGCGCGGCCAGGTCGTCGCCTTCCAGGAGCACGAGCTGATGCGTCGCGGCCCCCAACTTGCGCTCTTCGGGAGCCCCGCCGCGATCATCGCCGCTTACCCTCACCTCCGCGAAGGGAGCGACAGTTGGTCGATAGGCGGCGTCGCTGGCCGGCTTCTATTTGAGTGCCGTCATAGGTCAGTGCACGGGCCAAACTGGAAGCCCCAAGAGCGCGGCTTTGCGTTGGTACGCGGCTTGTGGCGACGCGTCGCTCCGGTGGCCTCCATCAGGAGGCCGCAATGACCGATCGGCCCGACGAAGAAACACCCGAACAGCGGGCTATGCGGGAATTCCTCGAATCGCAGGAGGCTACCCGAAGCGTAACGAGCAACGGGCCACGCGACCGCGCCAAGCCGGCGCCAGTAGACCAATCGCAGGCAGCAGCAGACACCACCCAGCGACAGCCCCGCAGTTCGGCTCAGAAGCCCGCCAGGCGCTCGCCGAGCGCTGCGAGCAACGTTGTCCTGTCCGAGTTCGAGATGACTCCACAGGGGCTGATTTGGGCCAGCTCCGACAAGTCCAAGGCGGCGGTCCATGTCTGCGGTCCCTTCGAGGTGGAGGCGCAGACGAGAGACGAGCAGGGCGAGAATTGGGGCGTGCTACTCGGTTGGAACGATCCGGACGGTCGCCACCACGAATGGGCGATGCCGCGCTCGCTCCTGGCGACAGACGGTCGCGAGGTGCGCGCCACCCTTCTCGACCGTGGCCTGTACGTGTCGCCGCTGGAGCCAGCCCGCAAGGCCCTTATGGCTTATCTCTCGGCTTTCAACCCGGAGGCATCGGCGTTGAGCGTATCGCGCGGCGGATGGCACGCCGCCGGCGATCAGTCGGTGTTCGTGCTGCCCGATGAAGTCTTCGGCGCGCCCGCAGGTGAGAGAGTGGTGCTGCAGACCACGCACGCTATGCCTCATGCCTTTCGGCAAGCCGGCGAGATTGCAGAATGGAAAGCCCAGGTCGCAAAGCTGGCCGTTGGCAACACCCGCTTGGCGTTAGCGATCGCCGCCGCCTTCGCGGCCCCTCTTGTCGAGGTGGCCGGCGAGGAATCGGGCGGCATCAACTTCCAGGGTGGGTCGCGGCTCGGCAAGTCCACGGCCCTTCGTGTCGCCGGCAGCGTGTGGGGCGGTGGTGGCGTATCAGGCTACATCAGGCAGTGGCGTGGCACGGCGAACGGCCTCGAAGGCGTCGCAGCTCAACACTGCGATGCGCTCCTCTGTCTGGACGAGATGGGCCAGGTGGACGCGCGCGAGGCTGGCGAGGTCGCCTATCTGCTGGCGAACGGCGCCGGCAAGAGCCGCGCCGGTCGCGACGGTCTATCGCGCACACCGCCGACGTGGCGCACGCTCTTCCTGTCCACTGGCGAGCTGTCGTTGGCCGACAAGATGCAGGAAGCCGGACACCGCGCGCGAGTCGGGCAAGAGGTCCGATTGGTCGACGTGCCCGCCGATGCTGGCGCCGGTAGCGGCATGTTCGAGACCTTGCACGGTTACGCCGATGGCGACGCCTTCGCGCGACATCTTCGCGACATCACGGCAAGGGTCTATGGCACACCCATCCGGGCCTTCCTCCAACGCCTGACAGCCGAGCTGGCCGTTAGCCGGATCAACTTCATTGAGGAACTGAAAGGCGAGCGCGACGAATTCCTTGCCCGCCACGTCCCCGACCAAGCATCGGGACAGGTTCTCTCTGTTGCCGGTCGCTTCGCGCTGGTGGCCGCAGCCGGCAACCTTGCGACGCTATGGGGTCTCACGGGCTGGCCAGCCGGCGAGGCCGAGCGCGCGGCCGGAACGTGCTTCAAGGCGTGGCTGGATCGACGTGGCTCAGCCGGTTCAGGCGAGGTCATGGCCGGCATCGCCCAGGTCGTACAGTTCATCGAGGCGCACGGCGCATCGCGCTTCGAGACCATTGGCGAAGCCGCGCGCGTTGACGGCCATGGTCGAGCAGTCGAAGTCCGAACCATCAACCGCGTCGGCTTCAAACGGAGCGACGAAACCGGCCGACTCCAGTATCTGGTGCTGGCGAAGAGCTGGACGGCGGAAGTCTGCAAAGGCCAGGACGCACGCCTTATCGCTCGCGCCCTTCACGATCAGGGCGCGTTGCTGGCCGATCTATCGAAGACAGGCGGCAAATTCTCCCAGACCGTTCGCGTGCCAGGTCATGGCCCGGTCCGCGTCTACGTCCTCAGCTCGAGGATCCTTGGCGACGACGACGGCGCCGAGGATGAGGCAACCGACGCGGCGACCGACGAAGACGCGCGGCGTGCGCCAGACAGCTCCCTGCCGTTGTCGGACTGACAGTCCCATGACGGGCGCGCGAATCGTTCAGCCCTTCGAGCCCGACGACGACGGGATCACCGTTAGCAATGCCGCACGCATCATCGGTTGCGACCAAACGACGATCCGGGCCCTACTGCGGCTTGGCGAGCTGGAGGGCTGGCGCGTCGGCAAGACCAGGAAGCCGCGAGGCGTGCGGGTCAGCCGCGCCTCTTGCGAGGACTACAAGGATCGCAATGCGATTCGCCCCGATCACACCAGCGCGGCGCCGGACAACCCTGCCCCAAGAACCCGAGCCAAGCGCAGCTCGGCAGTGCTCCGCGAAACACTGGCCGCGTTGCGCGCGCACGGCGTGCGCATCTAGACTCCCCTCAGGAGCATCGACCCCATGACCGTCTACAGGGACAAGCAGCGCAAGAGCCGATGGTGCTACGAATTCGTTGCCAACGGCGTCCGCTATCGAGGCGTGTGCAAGAGCCCGGACGGCGTCTATGCCAGGACGAAGGCCGATGCCACGGCCGCCGAAGTGGCTGCCCGCGCACGCGCCAAGGCCGAGCAAGGCATGGCGAGGAGCGGCATTCGGCCCGGTGCCTACTTGCTGGGCCAGGCGCTTCTCCGTCACATCGGCAACCAGCTCGACAGCAGTGCAAGCCACGTCGCCAGTCTGAGGCGAATCATGGGCGAGCTGCTTCGCTTCTTCGGCCCGGATCGTGCGGTGGTGGACATCGGCGTTGAGGACATCGACGCCTATCGCAAGTTCGCGGTGGCGCAGAAGCGCAGGGTGTGGATCGGCGGACCGCGCAAGGTGGAGGAAGGCGACGAAGACCGGCCGGAGCTGTGGAGAGTGCTCGACCGGCCGCGATCCGCTTCCGAGGTCAACCACTGCCTGGACTGCCTGCGGTCCGCGCTGAGAGCAGCGCACGCCGTGCGCGACCCTCGCACAGGCGAACGAGTGTTGCCCTTCCCGCCCGAGGTGAAGCCGGTCCACAACCCCGGCCGCGACCCGACGCCAATGCCGGAGGCGGAGTTCAGCGCGCGACTTGCCGGCGCCACGCCATGGGTAGCCGAAGCGGCGTCATTGGCGCGCCTCTTCGGTCTCAGGCTCGCGGAGGCCTTGATGCTGGAGGTGCGGCACCTCGACCATGAGGAGCAGTGCATCCGCCTTCGCGCGTCGGAGACGAAGAGCGGCAAGGATCAGCCGGTGTATGGCGGCGATCCCGGCTGGCAGCTCCTCCTCCGGTTGGCCAGCCAGGCGCGACGGCGCGGCCAGACGCGCCTTGTGACGTGGCCGGGGCCGAAGTGGCACAAGGCCGCCCTTCGTGGTGACACCGTCCCGGAGGACGTGTGGCGGCCCTTGAAGAGCATCCGCAAGGGGTGGCTGAACACGGCAGTTCGAGGCGAGATCGACCACCCTCACCGCTTCCACGACCTTCGCGCCGGCTACATCACCGGCATTGCCAAGCTGGGCTCGTCCGCGATCACCAAACGCCTCGCGCGCCATGCCAGCATGGCGACCACCGAGCGCTACATCGCCGTCGCGGCCGACGAGCTGGCGCGCGCGGCGAATCGGGCAGCTAGGCGGCGCGCCCTCCGCGTCGTGAAGTAGCCCACACGGATATGGTGCAGTCGAAGGCGCTGGGGACTTTGCTGGGGACTCACCCGGACTTTCGGCCGAATTCCAGGCCGACAGCGCGAAGCGCGATCCTTGCAGATCAACGCTTTAGCATCGTGCCCGAATTTTAGAAGGCGGTTGCTCTAATCCCCTGAGCTACGGGCGCGTACGCGGAGAATAGCACGGCCGATACAAGGCCTCTCGCAAATGAGCGCGAGTCCTGCGACACGCGGCTGACCGGCCAAACCGGTCAATGCGTCCAGCGACCGACGCGGGTGTAGGCAAAATTGTCGGCGTAGGCTTTCGGTCTGACGGGCCGCGCGTGCGGCCGCTCGATCGTGTACTGCCAGCCGTTGCGCTCGGCGTGCGCCTTGGCCTCGTCGAGTGTGGGAAACCACAGCCGAACCTGCTCCATGGTGTTGCGCGAGGTCGTCCAGCCCATCAGGGGATCGACGCCCTTGGGCGCGATCTCGCTTTCCATCACCCATTCGCGGGTGTTGGCTTGACCCGATTGCATGGCCGTCTTGGCCGGCTTGAAGATACGGACCTTCATCGTTCCCCTTCGACGTCGTCTCGTCCTCGGCTGCGGGGCTGGTCGGGGCGGCCGGATTTGAACCGACGACCTTCTGCGCCCAAGGCAGACGCGCTACCAGACTGCGCTACGCCCCGCTCGTCCCAGGTGCCTGTGCGCGGGGGTTCTACCAGTGTGGCCGCCGCCTCGAAAGCCCCATTTGGCGGTGCTAAGGTCCGGCCATGTTTGACCAGACCCCCGAGGAAGGACGCGGCGGCCGCGCGCCGTCGATCAACGTGCTGGGCGGGCCCTTGCAGCCCTGTTCAGCCGAACCGCTGACGGGATTCTACCGTGACGGGTGTTGCAACACCGGTCGCGAGGATGCCGGCCTGCATACGGTTTGCGCGGTGATGACGAAGGAGTTCCTCGCCTTCTCGAAGTCGGCGGGCAACGATCTTTCCACGCCGATGCCGCAGTACGGCTTCGCCGGCCTCAAGCCGGGCAACCGCTGGTGCCTGTGCGCGGCTCGCTGGAAGGAGGCGCTCGAGGCCGGGGCCGCGCCGCAGGTCGTGCTCGAGGCGACGCACGCCGCAACACTCCACATTGTGTCCCTCGACGAACTCAAAAAATTTGCATTCGATGCGCGCTGATCGGGTATAAAGGCCGACCGCCTGAATTACCCCACTCCCGGCGAGCAAATGCCTGCAACCGCCAGTTCAGCGGCAGTAGACGCTGCCGAGCCGTTCCATCTCGACGAGCAGACCTTCCAAAACGAGATTCGCATCGCACAGTCGATGCACCTCGTTGCGCAGGCCCCGACGCTGGTCTTCGGCAACATCATCGGCGCTCTGATCGGCTGCCTGATTTTCATCGACTATGTCCCCCTTTCGCTGTCCGCCCTGTGGTTGCTGATCCCGTTGCTCTGCCTGCCTATGGTACTGAGCTGGCTCAAGTTGCGCGGCAGGCCGCGGCCGGCCTCGGTGACCCCGCGACGAATCCGCACTCTGACGGTCTACTCGACGATCCTCGGCATCGCCTGGGCGGTGGTGCCAGTCGTCTTCGTCGCCAACAAGGGCGCGGCGCCGCCGCTTGCCGTCGCCATGATGCTGGCCGGCATGACCGTGCTCTGTATGGGTGCCGTCGCCGCGATCTCTCCCCTGCCCGCGGCAACGATCGGCTATTTCCTGCCGTTGCTGACCGTTACCTTCGTGATCGCACTGTTCGAACGGCCAGGCCCCTACAATCCCTGGGCGCTGCTCAGCGGACTGTTGATTCCCGGGATGCTGGCGTTCCTGAACGCCAATTGGCGCAGTTTCAAGCGCAACGTCGCCATCGCCGCCGAACGGGCCGCACTCGCTGCCCAACAGACGCTCGAGGTGGAGCGCCGCGCCCGCGCCGAGGCCGCGGTCAAGACCAGCGAGGAGCGGCTGCGGGCCATCATCGAGGCGTTGCCCATTCCGGTAGCGATCTTTCGATTGTATGACGCCCAGACGGTCTATGCCAATCGCTGGGTAGCGGACCTCGTCGGCCTCACGCTCGAAGAGTTCTTCGCCCTGAAGAGCTCCGATCTTCTCACGCCGCAAGTAGTGGCCGACATGGGGCGGAGGCTGCGCTCGTCGAATGCCGCCATCGAAGACACGGTCCAGCTGCGCCGAAAGGACGGGCAGGAAATGTGGGTGCGGCTGTCGTCGGCACTGATGACTTATGGCGGTGCCAAGTGCGTGCTTACGGCTGCCGAGGACATCACCCTTCGGCGCGAATACGAGGAGCGATTGCGGACGGCCAAGCAGGCAGCCGAGGACGCCAACAAGGCCAAGAGCCAGTTTCTCGCCAACATGAGTCACGAACTGCGTACGCCGCTCAACGCCATCCTCGGCTACACCGAGCTGATGGCCGACGGTATCTATGGGGATCTGCCGGCAAAGGCGGCCGATGTGCTGGAACGCGTGCAGAGCAACGGTCGTCATCTCCTCGACCTGATCAACGACGTGCTCGACCTGTCCAAGATCGAGGCCGGCCAGTTCACCTTGGCCAACGAGCCCTACGACATGGGATCTGTCGTGCAGTCGGTGATCGCCGCCACCGAGGGGCTGGCAAAGAGCAAGGGGATCGGCCTGCGCACCGATGTCTCCTCCGGCCTGCTGGGCGGCATTGGCGACGAGCGGCGGCTCACCCAGGTCCTGCTCAACCTCGTCGGCAATGCACTGAAATTCACCGATGCCGGCACGGTCGAAGTGTCGGTCCGCTGCATCGCCGATCGCTTCGACCTTCGCGTGCGCGATACCGGTCCCGGCATTGCCGCCGAGGACCAACAGCTCATTTTCGAGGAGTTCCGGCAGGTCGACAATACGAGTACCCGCCGCAAGGGCGGCACCGGCCTCGGCCTCGCCATCACCCGACGGATCGTCGAAATGCACGGCGGCACGTTGCGCGTCGAGTCGGCTCCGGGCAAGGGTGCGACCTTCATCGTCGACCTGCCGGTTCAGGCCGGAATTGGGGGTGCCTCGTGACCAAGAGGGTGCTGGTGGTCGAGGATACGGAGGACAACCGACGGATCCTGCGCGACCTGCTCGAGGTCGCAGGATACGGGATCGTCGAGGCCAACGACGGTCTGCAGGGCGTCGCCAGGGCCATCGAAACCACTCCCGACTTGATCCTCATGGACATGCAGATGCCGGGCATCGACGGCTACGAGGCGACCCGTCGCATCAAGGCGAACGAGACGACCAGTCGCATACCGATCATCGCCGTCACGTCCTTCGCGCTGTCCGGCGACCAGGAAAAGGCGATGTCCGCCGGATGCGACGACTACGTCGCCAAGCCCTACAGCCCGCGCGCCCTGCTGGCCAAGATTCGCTCCTACCTCGACTGAGATGCGCAAGCCCCCACTCGTTCTTGTTGCCGACGATATGCCGGCAAACGTGGAAATCCTGCAGATGCGCCTGCAGAGCCGCGGCTATGAAGTCGCGGTGGCTGCCGACGGAAACAGTGCCCTCGCCGGCATCGTCGATCTCAAGCCCGACCTCATCCTGCTCGACATCATGATGCCCGGCATCGACGGCATCGAGGTCTGCCGCCGCGTGCGCGCCGACCCGAGCCTGCCCTACATGCCGATCGTCATGGTTACGGCCAAGACCGACAAGAAGGACGTCGCCGCCGGCCTGGACGCCGGCGCCGACGATTACCTTCCCAAACCGTTCGACCACGCGGAACTCATGGCGCGCGTGCGTTCCATGCTGCGCATCAAGGAGCTCTACGACGAACTCACCGAACTCAACGCCGATCTGGAGCTGCGGGTCCGCGATCAGGTGCAACGAATCGAGCGGTTGGGCCGATTGCGCCGTTTCCTGCCGCCACAGGTCGCCGACCTGATGCTGGCCAAGGGCGAGGCGGTCCTCGACAGCCACCGGCGCGAGATCGTCGTGGCATTCTGCGATCTGCGCGGCTTCACGACCTTCTCCGAAACGGCGGAGCCCGAAGATGTCATGTCGCTGCTGAACACCTATCACAGCACACTCGGCCCGATCATGCAGAAGCATGGCGCCACCGTCGACCGCTTTGCCGGCGATGGTGCAATCTTGTACTTCAACGATCCGCTCCCCGTGCCGGATGCGCCGCAGCGGGCCATTCGCATGGCCGCCGAAATGCGCGCACAGATGGCGGGACTTTGCCACGGCTGGCGCAGGCGCGGCGATGAGTTGGGCTTCGGCGTCGGCATCGCCCAGGGGCATGCCACACTCGGCCGCATCGGCTTCGAGGCACGCTCCGACTACACCGCCATCGGCTCGGTGATGAACCTCGCCGCCCGCCTATCCGATGCGGCCGCGGACGGGGAGATCCTGGTCACGCGTCGTCTCGCCGTGGCTTGCGACGGCATCGCGGAGTTCGACGAGGAGCGGCCGCGCGAGCTAAAGGGCTTCAGTCGGCCGGTGCCAGTCAGCAACCTCAGATCCCTCAAGGCCTGAACAGGGGCTGTTCGCCAGCCTCCCCGTCGTCCGAAAGGTCCATGCGCGTGGTCGAGTCGATCCCGCGCCGCTCGCTCCCGGGCGGTGGCGGCTGACAAGCGGTAGGCGGTTGCCATCGACTACGCGTTGCCGAATATCTCGTGCCGTACCTTGTCGCCGGGCTTGATACCGAGCAGCTTTGCGCTGCCCCCATTTATCTCGAGCACGCCGCGCACGGGGAACAGGCTCGGAATGGAGTCGGTCGAGAGCGGTGTGGCGTTGGCATGGACGTGGCGCACCGTGCCGTCCGCCGCGATGAAGATCATGTCGAGCGGAATCAACGTGTTCTTCATCCAGAAGCTGACCGGCGCCTCGCGGTGGAAGTCGAACAGCATGCCCTCGTAGGGACCGAGCCGCTTCCGGAACATCAGGCCGCGCTGACGCTCGGCCTCGGTCAGGGCGAGTTCCACGTCGAATTTGATCTCGCGGCCGCCCGTGACGATCGTCAGGGCGGAGCGCTTGAAACGGATATCGCCGTTCTGGGCTCGCCCCGGTTCCGCCGTCCCGGCGACCGACACTGCGAACGGCAAGGCCAACATCGAGCGTCGCCCGAGCGGTGGAAGGTACGGAAGATGCGCCATGGCGGGCTTAGTGCCCGGCCGCGCGGGCGGCGGTCAAGCCGCCCGGATCTCGACGACCTGTAACCCCTTCTGTCCCTCGGCGATGCGCACCATGACCTTCTGCCCCGGCGCCAAGGACTCCAGCCCGTGGCGGCGCAGAACCGCAGCGTGCACGAAGATGTCCCCGTCGGTCGCCTCGCGTGTGACGAAGCCGTAGCCGCGTTCATTATTGTACCATTTCACCAGTGCGGCGATGTAATCGCCCATGGCGATGCCGTCCGGAATCGGCGGCGGTTTGGGCGCAGCCGCGAGGGCGGTCGAGGAATCCACCTCGATCACCTTCATGACCTGCCAACCCTTCGGGCCACGCACGCCGGCGCACACCACCGTCGCTCCGGGCTTGAGATCCTCATGCCCGGATTGGCGCAGTGTCGTCACATGCAGGAACGCGTCGCTGTTGTCGCCTTCAAGGGCCAAAAACCCATAACCCTTGACGGCGTTGAACCACTTTACTTTTCCACGCAGCTCAATCGATCCGCCGTCCCCGACTGTTGCCTCTCCCTGTTGGGTCGTCATTTTCAACGATCCCGTCTTGTTATTTAGAAATCCTAACACCCCTGCTGCAATTCGCAACAGTCCTTGTGATCGGTATTCCCCCCACGCTAGACGACAAATCATGGCGATTCCGGAGTGACTCGAATGTTCAAGGCCGATCTTTTCAAGGGCAAGCGCTTCCTGGTGACCGGTGGCGGCACGGGGCTCGGCCGGATCATGATGGAAAAGTTCGTCGAACTCGGCGCGGATTGCGTGATTTGCGGCCGGCGCGGTGCCGTGCTGGAGGAGACGGCGCAGGAGGTAATGGCGAAGCATCCGGGACGTCGCGTCGAAACGCATGCCGTCGACATCCGCATCGCCACCGCGGTCGAGGAGATGGTCGACCGGATCTGGGCGGGCGGGCCGCTAGACGGGCTGGTCAACAACGCCGCCGGCAACTTCATCTCTCAGACCAAGGATCTCAGCCCGCGCGCCTTCGACGCGATTGCCAACATCGTGCTGCACGGCACGTTTTACATCACGAACGCCTGCGGCAAGCGCTGGATCGCCGAGAAGCACAAGGCAAGCGTGCTCAGCATCCTGACGACCTGGGTGTGGACCGGGAGTCCATTCGTCGTTCCTTCGGCCATGTCGAAGGCCGGTGTCGCCGTCATGACCCAGAGCCTGGCCGTCGAGTGGGGACGCCACGGCATCCGACTCAACGCCATAGCGCCCGGTCCCTTCCCCACCGAGGGCGCCTGGGCGCGGCTCAATCCGATGAAGGAGAGTGACGAGGATCGCTACAAGTCACGTAACCCGCTCGGCCGTGTGGGCAGGCCGCACGAGCTCGCCAACATGGCGGCCTTCCTGATGAGCGACGAGGTCGAATACATCAACGGCGAAGTCATCGCCATCGACGGTGCCATGGGCATCATGGGCAACGGCACTTTCTCCGGCATGCTGTCGCACAGCGAGGACGACTGGCGGCGCATCCGCGAGACCATACAGACGACCAATGCCGCCGATCGCGCCAAGCGCGGTTAGCCGCCGGCGAGCGCCACCGTCAGAGTGCCGTAATAGTCGTGGTGCCGACGAATTCCGCGTCGCGTCTTGCCTCGGCGATGGCCTCTGGACGGCCGTCGCCGCTGGTCAGACTGTAGGTGTATTGACGCGCGCGATCGACTGCGAGCGGCTCGAGGATCACCTCGTTGGTGTGACGCGACAGCGCCGTTGGAAAGGATGCGTCACGCGACTACACCAGCCGAACAGGTCGATGACGTTGAGACTGTCGAAGCCGAACGGCCAGAATCTCCCGGGTTCCTGAACTACGAACATCAGAGGCCGCAGGAAACGGCACAACACAAGGTTGAATTCGGCGTCAAATCTCTCGGTGAATCGAGACTTGGCAACCGGCTCGCGTCACACCTCGTCGCCGAGGTCGGGGGTACCGTTGGCGATGTGATCGGCGGCGACGGTCGGAAAGAGCCGCGCACTGTGGCAAAGCTGCAACAGATCCGCTCGGCGAGGCGGGAAATCCACGCACCGCCGATCTCATGCCCTGCCGTTGCGCAGGAGACCGATGTATAGTTAGCGCGGCCGGCCGGACGGACGCCTCAATTGAGCCAAAGTGTCATGGTGGATAAGAAGCACAACATCATCAGTCCCCGTCACAGCCGAGTTGCTCATCGTGTGGTCTAGCGCCCGATCAGTTTCGCATGCACTGCGGCGCATCTTCAGCCCGCCGATCGTTGGCGTCGGTATGCTTGCGGCGGGATCGCTGATCGTCGGACAGAGTTTCGATGCCGCGGCACAGGCCGTGGAAGTGCGACAGTGGCAGGGTACCAATGCCCAGACGCGGCAGTCCGAGCACGTCGTCGCCACCAACAATGCCGAGTGGCGTGGCCTATGGAGCCGTGTCGGCGCGGCGCCGCCCGATCACTTCGAGCCTGGTCGCATGCGCGCCGTAGGAATCTTTCTCGGGCGCCGACAAGGCGAGGGCTATCTCGTCAACATCCTGTCGGCCAATCGCCGTCGCGACCGCATTGTCATCGTGTTCGAGGAGCGAGTGCCGGCCGAAGCACTGATGGCCCAGCGCTCGTCCATGGCTGCCTCGCGTCCCGTTGCCTCGTCGCCCGGTTTCGCCCCTGGGGGCGCCGCTGGCTTCGCGCCGTCGGCCAATGCCACCGCGAGCCTGGCGCCAGTGCCGGCCCGGCCGCCGGCGGTCGTCACGTCGCCTTGGGCGATCGTTCTCATCAACCGGTCCGACCTGCCGGTTTCGGTCGAGCAACGCCTCCTTCGCTGACGTTCAGTGGGAGTGCCGGGGCACGCCCTTGGTCTCCGTGATGCGCTGGTAATTCACAGCGAAGTCCAGGCAGCCGCCGCCGGCGAGCTGTCCGACGAACTTGCGCTGAAGTTCCTGCCACGGTGTCTGACTTTCGACCAGATCGGGCTTCCAGGCCGCTCTGCGCGTGGCGAGCTCGGCGTCGGAGATCAGGATGTCGGCCCGTCGCTTGCCGATGTCGATCCGTACCTTGTCGCCGGTCTTCAAAAGCGCCAGGCCGCCGCCGACGGCGGCCTCGGGCGAGGCGTTCAGGATCGAGGGGCTGCCCGATGTGCCACTTTGCCGCCCGTCGCCGACGCAGGGCAACAGCGTCACCCCTCCCTTCACCAGCCGGTCGGGCGGCAGCATGTTCACCACCTCGGCCGATCCGGGATAGCCGACGGGGCCGCAGTTGCGGATGAACAGCACGCTGTCCTCGTCGATCGGCAGCTTGGGATCGTTGATGCGATGGTGGTAATCCTCCGGCCCCTCGAACACGATCGCCGTGCCCTCGAAGGCGTCGGGGTCGCCCTTTCTCTCCAGGTATTTCTTGCGGAACTCCGGCGAGATCACCGAGGTCTTCATGATCGCCGAGTCGAAGAGGTTGCCCGAGAGCACGGCGAATCCAGCGTGGCCGAGCATCGGCTTGTCGTAGCTCTTGATGACTTCGCCGTCGGCGGACTTCGCGTCCTTCAGGTTCTCTGCCATGGTCTTGCCGGTGACGGTGAGCGCATCGCCGTGCAGCTTGCGCTTGCGAAGCAGCTCGGCCATCACCGTCGGCACACCACCCGCCCGGTAGAATTCCTCGCCCAGATACTCGCCCGCCGGCATCAGGTTGACGAGCAGCGGGATGTCGTAGCCGACCTTGTCCCAGTCAGCGTTGTCGAGCTTCACTCCCATGTGCCGCGCGATCGCGTTGATGTGCGGCGGGCAGTTGGTCGATGCGCCGAGCGCGCTCGCCGCCACGATCGCGTTCTCGAACGCCTCGCGCGTCATGATCTTCGATGGCCGGAGATCCTCCCATACCATGTCGACGATGCGCTTGCCGGTCTCGTAGGCGATCTGGGCGCGCTGCTTGTAGGGGCCGGGAATCGCCGCACAACCGGTGAGCGACATGCCCAGCGCCTCGGCGAGGCTGTTCATGGACAGTGCCGTGCCCATGGTGTTGCAGTGGCCCGCGCTCGGCGCGCCCGAGGCGATCATCTCGATGAACTGCTCCATGTCGATGCGCCCGGCCGCCAGTTCCTGGCGGGCGTGCCAGATCACGGTGCCGGACCCTGCAAGACCGCCGCCGAAGTAGCCGTTCAGCATCGGCCCGCCCGACAACACGATCGCGGGGATGTCGACGGTCGCGGCGGCCATCAGCTGCGACGGCGTGGTCTTGTCGCAGCCGGTCGTGAGAACCACGCCATCGAAGAAGTAGCCGAACAGGCTCTCGACCAGGCTGAGATAGGCCAGATTGCGGTCCAGCGCCGCCGTCGGACGCTTGCCGGTCTCCTGGATGGGATGGACGGGGAACTCGATGGGGATGCCCCCGGCCTCGCGGATGCCGTCGCGCAAGCGCCACGCCAGATCGAGGTGATGCCGGTTGCACGGCGACAGGTCGCTGCCGGACTGGGCGATGCCGATGATCGGCTTGCCGCTGCGCAGTTCCGCCAAGGTCAGTCCGAAATTCATGTACCGCTCGAGATAGACGGCGGTCATGGTCGGATCGGATTTGGAATCGAACCATTCGCGACTGCGCAACCTCCGCTCGCCTTTTCCTTTTTTGTTCGTGGCCATCTGCATTCCTCCGCGTTCGTCGACGCAAGCCTCATGGAACTCGTACCCGAAGTCCAGCTAATGTCCGGTCATGCCTGACGTTCCCCACATCGTCTGCCTCGGCGAGCCGATGATCGAGTTCAACCGCCCGCGCGACGGCGACGGCCGGACATGGATCCAGGGGTTCGGCGGCGACACGTCGAACGCGGCCATCGCTGCGGCGCGCCAGGGCGCCAGTGTCGGCTACCTGACCGGCCTGGGCCGCGACTGGATGGGCGATGCCTTCATGGATCTGTGGAGCGCCGAGGGCGTCGATGCAAGCCACGTCAGGCGTCATCCGAGCGCTCCGACCGGCGTCTATTTCGTGACCCACGACTCGACGGGCCACAAGTTCGACTTCCTGCGCAAGCACTCGGCCGCCTCGCTGTTCGCGCCGAGGGACATCCCGCCGACGTACGTTCGCGGGGCGCGCATCCTCCACTTGTCGGCGATCAGCCAGGCGATCAGCGAGACCGCTCGCGATACTTGCGAGGCCGTGATCGCCATCGCCCGAGACGCCGGTGTACGCGTGTCCTACGATTCGAACCTGCGTCTCAAGCTGTGGGACATCGAACGCGCGCGTGAAACCATCGAGGCCACCTTCCGGATGTGCGACATCGCGCTTCCCAGCCTCGACGACTCGCGGCAGATCACCGGCCTGTCGAGCCCTGACCAGATCGTCGACCACTATCTCGCCATGGGACCGGGCATCGTTGCGCTCAAGATGGGAGCCGACGGGGCGCTGGTCGCGACCCGGGAGCGACGTGCGGTGATCCCCCCGCTACCCGTGCAGGCGGTCGATGCGACGGGCGCCGGCGACACGTTCGGCGGCTCATTCCTGGCGCGCTTGCTGGCAGGCGACGATCCGATGCAGGCGGCGCGCTACGCCAACGTGGCCGCAGCGCTCAAGACCCGAGGATATGGTGCTGTGGCGCCGATCCCGCGCCGGGACAACGTTCTGGCCGCCCTCAAGCCCGCTTGAGGCCCGGCAGCAACGCCGCGGCGAAGCGACCGAAACCGGCGACCTGCTGGGCGATCCAGCCGCGGCCGTTGTCGGCATCAGCAGCCGGATCATCGACCCCCGTCGGGCGGTGCCTGCCGTCGTAGTTTGCCGTGCCGAACAGGATGTCCCAGATCGGAAAGACCGGCGCATAGTTGTGATCGTGGATCCGCGGCTCGCCGGGCGTGGCCAAGGCATGATGCTGACGATGGAAGCGTGGCCCGACCAGCAGCTTCTCGCCGACCCGTCCGAAGCTGATGTCGATGTTGGCGTGCGACCAGCTCTCGACCATGCGGCCGACGACCAGGATCAACACGTAGTCCTCGGGCTGCACGCCGACCATTTGCGAAAACACCGCCAGCACCAGCGTCACCAGGAAGTCGTCGAGAATGTGGTTGCGGTCGTCCGTCCACACCGTCATGCGCCGCTGGCTGTGGTGCAGGCTGTGCAACGCCCACCACCAGGAGAAGCGATGCTGGGCGCGATGGACCCAGTACGCCGCAAAATCGTACAGCGCGAAATAGACCAGGAACGACGCGAGGGGCTGACCGTGCAGCCACGGCACCAGATTCTCGATGCGCGGCGGTGCCAACCCCAGTGCCCGGACGGTGTATTCGATCTGCTGGGTGATCGGAAAGGCGATGATGAAGATTGCCAGGGGAACGACGCCGAGCTTGTTCAACACCGTGTAGACGCGATCGACGCCGATCAGCCGGTCGTCGCCGCCCCTCTCCAGCGGCCAGCGGCGCTCGATCACCCGCATGATCAGCACGATCGCCGCGATCTGCACGATACCGAGCATCACGAACTCGACGGCCTCGAAGCCCGGCTCGTACCATTCCATCAGATTGTACTGGAAGAGAACCGGCGCCACCGCGGTCTCGAAGACCCAGTTCTGAATGGCGAGCCAGATCTCGATGAAATCGCGCACCGGCGCGGCCTACTTGCGCTGTGCTTCGAACGCCCCGCCGCTGCGAACGGGAAGCGCCGCGGAGACGTCTCCCGTCTTCATCATGTAGACGCCATGCGGCGACTTCCCGACGGGGATCGAGGCGATCATCTTCATCGTCGCGATGTCGACGATGGCGACCCTCCTCAGGAAGCGCTGGGTCACCCAGAGTTCCTTGCCATCCGGGGTGATGTCCATGCAGTCCGGGCCGCCCGGTACGCGTGCCGTGCTGACCACCCGCATCTCGTCGGTGTCGATCAACGAGATGGTTCCTTCGATGCGGTTCGTCAGGAACCAGTGCCGCCCATCTCCCTTCGGCCAGAAATTGTGTGCCGCCTTGCCGGTCTGCAGACGCCCCGACAAACGGCCGGTCGCCGGATCCAGGACGACGATTCCGTCCTCACCCGTCAACGCCACGAGGAGCCTCTTGCCATCGCCAAGCATGACGATTCCCGCGGGCGCCTTGCCGACCTCTGCGTTCCACTTGACCATTTGGGTGGCCAGGTCGATGGCGGCGACGCGCCCCGTCTGCTGCAACGTAATGAACACAGTCTTCGAATCGGAATCGAACGCCATGTGGCTGGGCAGCGCTTCGATGAAGATGCGCCCCACCAGCTTGAAGTCCTCGGCCCGGAAAATGTCGACATGATCCAGCCGGTATGCGGTCGTGACGAACCATTTCCCATCGGGGCTGAAGGCGAGATGATAAGGGTCGATGATGTCCCGGACGAGGCGGCGCCGTTCCCCCGTCCTGTTGTCGAGCCCCAAGAGCTCATTGGTCCACGTCGATCCAATCAGGACCTCGTTGCCGTCGGGCGTCACGGCGATATGGTGGGGCTCGCGCCCAACCGGCAGGCGCTGGATCTCGGTACGGGATTTGCGGCTCAACAGGCTGTAGGAGGCCTCATCGGAATTGAGGACGAGCACGGTGTCGGCCTGCACTGAAAAAGTCGCGCCCAAGCACACTGCAAACGCCGCAATTGCCAGTCTATTCATGCGGTTGGCCCCATTTCCCCAAGGCGCCTTTGAAGCACCTTTCCCGGGCTGGCGCTAGCGTCGTTTCAGGCCCGCCGCCGCGGCCGCCAGCCGCTCGATCCGGGACCAATCCTTGCTCGCCACGGCGTCCCGCGGCGCCACCCAGGATCCACCCACGCAGGCTACATTCGCCAGCGCGAGATAGGCGGGTGCGCTTTCGGCGCTGACCCCGCCGGTCGGGCAAAACCGACAGCCGGCCAGTGGTGCGGCGATGGCCCTCAGCCAGCCGATCCCGCCCGAACTGTCGGCCGGGAAGAACTTGAGCAGCCGAAAGCCCTGCTCGGCGAGGGCCATGGCTTCCGAGACGGTCTGGACACCGGGGAGAAACGGCACGCCTGCCGCGGCGGTGGCCCGGGCCAGGGCGGGAGTGCAACCCGGGCTGACGACAAAGCTCGCTCCGGCCTCCCGGGCCTGGTCAAGCTGATCGCCGTCGAGAACGGTGCCCGCCCCGACGACGGCGCCCGGCACGTCTTCGGCCATGGCCTTGATGGCGGCCAGGGCGGCATCGGTGCGCAGGGTCACCTCGAGGACGGGGAGGCCTCCCTTGACCAGCGCGCGCGCCAATGGAACCGCGTCGTGCACCCGTTCGATGGTGAGCACGGGAATGACCGGGGCCATGGCGGCGATATCGGCGATGCTCACGTCACACGCTCCAGCCGCCGTCGATGACATTCACCGTACCTGTCGTGAACGTCGACTCGTCACTTGCGAGATAGACGGCCAGCGAGGCGACTTCCTCGGCCGATCCGAAGCGGCCGGTCGGCTGGCGTTGCAGGAAGAACCGGCGCGCGTCGGCGCCACCCCCCAAAGCCGCGATGCGCTCGTCCAGCGAAGGGGTCTGTACCGTTCCCGGACAGATCGCGTTGCAGCGAATACCCTTGTCGACGAAATCGACCGCGACCGACTTGGTAAGGCCGATCACGGCCGCCTTGGTCGTCCCGTAGACGCAGCGCAAGGCCGCGCCCTTCACCGACGACGCGGCCGATGACATGTTGATGATGGATCCGCCGCCTTTTTCGACCATTCCCGGCAGGAAAGCCTGGATGGTCCAGAGCATGCTGCGCACGTTGAGATCGAAAGCAAAGCGCCACTGCTCGTCGGTGGCGTCGAGGACCGTGCCGTGATGGACGAACCCGGCGCAATTGAAAAGCACGTCCACCGCGCCGGCTTCCTGAGCCAGGGCCGCAATCGCCTGCTTGTCGAGGACGTCGAGCCGACGCCGTTCCACCCGGTCGACGCCTGCCAGGGCGTCCAGCTTGTCGGCGTCGATATCGGTCGCCCAAACCGTGGCTCCCTGATCGGCGAAGGCACGCGCGGCCGCAGCTCCTATGCCCTGCCCCGCCGCAGTGACAACGCAGGTCTTCCCTTTCAAACGCATTCCCGCTCCCCCGTTACCTTTTGAGTCCCTTCTCGACGTAGAATTTCTCGGCTCCGGCGTGCAAGGGAATGCCGATCCCCGACAGTGCGGTCTCGAGCCGGATTGCCCGGCCCTTGGCATGGCCCGAGTCCAGCAGCTTCCTGGTGCTGGGGTTCCAGAGCGCTTCGGTGATCTTGTAGATCAACTCGTCGGGCTGCCTGCTCGACGTCACCCAGAGCGCATGGACGCTGATCGTATCCACGCCGGGCACGCCCTTGTAGGCCCCGTCGGGTATCCGATCGGCACTGAAGAAGCTGAAGCGCGACAGCAGTTTGTCGATTTCGGGCCCGGTCACGGGAATCAGTTCGATCCCGGTCGTGACCGCGAGGTCGGCGACCGTGCTGTGGGGATAACCGCTGACGACGAAGAAGGCATCCAGGGCATCGGCCTTGAACGCGTCGCCGACGCGTTGGGCACTCAGATACTCCGCCTTGAAGTCCTGCTCCGTGAGGCCAATCGCGCTCAGGATCAAGCGGGCATCGACCAGGGTTCCCGAGCCCGGTTCGTCGAGGGAGACGCGCTTGCCCCGAAGGTCGGCCAACGAGGCGATGCCGGCCCCCTTGCGTGCCACGACGTGCACGCTTTCCGGATAGAGATTGGCAATCGCCCGCAAGATCTCGACCCGTGCGCGACCGTCATAGGTGCCCGTGCCGGAATAGGCCCAGAATGCCACGTCCGATTGGACGAACCCCGATTGCGCGGTGCCGTTCGCGATGGCGGCGACATTGGCGACGGAGCCGTTCGACGTAACCGACGTGGCAACCAGCCCCGGCACGCCGCACGAACCGCCATCCTTGCAGGCGCGTGACCCGGGCGGATTGGAGATTGCGTTGGCGATCATGCCGCCGATCGGAAAATAGGTGCCGACGGTTCCGCCGGTCAGGATGCGAAAGAACGTGACGTCTTGTCCGACGGCCGGCATGGCCGCCGTGCCCATTCCCGCCAATCCACCCGCGACGAACGCCCTGCGCCCAATCATGTCGGCCTCCTGGCCTAGTTGACGCCAACCACCCTGCTGATCGTCGGGCCGATCTCGGCATTCACGACGAGGTCGGCGTCCGCGTCCTGATCGGTAGGATCGCGATTGATGATGACGAGGCGGGCACCGCGCTGTTTGGCGATGCGCGGGAAGCCGGCCGCCGGGTACACCACCAGCGAGCTGCCCAGCACCATGAAGAGATCGCACCCCATGGTCTCGTCCTGGGCTCGCGCCATCTGGATCTCCGGCATGGCTTGGCCGAAGGAGATCGTGGCTGTCTTCACGATGCCCTCGCATTTGACGCAAATCGGCAGCGTCCCGTTGTCGAGAAACGCCTTCTTGATCGGTTCGAGTTCATGCCGGTGGCCGCAATCGAGGCAAGCGGCGTACGTCGCGTTGCCGTGAAGTTCGATGATCTTGCCGGCAGGAACCCCCGAACGCTGGTGCAGACCATCGACGTTCTGCGTGATGATGGCGCTCATGCGGCCCTGTTCCACCAGCTTGGCGAGCGCCCGATGACCGGCGTTCGGTTCGGCCTTGAGCATGGTCTCGTCGGTGGCGAATTTTCGGCGCCAGGACTCGCGGCGCATCTCTTCGGAGGACATGAAATCGTCGAAGTAGATCGGCTGGTACTTCGTCCAGATACCTCCGGGAGAACGAAAGTCCGGAATGCCGGATTCGGTCGAGATGCCCGCCCCCGTGAATGCGACGATCCGATGCGCCGATTCGATCATGTCATGCAGGCGATCGATCTGGTCCATCACGCCCTCCTGTCACGCGATCAAGGCGCCGGCATGGCCGGATTGTGTGCCGCGCAGCCGCCGAAGGATTTTCCCTCACTCTGGACTTCGACATAATAGGAGAAGAGCGAGCCCGAGGCCGCATCGATGCATCGCCGTTCCTCGATCGTCACCCGCATGCCGCCGGACTGGTTGCCGGCATAGACGACCCGGCCGGCCTCGCGCCGCCATCCGCCGTGGGCAATCCGCGGCCCGGCACCGGTGCCGGGCTGGATCACGACCATGTCGCGGCCGGTGATTTCCAGCCGCCAGGCCGGCTCGCTCCCCATGGCGATCCACTCGCGCTGATCGAACCGCTCGCGGCAGCCGATGGTCTCAATGGCCGCCCGGCGCAGTTCGATGGCGGCAATGCCGCCGCCGGGGCCGCCGTCCCGGCCCCCCAGTATCTCGGCGAACAAAGGGCGCCCGTCGCGTCCGGCGGTCAGCTCCCGCAGCGTCTGGGTCAATTCCAGGCCAGCCGTCCGATCGTCGAGCGGCAGCGGCGCACCATCGCAGGGCGTGATCTGCAGGCGCCCGCCGATGTCGCGGATCAGCCCGCGCATCAGCATCGTCGTGCCGGCCGGCTCCGCACCGGTCGCCGGCGCTCTCGGCGGGCCCACGGCCGGCTGGCCGATCGGCGTCGAGACGACAGCGCCGCCGCTGCCCCTGACCAACGGCGTCGGTGCCACTCGGCCCGCCAGGGTGGGCACGGCGTAGAAGAAGACCGGCCGCTCCGCGGCATCGAGCAGACAGACGAACTGGGCCTCGACTGCGGGTCGGCGGCGGTAGGTCATCTGGCCCTTGAGAGTGAGCGCCGCCGCGACTGTTTGCGTTCCCACCGACATGCTCAGCCGCTCCAGCACCGGCGCCGGGTGGTCATTGACGACGATCCGCAGGATCGCCGAGTCGGACTGGCGGTAGCTCGACAAACCGAAATCCGCACACTGCTGCGACAGCGACGTTTGTGCCGACACGGGCGCCGCGAAGACCAGCAGCATGAGGAACAGGATCGGTCCCGGGCGCATCGCGCCTAGGATAGCCAGCGTTTGCGCCGCTTGTAATGCTTGGTGTCGTGGTAGGACTTGCGGGCCCCACCTTCGTTGAGCCCGAGGTAGAACTCCTTGATGTCGGAGTTGTCGCGCAGCTTCGCGGCCGGTCCCTCGAGCACGATGCGGCCGTTCTCCATCACGTAGCCGTGGTCGGCGACCGTCAGTGCCATGGTGGCATTCTGCTCGACCAGCAGCACCGACAGCTTCTCCTGCTTCACCAGGCGGGCCACGATCCCGAAGATCTCCTCGACCAGCATGGGAGCGAGCCCAAGCGAAGGCTCGTCGAGCAGCATGAGCCTCGGCTGGCTCATGAGTGCCCGCCCGATCGCCAGCATTTGCTGCTCCCCGCCGGATAGATAGCCGGACTGCTGGGTGCGCCGCTCGCGAAGCCTCGGAAAGTAGGTATAGACGAGGTCGATGCCGCGCCGGATGGTGGCGATGTCGGGCTGGGTGTGCCCTCCGGCGATCAGGTTCTCCTCGGTCGTCAGATGCTCGAACACCCGGCGGCCCTCGAAGACCTGGGCGATGCGCAGCCGCGTGACGTCGTGAGCGCGCATGCCGTCGATGCGCCGGCCGCCATACTCGATGGATCCCTTGGTGACCTCGCCGCGCTCGCTGCGCAACACACCGGAGATGGCCTTCAGGGTGGTCGTCTTGCCGGCCCCGTTGGCGCCCAGCACCGCCGTTACAGCCCCCTCCGGGGCGGTAACGGAAACGCCGCGCAGGACGAGGATGACCTTGTCGTAGACGACTTCGATGTTGTTCAGCGTCAGCATGAAGCGATCGTCACCTGTCGAAAGAGAAGGTGCAGGCGGCGAAGCCGCCTGCACCGCCGAGCCTCAGGACTTCTTGCCGTCCGCCTCGATGTGCTTCTTGATGACTTCCGGATAGGCCCGGAACCAGTCGGAATTCTTGGTCAGCTTGCCGCCCTTGACGGTGAAGATCTGGACCCAGCCTCCGCCCTCGTGATCTTCGGGCGTGATCTCGAGGGGCGGCATGAGGCCGCCCAACGTGACGCCCTTGATCTTCTCGAAGCCTTCCTTGACGTCGGCTCCGGTGATCTTCGCGTTCGCGCCCTTCGCCTTGAGGGCGTTGCGCACGGCTTCGATGTGGACAGCCATGTGGAAGATGCCGCGGTTGTAGTAGACGGTCGACGCCATCTCCTTGGGCGGCCCCTTCCCTTCCTTCTTGTAGAGCTCGCGGATTTCGTTGTGGATCGGGTAGTCCGATCCCACACCGGCGAATTGCATGGTGTTGTAGCCTTCTGCCACCGCACCGCCGCCGGCCGCTTCGATATCCGCCTCGGCGGAGCCCCACACGAAGCTCACGACCTTCGACAACGGATAGCCGGTCCGCTTGAACTCCTTGATCGACACCGACGGCGAGCGGCCGAACAGGTGGGCGATCACGAAGTCGGCGCGGTAGCGTTGGGTGATGTCGAGCACTTGGGCGCCCATTTCCACGCCCGGCGCCGGCACGGCGAACGTGCGCAACTCGAAACCCTCGAGCTTGGCGAGATCCTCGAGGATCGGCAGAGGCTCCTTGCCTGCCGGGTTGTCGTAGAACAGGTAGGCGACCTTCTTGCCCTTCAGGTTCCCGCCCAGCTTGTCCTTGGTGAACTTCACGGCCGCGGCCGCTTGCGACCAATAGGTCGCGGCAACCGGGAACAGGTAGGGGTAGCGCTTGCCGTCGGCGCTGGCGGCGCTGCCGAAGCCCGGAGACGTACCGGGGATCTTGTCTTCGGCCAGCTTGGCGGCAAGGGCCTGCGTGTGCGGCGTGCCGTAGAGCAGGATGCTGACCGCACCTTCCTTCTTGTGGCGCTCGTAGGATTCGACGCCCTGGGGGACCTTGTATTCGTGGTCAATCTCCATGGCCCGGATCTTGCGGCCCTCGACCCCGCCCTTGGAGTTGATCACCGCGACATAGTCGTGGTTGCCGGGGCAGAAGAACACGCCCACGGTTTGCGTGGCGCCGGTGCGGTCGCACTGGACGCCGATGACGATTTCTCCGCCTTGGGCGAGCGCGCCCCCGGTCGACAGTAAGACGGCCGCCGCAGCCGAGGCGGTTAGCCTTGCCAGATGCCTTGTCATGAGCTCCTCCTGTTTCATCTGTCGGTACGCTAGTACGAGAAGGGCCAGACCCGGAAGTAGTTCCGGATGTTGCGCCAGAGCCGATTCAGCCCCTCCGGCTCGAGGACGAGAAAGACGATGATCAGCAGACCGAAGATGCCGAGCCGCATCGCCGGGATGATGTTGTTCAGTTCGGCCGTCGTGAAGAGCAGAGTGCCGAAATTCTCCATGGTCAGCCTGATCACGATCGGCAGCAGGGTGACGAAGACCGCGCCCAGGATCGACCCCAGCACGGACCCCAATCCGCCGATGATGATCATCGCCAGATAGTCGATCGACGTCGTGATCAGGAAGTTCTCGTAGTTGGCGATGCCGAGATAGTACGTGTAGAGCACGCCCGTCACGCCGGCATAGAACGAGGAAATCGCGAACGCCGTGAGCTTGTACCTGAATATGTTGATGCCGATGATCTCGGCTGCGATGTCCTGATCGCGAATGGCGACAAACGCCCGGCCGATGCGGCTGCGCACCAGGTTGAGCGTACCGACGATGGCCAGGACGGCGAAGAACAGCAGGAAGTAGTAGAGTTCGCGCTGCGTCTTCAGGGGGTAGCCGAACACCGTCGGACGGGCCACCTCGATGGACGCCTGCGAGCCGCCGGAAATGGCCGGCGTGTGATTGATGATCCACTCGATGATCAGCTGCGCGGCCAAGGTTGCGATCGCCAGGTAGAGACCCTTGATACGCAGGCTGGGGATGCCGACGATGATGCCGATCGCAGCCGCCATCAATCCTCCTGCCGGCAGGGTCAGCCAGAACGGCAGGTCGAACTTCACGGCGAGGTTGGCCGCGGTGTAGGCGCCGACGGACATGAAGCCCGCATGGCCAATCGAAATCTGGCCGGTGTAGCCGACCAGGATGTTGAGCCCGAGCGCGCCGACGACGGCGATCAGAATGAGGTTGACGATCGAGACGTAATATTCCGCCGAACCGGCGCCGAGCAGGCTCGTGGTCAGCACAGGCAAAGCGACGAACAACGTCAATAGACACAGCACGGTCCACTTGGCGATCGGCAGCGGGTAGAGCCCACCGTCGGCGGCGTAGGTCGTTTTGAAGTAGCCGGATTCGCGGTGAAACATGTTCGCCTATACCCGCTCGATCTTGCGTTTGCCGAAGATTCCGTAGGGCCGGACCATCAGCGCTATGATCATCAGCACATAGGGCGCGAAATCCTTGGTCCCGCCTCCAACCAGCGGATCCAGATAGCCTGCCGCCAAGTTCTCGACGATGCCGACAATGAGGCCTCCAACCACGGCGCCAACGATCGAGTCCAATCCGCCCAGAATGACGACCGGGAAGACCTTCAATCCAATCAGTGCCACATGGACGTCGACTCCCAGCATTGCCCCCCATACGACACCGCCCAGGGCCGACACGATGCCCGCCATCGCCCAGGCCAGCGCGAAGTAGCGCTCGACATTGATGCCCATGGCCTGGGCGACTTGTTGATTGTCGGCCACGGCGCGCATCGCCACGCCCATGCGGCTCTTCAGGAAGAACCAGGTGAACCCGCCGAGGAAGAAAAGCGCCACCAGCGCGCCCGTCACCTGGACCGGCTGCAGGATGAACGGGCCGAGATAGATAGGCTCGTCACCGACTGGGAGCGAAATGGACCGCGTCTCGGCACCGAAAATCATCGGTCCCAACCCGCGCAGGATGGCGGCGAGTCCGATGGTTGCCATGATGACCGCGACGATCGGACGGCCGAGCAACGGGCGCAGCACGACCCGTTCCAGGCCGAAGCTGAACGATACCATGCCGATGACAGCCACAATGACGCCGATCCAGAACGGCAATTCCATCAAGACGATCATCGCCGCCGACAGCAAGGCGGCCAGCATGACGAACTCGCCCTGGGCGAAATTGATGGCGTCGGTCGCCTTGTAGACGATGACGAAACCGAGCGCGATCAGAGAGTACATCAATCCGATAAGGACACCGTTGCCGATCAGCAGAAAGGTGAATTGCCAGTCCATCGGACCTCCTACGCCGCCCGGCGCGCTGTCGTGGCCGCGCCGTAGGTATCGTGGATGACGATCGTCGAGTTCAGTGTCGATTTGCGCCCGTCCTCGAAGGTGATCTCCACGACGACGTCGACTTCGGATTTGCCTCCGTAGAACGCCTCGATCACGTTGCCGTACTTTTCGGCCACGAATCGACGGCGCACCTTGCGGGTTCGCGTCATCTCGGAATCGTCGGCATCCAGTTCCTTGTTGAGCAGCAGAAAGCGCTTGACCTGCTGCACGTCCGGCAGCGTGGCGTTGGCCTTGGCGATTTCCGCGCCGATCAGCTCGGCCGCCTCGGGCTTGCGGCTGAGATCCATGAAGCTGGTGTAGGCCAGCCCCTTCTTCTCCGCCCAGGTCCCGACGGTCTGCATGTCGATCGCGATCATGGCGACGACGAAGGGCCGCTGGTCGCCGAACGCCACGGCCTCGCGGATGTAGGGGCTGAACTTCAGCTTGTTCTCGATGAATTGCGGCGCGAATGCCGTGCCGTCGGCCAGCTTGCCGACGTCCTTCGCGCGATCGATGATGACGAGGTGGCCCTGCTTGTCGAAGAAGCCCGCGTCACCCGTCTTGAGCCATCCGTCCGTCGTCAGCGTCTCGCGTGTCACGTCGTCCTGCTTGAAGTAGCCCTTGAAGACGTTCGGCCCTTTCAGCAGCACTTCGCCACGGTCATCGACCTTGATATCGACGCTCGGGATCGGGCGCCCGACGGTGTTGGGGTTGGCCTCGGAGTCGGGCTGGCAGGCGATCAGAGCGGAGGCCTCGGTCGCACCATAGACCTGCTTCAGGTTGATACCGAACGAGCGAAAAAAGCGATACGTGTCCGGCCCAAGTGGTGCCCCGCCGGTGTAGCACCACCTTGCCTTGCGCAAGCCGAGCTGATCGCGCACCGGACCGTAGACCACGACCTCGCCCAGCGCGAGCCCGAGTCTTTCCAGCAGCGACAAGGACTTGCCGTCACTGCGTTTCAGTTCACAGCGTTCGGCGAGGCCGCGGAAGTACTCGAATACGCATCTCTTGGCGCGGGATGCATCGTTGCCCTTGATTTGCATCAGGGTGAGCATGTTCTCCCAGATGCGCGGCGGCGCCAGCATGGCGTCCGGCCCCAATTCGCGCAGATCGCGCTGGACCGTTTCGGGGCTCTCGGGGCAGTTCGCGGTGAGTCGCGCCACCAGCGCCATGCCCACCGTGAAGGCCGCGTCGCCGACCCAGGCCATCGGCAGGTACGACAACCAGTTGTCGCCCAGCTTGACCTCGTTCACGGAAACGAAGGCCTCCACCGTCGCGATCATGTTCTTGTGCGTCAGCATGACGCCCTTGGGATTGCCGGTCGTTCCAGACGTATAGGCGATCATCGCCGTGTCGTCCGCGGTGCCGCCCGCAAGCGCTTTCGCGTAGTAGTCCTTGTGGGCAAGGCCGAATTTCCGGCCCTCCTCCAGCACATCCTGGAACGATCGCAGGATCGGGTCGTCGTAGAACGACAACCCGCGCGGGTCGTTGAATACGACCCAGCGCAGTTTCGGCAGCTTGTCCTTGAGCGACAGCGCCTTGTCGACCTGTTCCTGGTCTTCGGCCACGATGACGGATGTTTCCGCATGGTTCAGGACGTAGACCAGCTCCGCCGCGATCGAGTCCTGGTACACCGGCACCGAAACCCCGCCGAGCGCCTGCGCCGCCAGTTGCGCGAAGTAGAGCTGAGGACGGTTGTCGCCGATCACCGAAAGCTTGTCGCCGCGGGCGAAGCCCAGCGCCGCGAGGCCGAGAGCGAAATCGCGCACGTTGTCGCGGTAATCGGACCAGCTGTACGTCTTCCACACGCCCCGCGTCTTCTCGCGCATGCCGGCGCCGCGCGGGTCGGCTACCGCGTTGCGCTCGACGAGCTTGGGCAGCGTGTCGGTGTCCGGCAAATCGATCAGGCTCATGCTCGTCCTCCGGACTTGGCGGTACCGAGGTAGGCCTCGATGACGGCGGGGTCGCGTTGCACCTCTTCCGGCGTCCCCGCCGAGATGCGGCGGCCGCGATCGAGCACCACGACGCGATCCGAAATGTCCATGACCACGCCCATGTCGTGTTCGATCAGCACCACCGTGATGCCGCGCTCCTGGTTCACGTCCAGGATGTAGCGCGCCATGTCCTCCTTCTCGTCCTGGTTCATGCCACCCATCGGCTCGTCGAGCAGCAGGACGCTGGGTTGGACGGCCAGCGCCCGTCCCAGCTCGACGCGCTTGCGCAAGCCGTAGGCGAGCGCGGCCGTCGGCTGCTTGCGCAGATCCTGAAGCTTGAGGAACTCGATGATCTCCTCGCACGCCGCGCGATGGGCAATGTCCTCCTTCTGGGCCATCCCCCAATAGACCATGCTCGAAATGACGCCGGCCTTCATGCGGACATGCCGCCCGAGCATGAGGTTGTCGAGCACGGTGAGCCCGCTGAAGAGCGCGATGTTCTGGAAGGTGCGGGCGATGCCCAACGCCGCGATTTCGCTCGGCTTGCGGTGCGTGATGTCTTGGCCTTCGAGCACGATGCGGCCCGTATCCGGCTTGTAAAAGCCCGAAACCATGTTGAGCAGCGACGTCTTGCCCGCGCCATTGGGGCCAATGATAGAAAGGATGCCGCCCCGCGGTACGTCGAGCGAAACGTCCTGCACGGCGGTCACGCCGCCGAACTTCTTGGACACGCCCTCGACGACGAGCTGGTTGTCGCCCGTCTGCGCGGCTGCGCGCTGGGCAGACGCCCCCGCCATGTTACCTCCCTGTACGTGCTTCTTCTCTGTTTGGGATACATCATGCAGGGTCTGATGGGCGAAGGCAACAAATCCGCCTACAGTCGCCCTGCCTCAAGGAGACCTCGATGGCCCGCCATATCGTCTGCCTGACCTTCGACCATGACCACCTTTCGGGCTTCATCGCCCGCGGCCTGACGACCCCGACCGCGATTTCGCGCGGCGAATACGACGTCGTGGTGATCCCCCGACTGGTCGCACTGCTCGAACGCTACGGCATCAAGGCCACGTTCTTCACGCCGGGCCACACCATCGACAGTACGCCCCGCGCGGTGGCTCCCTATGTCGAAGCCGGCCACGAACTCGCGCATCACGGATGGACACACCGCCTGCCGGTCACCCTCTCGCGCGACGAAGAGGAGGAGGAGCTCGTGCGCGGCAACGAATCGATCAAGCGCATCAGCGGCAGCCTCGCGCGCGGCTATCGCTCGCCGGCCTGGGACCTCTCGCCCCATTCCATAGAGCTGCTGCTCAAGCACGGCATCCGGTACGACAGCTCGATGATGGGGCACGACTACGACTGCTACTTCGCCCGCCAGGGGGATGTCGCGGAACTCGAGGCGCCTTTCGTACGCGGCCGCGAGACGGCACTGGTCGAGATGCCGATCAGCTGGTCACTCGACGACTTCCCGCACTTCGAATACATGCGCAACCCGAACGGCTCGATCCAGGCCGGCTTGATGAACGCGACCAATGTCCTCGAGAACTTCGTCGACGACTTCACCTACATGACGCGCGTGCAGCCCGATTTCGGCATACTCACCTACACTTTCCATCCGCACGTCATCGGCCGCGGCCATCGCATGATGATGCTCGAGCGGCTGATCCAGAAGCTGATGGAAGGCGGCGCTGTGTTCATGACCATGGAAGCCGCCATGCACGAATGGCTGGCGCGGCGCCCGGCCGAACAAAAGGCGGCGGCCGAATAGCGGGCTATACGTAGGCGATCAGGCGACCACACGCGACGACGGCCAACCAGAAGACCAAAGAGAAGACGGCCATGGCTCTCGCCGCCCAGGGCGGCGCGACGTGCCGGTTCCACGCGCCCATGCCGGAGAGCGGCCCCCGGTGGCACGCCAGGGCATTCAGTCCCGCCAGCAGGATGAGGACGAGCTTGACCTGAAAGGCGCGGTTCGCTGCAAGTGCGACAGCGTCGGCCATGAACATCAGGCTTCCGCTGGCCGCCGCAAGCGCGAAACCGATTGCCGCGAGCGGCAGCAAGTGACGCATCATGCCCCGCGCCTCGAGTCCGCGCGAGAGCCCCATCAATCGTAAATCGAACGCGAGGATCGAACCGACCAGGCATGCGACACCGATCAAATGCACGACCTCGAGCGCGGCGTAGCTCCAGGTTCCGCCCCTGATCTCCTGTGCCAGCGCCGTATGCTGGAACCAGGCCAGTACGCTGAAGAAGCCCTTCTCGCCCTCCATCACGAACGGAACTCAGCGCAGCTCGACGACCTTACCCGCCACGTGAACGCGTTCCGCCCGCAGTTCATCGACTTTCGACCGGCTGGCGTGGCCCTCGACCGTGATCTGATCGCCGATCTTGACTGCATCGCGCGGCAGGCCTCGGCTCTCCATCCGCGACGGTGGCGCCAGAATGACGAACCAGGTTTTGTCCGGTGTCGCCAATCGAAGCGTGCCGTGCGGATTGGCGTAGTCGAATTCCTTGACACTGCCGGTGAGCGTCAGAAGTCTGCTCGAATCGTATTCACCCCAGCCATGGTGGGCCAAGACCGACGTGGCCGGCGCCAGCGCGACGACGGCGAAACCGGCCAGCAACGTGCGCTTCGAAACAGCTGACTTCATGGGCGATCCTTTCCGGGTACCGATGCGCCCGATATGGCGACGGGCAGGTCAAACGTCACCCCTCGCCGCCCTGATCGCCCGACAGATCGTCACCATCTTTCCGATGGCGTGATCGAGGAACGCCGAGATGCTCGCCTCGATCTGGCCGTCGGTGGAGGGCCGGTCCGCCACGATCGCCCGTGCCAGCATCACGGCCTGCTCGCGGGCGGCGCGTCGATTGTCTCCGATCGACCGGCCAAGCGAACCATCGGCCTCGGCCGCGGCCAATGCGGGTTCGAGCCGCGCGAGGAATTGCGGCGCATGAGCGAGATGACGGTACATGCTGGCCAGGATCAACGGCCGCGGCCGATCGCCGAATCTGTTCAGGCGGAGCACGAGCGCCCAGGTCTCCGGCGATACGTCCGACTGCGATGCAAGTTTGGGCAAGGCCACATCCGGGGCGGGCAGACGCGGTCCCCGCTCCGGCGCATGCCCCGGCGTGATTTCCCGTCGCAGCCAGGCAACCAGCGCGCCCAGCGCCAACAAGTTCATGGTGTTGGAGTGGTCGTAGCTTGCCACCACGTCATCGACGCTGGCCGGATCGTCGCCTGCCAATCCGGTCAGCGCCGGCAGGAGCATCGTCTTCCGGAACTGGCGGGCCGCCTCGTCCGGAATACCCGCGACATAGAGCGGCCTCAGTGCTCTCCACGCCCACGGCAGGGCGCCATCGATCGTCGCAAGATGGCGCCACACGAGGTTGACCACCCGCACGCCGATGGTCGCCCGGATATCGGCAAAGAGTTCGGCGGTCCCGCCGGTCGCATCCTGCTCGGCGACGGCAGCAAAGGCTTCGCTCACTCCGCCGCCTGCTTGGACTCCTGGCCGAGCACGGTGAAGAAGGAGGCCGATTTCGGCTGCTTGGGCAGCTCCACCAGTCCCGCAGTCAGGCGGGCGAAGCGGGCTTCCTTTCCTCGCACGATGCGGCCCTCGTTGAGGCTCGGCATCGGATTGCGCGCGATCGGCACCGCATCGGCCGCCGTATAGACGCAGATGTAAAGCCCGCGCGACGCATCGGAACCGTTGGCGGCCGAGCCGTGCAGCAACTTGGTGTGCATCAGGCAAACGCTTCCCGCCTTGCCGACGCAGGGCACGGATCGCCCGAGCGCCTGCTGCTCCTCCGCCGGCGCCACCGCTCCGGTGAAGCGCTCGCCCTCGAACAGCGACAACATGGGTCCCTTGTGCGACCCCGGCACGACGGTCAGGCAGCCGTTTCTCTCGTCGATGTCGTCGAGGAACAGCAAGGCCGTCACGATGTCGTCGTTGGTGTGGGGCGTATAGGCAAAGTCCTGATGGTAGTTCACCTCGGTTCTGGCGCCGGAAAGCTTCAGGTTGATCTTGCAGTGATGGAACTTGACGTCTGGCCCGATCAGGTCGGCGACCATGTCGACGGTGCGCGCGTCGAGCATCACTTCCCGGTAGGCGTCGGAGATGTCGGAGGGATTGTTGATGCGCCGCAGGGCCGGTTTCTCGGCCGTGTGCTCGGCGCCCATGTCGAAGCGCGGCCGACCGTCGATCGTCGGCGGACCGAAGGGCACGGAATGGGCCCGGCTCGCCTCGACCCAGCGCTCGATCTCGCCCTTGAGCGCGGCGAGCTGGGTCGGCGTCACGGCCTCCTCGACCATGAGGTATCCGTCACGCCAGAAGGCGTCGATCTGTTGGCGGCTCAGCACGGACATGGTTCGCTCCCTACCGTCCCTTGAACACCGGCTTGCGCTTCTCCATGAAAGCGTGGCGGCCCTCGACATAGTCTTCCGAGTCGAAGCACTCCTTCACCAGCCCGCTCAAGCGAGCGAAGTCGGGTTTGCCGTCGAGCCGCGTCAGCTCCTCGATGGTACGCTTGGCAGCATGCATGGTGAGCGGCGCGTTTTCGCCAATCATCCGGCAGTAGTTGTCGACGTAGGAGTCGAGCTCGGCGTCGGGCACCACCCGGTTGACCAGGCCCATGCCCAATGCCTCTTGCGCGGAGAAATGCCGGGCGGTGAAGAAGATCTCCTTCGCGGTCGACGGGCCGACCAGGTCCATCAGGATCTTCAGGCCCGAGGCGCGATAACCGAGCCCGAGCCGCGCCGCCGGCACGCCGAATTTGCTGTTGTCCGAGGCGATGCGGATGTCGCAGGTCAGCGCGACGGCCAGTCCGCCGCCGATGCAGTATCCCCGGATTCGCGCGATGGTCGGCTTTGAGCACCTGGTGAGGCGCGCGTTGGCGATCTCGCCGATCTTGTCGTAGTAGGCCACCTGCTCCGGCGTGTTGCGCGCCTTCTCGAACTCCGAGATGTCCGCCCCGGACACGAAGGCCTTGTCGCCCGCGCCGGTGACCACGACGACGCGGATCGCCGGATCCTTCTCGAACTCGTCCAGGATGACGGGAATCGCTTCCCACATGTCGGTCGAGGTGGCGTTGTGCTTGGCCGGCTTGTTGAAGACCAGGCGCCCAACCGGCCCCGCCTTCTCCGCGATCATGTTGGGTGTCGGGCTGATCATCAGATCACCCCGCGTTTGCGGAAGTCGGCGATCGCCGCGCCGTCGTAGCCGAATTCCTTCAGCACCTGTTCGGTATGCTCACCCTGCTCCGGCGTGGCGTTGCGCATCTCGAAGGGTGTGCGGCTCATGTTGATCGCCTGGCCGATCACCTCGATGTCACCCAGCTTCGGCGACTTTACCGGATGCGCCATCTTCAGATGCTTGACCTGGGGGTCGGCGAACATCTCGTCCATCTTGTAGATCGGGCCGGCCGGAACGCCTGAATCGTTCAGGAGCTTCACCAAGTCGGCGCTGTTGTACTGCGCCACGCGCTTGTCGATCTCCGCGTTCAAGGTGTCGCGATTCGTGCGGCGCGCCTTGTCGGTGGCGAAACGTTCGTCGGTATAGAGCTCGGGCGACTTCATCGCCTCGCAGAAGCGCTTGTAGATGTGCCCGCCGGAGGCGGCGATGTTGATGTAGCCGTCCTTGGTCTTGAACACGCCGGTCGGGATCGAGGTCGGATGGTTGTTGCCGGCCTGGCCCGGCACGTCCTTGGCGATGGTCCAGCGTGCCGCCTGGAAGTCGCACATGGAAATCATCGCCTGCAGCAGCGAGGTCGAGATCCACTGTCCCTGCCCCGACGTCTCGCGCTCCAACAGCGCGACCAGGATGCCGATGGCGCAGTGCAGGCCCGCGCCCACGTCGGCGACGGCGATGCCCGCGCGCACCGGGCCCTGGCCTTCCATGCCGGTGACCCACATCAGGCCACCCATGCCCTGGGCGATCTGGTCGAAGCCTGCGCGCTCGGCATAGGGGCCGTCCTGGCCGAAGCCCGAGATCGAGCCCAGCACGATGCGCGGGTTGACCTTCTTCAGGCTCTCGTAGTCGATGCCGAGGCGGAACTTCACGTCGGCGCGGTAGTTCTCGACCACCACGTCGGCCTTCTCGACCAGCTTCATGAAGACGGCCCTGCCGTCGGGCTCCTTCAGGTTGAGCGTGATCGACCGCTTGTTGCGGTGCAGGTTCTGGAAGTCCGGCCCGTGGCGCGGCCCGCCCATGTCCATATCACCAGCGCCGGGCGGCATCTCGACCTTGATGCAGTTGGCGCCCCAGTCGGCCAGGTAGCGGACCGCCGTCGGGCCGGCGCGCACGCGCGTCAGGTCGAGCACGGTGAAGCGGGAAAGCGGTCCTGCGGTCATGTTCTCACTCGGGTGTTCGCGGTCACTCCACTCGTACCATGGCGGCCGGATCGATCTCCAGCCAGACGCGCTGCCCGACTTCGAAGACCTGGGCCGGCGCGGTGGAGATTCGCAGCGGCCTGATGTCGCCCTGCGGCAGAGCCTGGTAGTCCCAGGATTCCCCGAGGTAGGAGCGGCCGACGATTTCCGCCGAAATGCCGTGGGCCGCCGGCTCGGATATCGAGATGGCGATGGCCTGGGGACGAAGAGAATACACGCCACCGTCCTTCTCGACGAAATTGGTGCGACCGATGAAACCGGCGACAAAACGGCTGCGTGGGTGACAATAGAGGGCCTGAGGCGCGTCTACCTGCTCGATCCGACCCTTGTTCATCACCACGATCCGGTCGGACGTCACCATCGCTTCCGACTGGTCGTGCGTGACGTAGACGGTGGTTATCTTGAACTCGTCGTGCAGTCGACGAATCTCGGCGCGCATCTCCTCGCGGAGGCTGGCGTCGAGGTTCGACAACGGCTCATCGAGCAGGAGCACCTCCGGCTCGACGACGATGGCGCGTGCCAGGGCGACCCGTTGCTGCTGGCCGCCCGACAATTCTCCCGGGTAGCGCTCCTTGAGGGTGCGCATCTGCACGACATCGAGGATGCGGTCCACCCGGCGATCGATCTCGGCGCGCGCCAGACGACGGACCTGCAAGCCGAACGCCACGTTCTCGCCCACCGTCATGTTCGGCCAGATGGCGTAGCTCTGGAAGATCATCGACATGCGCCGCTTCTCCGGCGGTACGACGCGCGTCGGCGACGAGATCACCTCGCCGTTCATCTCGATGATGCCCTCGCTGGGTGGCACGAACCCCGCGATCATGCGCAGGGTGGTCGTCTTGCCGCAGCCGGATGGCCCCAGCAGCGAGACGAATTCACCGGCGGCGAGTTCAAGGGTGAACCCGGCCACGGCCTCGACCGGGCCGAAGCGGCGCGAAACATTCCTGAGCGCGAGCGTGGTCATCCGGGGCGGGTATTAGCACGAACGGACGCCGGTTAGTTGCCAAACGTCTCGCGCCACTGGTCGATGACTTCGGGGATGCCCTGCGCGATCTCGCTGACGGTCGGCCGGATCGTCTTGACGCTCTGCAAGGGCCGCAGGCCGGGTGGCGACGTTACTTCGGGGCGGATCGGGACCGCGAAGTGGGCGGCATTGATCCTCGACGCTTCCGTCGAATTCAGGAACTCTATGAAGAGCCGCGCGGCGTTCGGGTTGCGGCTGTCCTTCATCACAGCGGACGGCGCGATCACCAGCACGGCGCCATCGGCCGGGAAGGTGATCGCCAATGGACTGCCCCGTGTGGCGCGGGCGAGCGTCGGCCCGGCGGCGCCGACTCCGAGTTGCCGTTGGCCCGCCGACAACATCGACAGCGTGTCGTTGATCGATCGGCCGATCTGCGGCTTGTTCTTCTCGAGTCGTTCGAAGAACGACCAGCCGTACAGCTTGCGCATGGCGACCGCCCAGGTCCCGACATAGCCCGAAAAGCCCGGATGCCCCGTCGCGATCCTGTGCTTCCACTCGAGTTCGAGAAGGTCGGTCCATTTTTTCGGTGCCCGATCGACCGGCAACTCGGTGGTATTGTAGGTCAACAACACGAAGCCGGCCGATGTCGCGTGGTAGAAGCCATCCCGATCGAAGCTGCGGAACGGCTCGGCGATCTTCGCCGCATTTTGGGGTTCGTAGCGGGCCAGGTACCCTTTGTCCTTCAGCCGAACGTAGTGCCCGACGTCGGTGGACGAGAAGACATCGCAAATCGCCTGCTTGTTCTTCAGATCCTGCAGCAGACGCTGGTAGGAAACCTGTGCCGTCGTATGGACGACCTTGACCTTGACGCCGTATCGGTCGCCGAAGGCGTTTGCCAGGTCCGCTGCGGCCTCCGACGTATAGTGGGCGACATACCAGGTCAGATGACCTTCGCTTCGCGCGTCGCGCTCGAGCGCCCCCATCTCGGCTTGCAGCCCGACAGGAACCAGTGCGAGAGCGGCGCCCAGCGCAAGGCGTCCCCACACCCTCATGAGTTCCTCCCGCACGGCGCTGTTGCTATCGTTGAGGCCATACCAACACGCAAATGCGCATGTCACAAGCACCTGATCGCCACTGGGCGGCCTACTACGCGAAACTGCGGGACCGCCCGCCACGGCGCACACTGTTGAAGGCCCTCGATGGCTTCGAACCGTTGCCAGCCGACCCGCTCGCGGTCGACCTCGGTTGCGGCGCGGGCCGCGACCTCGTCGAGTTGCTGAGGCGCGGCTGGCGCGTGGTCGCCGTCGACAGTGAACCCGAAGCGCTGCGCAAGCTGCCGGAAGACGAGCGCATTACACCCGTCCTCGGCCGCTTCGAGGACATCCCGTTGCCGATCGGCATCCATCTGGTGAACTCGAGTTTCGCCATGCCGTTGTGCGAGCCGGAAAAATTCCGCGACCTCTGGATGCGCATCCGCGAGGCGCTGCCCTCCGGCGGCCGCTTCAGCGGCCAGTGGTACGGCCCGCGCGACACCTGGTTCGGCCGGCCCGGCATGACCTTCGTCTCGCGCGACGAAGCGCTTGCCCTGCTGGAGGGCCTCGAGCTGGAGATGTTCGAGGAAGAAGAGGACGAAGGCGTCACAC